>JBKJOK010000055.1:0-16226 GCA_046595595.1 Candidatus Limnocylindrales bacterium
TCCATTCCGGGCCAGGTGGCGCGGACCCAGTCGAGGTCCGGATCGAATGAGCAGGCCATCGTTCGGCGGTCGCCGGCCAGGGCGTTGAGGTAGTAGGCGTCGTCGCCATGGGTGGCGGTGAATGGGTGGTAGCCGTCGGGGACGATCGCTACGTCGTCGCCGCGGACCTCGAACAGGGCGTCCCGCGAGCGGTCCGCCCGATACACGCGCTGGATCGCCCAGGCCGCGGGCCGCCGGAACCGGTAGTGGTAGATCTCCTCGAGAACCGCCTCGACGGGCATGTCGTCGACATCGTGCTTGTGCGGCGGCCAGCTCGACCAGTTGCCCGACGGCGTCAGGACCTCGACCACCTCGAGGCGGTCGGCCGGGAACGACGGCGCGATCACGTGGTTGATCTGGCGCGTGGCGTTGCCCGCGCCGCGCGTCTCGACGACGACGTCCGCCGGCGTGACAACGATCGGCTCGGTCGCGACGCCGTCGCGCGTGGAGCGCGGCGCCCGCGAGATCGACACGGTCGCGCGCCCGCCGGATCCAGTCCGCCCGACCTGGATGGTCAGCTCGCGCCCGTCCGGCAGCCACACGGCCGAGGGGAGGTCGGCGAACACGTCGGCGCGGCCGGGCAGACTCCAGTGCCCGCCGTCGCCGGTCACCGTGACGTCATGCCCGTCGAGCACGACGATGCACGTCTCGACTCCGGGCGCGGCCGGAATGACCAGGCCTCCGTCGAGGACGGACTTGGTCGCGTACGAGAGGTACCGCCAGCCGGCCCGGACCGGGTCGAGGCTCGTGGCGCCGTCGGGACCGGGCCGGAGAAGGAGATCGGCGGGCGCGAGGTCGTTGGCCGGCGCGGCCGGGTGAATCATCGGCTCGGGCACCGCTCAGGTCGCCGGGCGGACGTCGGGGTTCGGGATCATCGCGTCGCCGACCTGGTGGAGCAGCTCGTGATACGAGGCGACAAACGCCCGGATCGTGCGGGCCGTCGGCGGGAACGAGTCGAAGTCGTCGATCGTGAGGCCGTCCGGCTCGTAGGCCCGAACGAAGTCGGGGAATGCCCGGGCCAGATCGGACACGATCGCCGGATCGACTGGATCGTCCATCCGCGGCCGGACCTCGACCGACGAGGCGTTGAACCGGCGCTGCCAGCTTGCCGGCATCGTGATGACGACGTCTCCGCCGATCAGCTCGGACCAATGGAGGTGATGGCGGATCGCGGCGCCGAGGAGTCGCGCCCGGAACCCTCGCTCGCGAAAGATCCCGTACGCCCGCTTGAACACAGCGACGCCCGACCAGGGCAGCGCTCCTGGGTCGCTCACGATCCCGTCGCGCTCCACCTGGAGGCGCAGCCAGTCCTCGATCCGGCCCATCATGATCGTGACGACCGGGCCCATCGCCGCGGTGGACGCGCCGGCGGCCTCGCGCCGGGCCATCCCCCGCTCGATCGCCTCGGCCGCGGCCACGGCCTGGGCGACCGAGAAGCAGACCGTGGTGTTCACGCTGATCCCGCGGGCGCTGGCTTCCTCCATCGCGTCGATCCCGGCCGCGGTCGCCGGGAACTTGACGATGATGTTCGGGGCGAGGCCGTCGAAGTGGACCGCGTGGTCAACCATCCGGTCGGTCGAGCGATGGAAGGTCGGATCGGTCTGGGTCGAGAGCCGGCCCTGCCGTCCACCCTGCGCCTCGAACGCGGGCCGGAGCAGCGGCGCCGCCCGGGTCGACATCTCGTCCACGATCCGCCAGGCAAGCTCGACCTCGCTCGCGGTCGGCTGCTCGACGGCCAGCCGCTGGACGCGGGCACGCCAGAGCGCCGGCTCCTTCTTCCAGACGTCGGTCACGATCGTCGGGTTGGCGGTCGCACCGACGGCGCCGTACGAGATCGCGTACTCGAGCTCGTCGATCGCGCACGAGTCGTTCCAGATGTCGGTGTCGGTCGTCTCGATCGTGCGGCCGAGCGGGCTGTCGGCGAGGGGCGGTCGCGCGGCGGGAATGGCTGTCCCGGTCATGCGACCCGCTCCACGGCCATCGCGACCGACCCGCCGCCACCGAGGCACAGCGTCGCAAGCCCGTAGCGGCCGTTGCGCCGACGCAGCTCGTGGAGGAGGGTGGCCACGATCCGCGCCCCGCTCGCCCCGATCGGGTGACCGAGGGCGATGGCCCCGCCATTGACGTTGACCTTGTCCCAGTCGAAGCCGAGCTCGCGCCCGTCGGCCAGGGTCTGGGCGGCGAACGCCTCGTTGATCTCGACGAGATCGAACGCCTCGATCGGCAGCTCGATCCGGTCGAGCAGCCGGCGAACGCCCGTGATCGGGGCGAGGAACAGCCACTTCGGAGCCACCTCAGCCTGGGTGTAGCCGACGATCCGGGCGAGCGGGGTCAACCCGTGGGCCTCGACGACCCGTTCGCTGACGACGACCGTGGCCGCTGCCCCGTCGGTGATGCCCGGCGCATTTCCGGCGGTGACCGTGCCGGTCGTCGCGTCGCCCCGGTCCTCGCCGGTTGGCAGGTCGAAGACCGGCTTCAGGCGGGCGAGGGCCTCGAGCGTGGAGTCGCGGCGTGGCCCCTCGTCGGTGGCCACGATCGTCTCGCGGCCTTTCGCGTCGCGGACCGTCACGGGAACGAGCTCAGCGGCGAACAGGCCCGCGTCCTGGGCGGCCACCGCGCGCTGATGGGAGGCGAGGGCGAACGCGTCCTGGTCCTCGCGCGAGACGTGGTCGTGGATCGCGACCCGCTCCGCGTGGGTGCCCATGTGACAGCCTTCGAACGCGCAGGTCAGGCCGTCGGCGACCGCCGTGTCGACCAGCGTCGCGTTGCCCAGGCGGTAGCCGAACCGGGCCTTCGACAGGAGGAACGGCGCCTGGTTCATGTTCTCCATGCCACCGGCGACGACGATCTCGGCGTCACCGGCCCGGATCTCGGCGGCGGCCAGCATGATCGACTTCAGGCCCGAGCCGCAGACGCGATTGATCGTCGTCGCCGACGTCGAGTCCGCGAGCCCGGCCGCGATCGCCGCCTGGCGGGCTGGCGCCTGGCCGACCCCGGCCTGGAGGACCTGGCCCATCAGGACCTCGTCGACCGCAGTCCCCTCGGGCAGCCCCGAGCGCTCCATGGCGGCCCGGATCGCGGCCCCGCCGAGAACGGTCGCCGGCGTGTCGGCGAGCGCTCCGCCGAACTTCCCGATCGGCGTCCGGGCCGCGCTGACGATGAAGACCTGGCCATTCCGGCCGGCCGCGGCTGAAGCCGGGTCGAACGCAGCCATCAACGGGTCCGCGGGAACCCGAGATCGATCTTCGACGTGCCGGGGTCCGGCCAGCGCTGGGTCACGATCTTGGCCCGGGTGTAGAACTGGATTCCCTCGGGGCCGTACATGTGGAGATCGCCGAACAGCGAATTCTTCCAGCCGCCGAAGCTGTAGTACGCGACGGGGACCGGGATCGGGACGTTGATCCCGACCATCCCGGCGTTGACCTCGAACTGGAACTGGCGCGCGGCGCCGCCGTCGCGGGTGAAGATCGCGGTCCCGTTGCCGTACGGGTTGTCGTTGATCAGCCCGACGGCCTCCTCGTAGGTCGCGACCCGGACGACGGTCAGGACCGGCCCGAAGATCTCGTCCTTGTAGGCGTCCATTGCCGGCGTCACGTAGTCGATCAGCGACACGCCGAGGAAGAAGCCTTCGGAGTCCTTGTAGAGCGGCAGCTCCCGGCCGTCGGCGACGACCGTCGCGCCCTGGGCGGCCGAGCTGTCGAGGTACGAGGCGACCTTGTCGCGGTGCTGGCGGGTGACGAGCGGGCCCATCTCGGCCTCGGGGTCCGTGCCCGGCCCGACCTTGACATTCGGGAGGCGCTTCGTGATCGCCTCGACCAGTGGGTCGGCCACGTCGCCGACCGCGACGATCGTGGCGATCGCCATGCAGCGTTCGCCGGCCGAGCCGTAGCCGGCCGAGACCGCCGCGTCGGCGGCCATGTCGATATCGGCGTCGGGCAGGACGATCATGTGATTCTTCGCCCCGCCGAGGGCCTGGACGCGCTTGCCGTTGCGCGTCCCGGTCTCGTAGATGTAGCGGGCGATCGGGGTCGAGCCGACGAACGACAGCGCCGCGATGTCGGGATGGTCGAGGATGGCGTCGACGGCGACCTTGTCGCCGTGGACGACGTTGAAGACGCCGTCCGGGACGCCCGCTTCGTGGAGCAGCTCGGCGAGGAACATCGCGGCCGACGGATCCTTCTCCGACGGCTTCAGGATGAACGTGTTGCCGGTGGCGATCGCGGTCGCGAACATCCACATCGGGACCATGGCCGGGAAGTTGAACGGCGTGATCCCGGCGACGACGCCGAGCGGCTGGCGGATCTGGAAGACGTCGACCCCGGTCGAGGCCTGCTCGGTGAAGCCGCCCTTGAGGAGGTTCGGGATGCCGCAGGCGAACTCGAGGTTCTCGATTCCGCGGGCGATCTCGCCGAGGGCGTCGGACGGGACCTTGCCGTGCTCGGCCGTCAGGTGGGCAGCCAGCTCCTTGCGGCGGGCCTCGACGAGGTTCCGGATCTTGAACAGGATGTCGGTCTTCTTCGAGAGCGACGTGGCGCGCCAGGCGGGGAAGGCAGCCTTCGCGGCGGCCACGGCTGCCGCGACCTCGTCGACCGATGCGAAGTCGACCTCGCGCGCGATTCGCCCGGTCGCCGGGTCGTAGACCGGCCCGCGCCGGCCGGACGCGCCCTCGACGATCCGGCCGCCGATCCAGTGGTGAACCGCGTCCGGCGCGGCGTTGGTCTGCCCCTCGGCCCGGGCTCGCGAGCTGTCCGGTTCGGCGACCTGCGTCATTTGGCTCGACCCTGTCCTTTCGTGCGTCCGCGACACGGACGCCATCTCGCACACGATACCCCAACCCCGAGTCGCGACCGGCCGGCAACCCGATCGCGACCGATTCGTTGACACCGCGCAACCGGCTTCGTACGATCCGATCGCACTCGCATGTAAACGATTACATCATCGGCCCAGGGAGCTTTGTGAGCGATTCCGCCACCCCGCTCAGCCGCCTGACCGGCGCCCAGATCCTCGTCGAGTACCTCGTCCTCCAGGGCGTCCCCTTCGCGGCCGGCATTCCCGGTCACGGCTGCTGGGCGATCACGGACGCGCTGCTCGATCGCCAGGACGCGATCCGGACGATCCAGGTGATGCACGAGCAGTCGGCCGTCCACCTCGCCGATGGCTACTTCCGGGCGACGGGCGACCCGATGCTCGCGTTCACCAGCATCGGACCGGGCGCGATGAACACCGTCGTCGGCATGGGCACGGCCTACGTCGACTCGACCGCGGTCGCGCTCGCGATCGGCTCGCCCCACACGTACATGCGTGGCCACGGCCTGTTCCAGGAGTTCGAGCGCCGCCACCACGCGGACAACCCGCGGGTGTTCGAGCCCGTCGTCAAGGAGTGGTGGCAGCCGTCGCGGGTCGACGACCTGCCGTTCGTCCTGCACCGTGCCTGGAACGCGATGACGAGCGGCCGGCCGGGTCCCATCCTGCTCGACCTGCCGATGGACATCCAGGCCGAGGCGGCCGACGTCCGGATGCCCGACCCCGCGAGGCGCGAGGCGCGCGGCCGGATCCGGCCGGCGACCGACGACGTGGACCGGGCAGCGGCATCCCTGCGCGACGCCCGGCGGCCCGTGATCGTCGCCGGCGGGGGCGTTCTCCTGGCCGAGGCCTGGGACGAGATCCTGGCCCTGGCCGAGCGGCTCGGCGCGCCGGTCGTCACGACCTGGAACGGCAAGGGCGCGATCGACGAGACGCACGAGCTGAGCGCCCAGACGATCGGCGACACGGCCTCGACCTGCGGCAACCTGCTGACCGCCGCCGCCGATATCGTGATCTCGGTCGGCCAGCGCTTCACCGACTGGTCGGCCTCGTCGTACCGCAGGGGCGTCACCTTCGCGATCCCACCGTCGCGCTTGATCCAGATCGACATCGACCCCCGC
This sequence comes from Candidatus Limnocylindrales bacterium, assembly GCA_046595595.1. GTDB lineage: Bacteria > Chloroflexota > Limnocylindria > Limnocylindrales > CSP1-4 > CF-46. The sequence continues at coordinate 5,964 of JBKJOK010000055.1, forward strand.
GAGATCGGCAAGAACTACCCGGTCGATGTGTCGCTGGTCGGCGACGCGAAGGCAGCCCTCGCCGACCTGCTCCTGGCCCTTGGGCCGGGCGGCGGCCCGGCCGTCTACCGCGACACCACATACTTCGCGGAGATCCAGCGCCTGAAGGCGGATTGGTTCGAACAGATCGAGATCAAGTCGTCATCCCGGGCGACGCCGATGACGATGGCCCGGGCGGTCCGCGAGGTCCAGGCCGCGACGAGGGACGACGCCGTCGTCGTGACCGGGGCCGGCCTCCCGCAGGGCCTCGTCAAGCAACGCTGGGTGACCCGCACACCGCGGACCCACCTGACGAGCGGCGGCTTCTCGACGATGGGCTTCACCCTGCCGGCCGCGATCGGCGCCCAGCTCGCCCTCCCGGATCGCGAGGTCATGGCGGTCTGCGGCGATGGCGACTTCCTCCAGACGATGCAGGAGCTCCAGGCCGCGGTCCTCGCCGGGACACCGGTCTGCACGATCGTCCTCGACAACTCCGGCTGGATCAGCATCAAGGGCGGCCAGGAGAACTTCTTCGGCCGGCCGGCCTGGACCGACTTCATCACGCCCGACGGCTCGGTCTACTCGCCGGATTTTCGAGCGATCGGGGCCGCGTTCGGGATCCACAACGAGCTCGCGACCCACCCCGACGAGGTCGAGCCGGCCGTTCGCCGGGCGCTCGCCTCGGGCGGTCCGTCGCTCGTCCACGTCAAGGTCGATCGCGATCTGGCGGTCGCCGGACCCGACAAGACCGGCTGGTGGGACGCCCCGAGCCCGCCCAACCATCCCGAGCAGCACGCCCGCTGGCTGGCTGGCCGAGCCGAGGAGCAGCACCAGTGACCATCGCCTCGCCCGCCTCCCCGGCCGTGCTCGAGCAGGCCCGTCGGCTGCGCGCCCGGCTGGCCGTCGGCGGGCCGCTCGCGGCGGCCAGGGTCGGGACTGTGCCGATCCTCTGGAACAACGTGGACATCGCGGAGCTCCGACTGGGCACGACCGCCGACGCGATCCTCGACGACATCGCCCGGACCGGGTACGACGGGACGCAGCTCGGGCTCGGCTTTCCGGACGGCCAGGTGCTGCGCCTCGCACTGGCCGCCCGGGAGCTTGTGCTGGCCGAGGTCTACGCCTCGATCCCGGCGACGGTCGACGGCCCCACCCCGACCGCCCTCGGCGAGGTCCGCGAACGGATCCGGCTGCTGGTCGCGGGCGGCGGCGAGGTCCTGTGCGTCGCCTTCGACGGCTCGCCCGATCGCGACCCGTACGCCGGTCGGGCGCACGACCCCGCGACGCCGCGCCTGACCGAGGCCGGCTGGGCGGCCACGATCGAGCTCCTCGAGACGATCGCCCGCGAGACCCGCGCGGTCCATGCCCGGATCGCGTTCCACCCGCATGCCGGGACGTACGTCGAGACGCCCGACGAGATCGAGCGGCTGGCGATATCGATCGACGCCGACACGCTCCCGTTCTGTCTTGACGTCGGCCACTTCACGGTCGGTGGCGGCGACCCCGTCGAGGCGCTTCGGCACTACGGCGAACGCGTCAGCCACGTCCACCTCAAGGACGTCGATCCGGACATCATGGCCGGGCTGCGTGCCGGCACGGTCGGCGGATTCGGAGCCGGGATCCGGGCTCGCCTCTTCACGGAGCTGGGGGCGGGCGTCCTCGATCTCGACGGGATCCTCCGCGTCCTCGCCGAGCGCGGCTACGCCGGCTGGCTGATGGTCGAGCAGGACAGCGGCTGGCCGCCCCCGGCCGAGAGCGCCGCGATCGGGCGACGGGTGCTTGCGGCCGCGCTGCGCCGGACGGCCACGACCCACGGAGGAGCGCGATGAGACTGGCCCTGCTCGGCGCGGGACGGATCGGCCGGCTCCACGCCCGGCTGCTCGCGGAGACCCCCGGGGTCGACGAGCTCCTGATCGCCGACGCCATGCCCGAGCGAGCCGCCGAGGCCGCCGCCGAGGTGGGCGGCCGGGCGATGCCCAGTCTCGAGGCGGCCCTCGGCGAGGCCGAGGCGGTCGTCATCGCGGCCGCGACCACCGCTCATGCCGACCTGATCCGGGCGGCGGCCGACCGTGGCCTGCCGACGTTCTGCGAGAAGCCCCTCGCCGAGGACATCGCCGCGACGATCGACGTCGCCGCCACGATCGAGCGGGCCGGCATTCCGTTCCAGCTCGGCTTCCAGCGGCGCTTCGACGCCGCATACCGCGAAGCCCATCGGATGATCGCGGCTGGCGAGCTCGGGACGCTCTACAACTTCCGCCTCGCCGGCCACGACCCGGAGCCGCCCCACGAGGGCTACATCCCGCAGTCTGGCGGCCTCTTCCGCGACTTCTCGATCCACGACTTCGATGTCATCCGCTGGCTGACCGGGCGCGAGGTCGTCGAGGTCTTCGCCGACGGTGCCGTCCGGGGCTTCCCGGTCTTTGCCAAGTACGGCGACGTGGACACCGCGGTCGCCACCCTCCGGATGGACGACGGGGCGCTCGGCGTCCTGACCGTCGCTCGGCACGATCCGCTCGGCTACGACATCCGGGCCGAGCTGTTCGGCTCGAAGGACTCGATCAGCGTCGGGCTCGGGCCGCGGACGCCGATCCGCTCGGTCGAGCCCGGCGTTCCACCCCAGGCCGGTCCCGCCTGGCCCCACTTCCTCGATCGTTTCGGCGACGCCTACCGGGCCGAGTTCGCGGCGTTCCTCCGGGTTGCCCGGGGCGACGAGGCGAGCCCGTGCACGGCGCGCGACGGCGTCCAGGCACTGCGGATCGCAGAGGCCGCAACCCTTTCGCTCCACGAGCACCGACCGGTGCGTGTCGAGGAGATCCCAGGCAGTTGATCGACCGTCATCCGGTCGGTGAAAGGAGGTGCGTCACGCGCGGTCAACGCGACCGAGGTGAAAGCGCAAACAGGGACGGAGCATCGGCGTTCGGCCGCGGACGGTTCATCGAACCGGGCGGCCCCCAACGACCTCGCATCCGCCAACCACGTCGTTCAAGGAGGAGAAACCAAGGCATGGACACTCGCAAGGTACTGAGCCTGATCGCAGGCGCCGTGATCGTCGTCGCGGCCTGTAACGCGACCCCCGCCGCGTCGGGCGGAGCCACCGGCGGCAAGGGCCCCGATGGCGCGCTCGTCGCCCGCAATACGGTCAAGATCGAGGTCGTCACTCACGGCCAGGCCATCGACGGGTTCTGGGGCGTCGTCCGCAACGGAGTCAAGGCCGGCGCGGCGGACATGGGCGTCACGGTCACCTACAACGCACCCGCGGCCGAGAGCGACATGCCGGCGATGTCGGCCCTGATCGACGCGGCCGTGGCCAAGAAGCCGAGCGGCCTCGTGGTCTCGATTCCGAATCCGGATGCCCTCAGCCCGGCCATCAAGAAGGCCGTCGACGCCGGAATCCCGGTGGTCTCGATGAACTCCGGGTCTGATGTCTTCAAGAGCCTCGGCATCCTCGCCCACGTCGGTCAGACCGAGCTCCAGGCGGGCATCGGCGCCGGCGAGCGCTTCAAGGCAGCCGGCGTGAAGAACGGCGTCTGCTTCAACCAGGAAGTCGGCAATCAGGCGCTGACGCTGCGCTGCAACGGCTTCTTCCAGGGTCTCGGTCTCGCCGAGGGCGCTGGCAAGGTCCTGACCGGCAACATCTCCAACCCCGGCGACATGCAGGCCAAGATGGCGGCGGCCCTCCAGGCCGACCCGACCATCGACGGCATCCTGACCCTCGGCCCGTCCGTGGCGGAGCCGGCCCTCGCCGCCGTCGCCGCAGCCGGCCGCGCCGTTCACCTGGCGACGTTCGACCTGAGCCCGGCCGTGCTGACCGCGGTGAAGGACGGGAAGATGGACTTCGCCATCGACCAGCAGCAGTTCATCCAGGGCTACCTCCCGATCGTGATCCTCACGAATTTCGTGGAGACCCGCAACCTCCCGACGGGCGACGGCACCGGTCTCGTGATGACCGGCCCGGGCTTCGTCACCAAGGACAACGCCGCCGACGTCATCGCCCTCGCGGCGAAGGGTCTGCGCTGACCTTGACCTGTCACGCGTCGGCGTCTCGACGCATGGCGCACGCGAAGGGGCCCGGGCTTCGGCCCGGCCCCTTCGTCCCGCAGCGGAGGTATCGATGACGACGACCACGGCCGGCGCGAGCGCGGCGCCGGGACCCGAACGGCTGCGCCGCGTGTCCACGACCCAGCGGCTGCTGGCCAAGCCCGCAGCCGGCGCCTTTGTCATCGTCATCTTCGTGTTCCTGGTGTTCACCGGCCTGTCGCTCGCGCGCGGTAGCACCGCGTTCCTGTCGGCCCCCGGCGTCCTCAACTACGTCGGCTTTGCCTCCCAGATCGGAATCATCGCGACGGCCGTTGCGCTGCTGATGATCGGCGGCGAGTTCGATCTGTCGGTGGGCTCGCTCGTCGGCTTCTCGAGCATCCTCATGGGGATCATCTCGACGACCTGGGGTCAGCCGATCTGGCTGGCGATCCTGATCTCGATGGCCGTCACCACCGGGTTCGGGGTGATCAACGGGCTGATCGTCGTCCGGACCGGCCTTCCGTCGTTCATCGTGACCCTGGCCACGATGTTCGCGATCTCGGGAATCTCGTCGGTCCTCGTCCTGAGCGTCACGAACATCACGTTCATCTCGATCGACCGCCTGCGGATCGCGGCCGACCCGCTGGGCGCCCTCTTCAGCTTCAAGCTGTCCTTCAAGTTCGACCAGCTGACCGCCGACCTGAGCGTGACCATCCTGCTCTGGATCGGGATCGCGATCATCGGCGCGTACATCCTCGGCCGGCGCCGGTTCGGCAACTGGATCACCGGCGTCGGCGGATCGCCGGTCGCCGCCCGCAACCTCGGCGTCCCGGTCAACCGGGTGAAGATTGCGCTCTTCGCCTCGACGGCATTCTCCGCCTCGATCCTGGCGGCCTGCCTGAGCATGCAGTTCGCGTCGGCCGACATCCAGCGCGGCCGGACGTTCGAGCTCACCGCGATCACGATGGCCGTCATCGGCGGTTGCCTGCTGACCGGCGGCTATGGCTCGGTGGCCGGAACGGCGCTGGGCGCCCTCGCCATCGGCATGGCCAACATCGGGATCGTGTACGCCTCGATCAACGCCGACTGGTACCTGATCTCGCTCGGCAGCCTGTTGCTGGCCGCGGTCGTCCTGAACAACTTCATCCGGCGCCGGTTCGCCGGGTTGCGCTGAGCGGAAGGAGCACACCGTGACGATGTCCCCCGCCGCCGATGCCGGCCCGGCCCCCACCTCTGCCGCCGAGCGCGCCGCGCGCAAACCGCTCCTCGAAGCGCGCAACATCTCGAAGTACTTCGGTGCGGTCGTCGCCCTCGAGGGCGTGTCCTTGACGGTCCGGGCCGGCGAGATCAACTGCCTGCTCGGCGACAACGGGGCCGGCAAGTCGACCCTGATCAAGACGTTGTCCGGAGTCCACCCGCCAGACGACGGGACCCTCGCGGTCGACGGCGAGCCCGTCCGCTTCTCGTCGCCGCGCGACGCCCTGAACGCCGGCATCGCGACGGTCTACCAGGACCTGTCGGTGATGCCCCTGATGAGCATCAGCCGGAACTTCTTCCTCGGCAACGAGCCGACGGTCGGGTTCGGGCCGTTCCGCCGCTTCGACGGCGAGAAGGCCGCGACGATCGCCCGCGAGGAGATGAAGAACATCGGGATCGACGTGCGCGACACGGAGCAGCTCGTCGGGACCCTGTCCGGCGGCGAGCGCCAGACCCTCGCGATCGCCCGGGCCGAGTACTTCGGGGCGCGCGTCCTGATCCTCGACGAGCCGACGTCCGCGCTCGGAGTCAAGGAGTCCGCGTTCGTCCTGCGTCACGCGATCGCCGCCCGGAACAAGGGCCTCGGGGTCATCTTCATCACCCACAACGTCCAGCACGCCCTGCCGATCGGCGATTCGTTCACGATCCTGACCCGCGGCCGATCCGGCGGGACCTACCGCCGCGGCGAGCTCAACGCCGAACAGCTCCATGCCCTGATGGGCGGCGGCTCCGAGCTGGAGGAGCTGCAGGCCGACCTCGAGATGCTGGCCCGCCGCGAGGAGGCCGGCGAGCAACCACCGACGGTGCCGCTCGGCACGGACCCGGACACGGTCCGGCTCGGCGAGAACGGGCACTTCTGACCCGGCGATGGCGACGACGATCGCCGACGTGGCCCACCGGGCGGGCGTCTCGACCGCGACGGTCAGCCGGGTCCTGTCCGGCGTGGGCGGGGCCCGACCGGCGACCCGCGATCGGGTCGAGACGGCCGCCCGCGAGCTCGGCTTCCGGCCGTCGGATGTCGCCCGCGCGCTGAAGCGCCAGTCGACGCTGACCCTCGGCCTGATCGTCACCGACATCGAGAACCCGTACTTCCCGCAGCTCGTCAAGGCGGTCGAGGACGCGGCGATCGCCGACGGCTACACGATCCTGCTGTGCAGCGCCGACGACGACCCCGATCGCGAGGCCTCGTATCTCGACATCCTGGTCGAGCGCCGGGTGGACGGGATCATCGTCGCGGCCACCACCATCGGATCGAGCCAGGGCGCGTGGCTCGCCCGTCCGCCGGTCCCGGTCGTCCTCGTCAACACGTCCGTGCCGTTCGGCGAGCTGCCCTCGGTCGCTTCGGACAACCGAGCCGGCGGCCGGCTCGCGGCGCACCACCTTCGGGCGCTCGGCCACGGCCGGTTCGGCTACCTGATGCCGCCGGTCCGGAACGTCGACGCACCCGAGCGGTTGGCCGGCGTGCGCGAGGCGTTGGCCGCGACCGGGCTCGTGGTCGACGGGCCCGACGCGGCGCTCGCGATCGGGCACGGGGCGGCGACGGTGATCGGCGGCGAGGCCGCCATGTTCGAGCTCCTCGACCGGAGCCCGCGACCGACCGCGATCGTGGCCTACAACGACCTGATGGCGATCGGGGCGATGCGCGCGATCCGGCGGCGCGGCCTGCGCGTGCCGGAGGACGTCAGCCTCGTCGGCTTCGACGATGTCGCGCTCGCGGCGTACGTCGAGCCGGCGCTGACGACTCTCCGCCAGGAGACGGCCGAGATGGGCCGCTGGGCGGTGGCGAAACTGACCGAGCAGATCGCGGCCCGGTCGGCCGGCGTCGGGACGGACGGGACGGACGGGGCGGCACCGATCCGGACCGAGCATCGCGTCGTTCCGGTCCACCTCGAGATCCGGTCTTCGACCGGGTCCGCTCCGCTCGATTGATCGTCAGGATCGGACTCGCGTCGGACCCCGGTCAGCGTCGGTCGCGGCCACCCGTCGCGGCAGTGCTGCGCGCATCCGATCGCGGACGGCGTCCCGAGTCGGGACGCCGAACATCCCCGGTCCCTCGAGGACGAGCGAAGCCGCGGCGGCGGCGAGGAGGAGATCGAACCCTTGCCCGATCCTGCCGCCGACCAGGCGCGGCTCGATCCGGGCCGCGGCCAGCGCGGCGAGGAACACGTCGCCCGCGCCGGTCGGGTCGACGGGATCACGGCTCGGCACGGCCGGGTAGTGGCGGAGCTCGAGCTCGGCGTCCGCATCGCCGTGAGCGCCGTGCACGATCAGGCCGCCGTGATCGCCCTGGGTGACCGCCAGCAACGCGCCGCGCCGGAGCAGGCCGTACAGGTCCTTGAGCTCGATCCGCTTGTCCACGTCGTCCCGCGACAGCCCGACGAGATCGGCTCGACGGATGATCGGGTCGGGCCGCGGTGCGACGTGGCGGACGGGCTGGCCGGCTTCGAGCTCGCGGAGCAGGCCCTGCCAGCCGACCGCGACGAGCGACTCCGGCGCCGGGACATCGGCCCAGGCCGGCGGCAGCTCGGCGGCGACCGGGGCGAGGATCCAGCCAGGAGCCGCGCGCCAGGCCGGCGGTACGTCGGCGACGGGGATCGGATCGCTGTGGTCGCCGCACAACTGGAGGCGGCCCTCGGGTCGCTCGATGTTGACGAAGACCGGGCCGTGCTCGAGGTGGACGAGGTGGACCTCGACACCCGCGTCCCGGAGGAGCTGGATCTCGGACGCGGTCGAGGCCTCGCGATCCACCCCGACGATCGCGGCGGTCGGAATGCCGAGCCGGGCGGTCGTCAGGGCGCTGTACGACACCCCGCCGCCGAGTCGCCAGCCGCGCGGATCGTCCTCGGCCAGATCGCGGGCCGCCGACCCGACCACGACCACGGTCGGCGGGCGGGCGGGAGTCCCGGGCATCCCCGGAGCGGGCTGTTCCGTCACCGCGATCGGCCCGGAGCGGGCAGGCCGACCGGGGACCGGGCCGGCCGCATGCGATACTGGATCTCCATCCAATCCTTCCCGACCGAGGCCGGCCGTGTTCTTCTACGAACTCCACGAGGGCGACGAGGACGTCTTTTCCGACGTCCTGCTCGTCCGCGACGACGACATGGACCCCGACGAGTTCTTCGAGCTGGTCGAGTCGGTTCGACGTAGTGTCCAGGACAATTTCACGCACGATACGCTGATCGAGGCGATCGCCGTCGAGCTGGAGCGCGAGCACGGCTTTGTGTTCGTGTCCGACAGCCGGCTGACCGCGACGGTCAACGTCTCGGTGATCGACGAGGAGAACTTCCTCGTCGCGATCGACGACGGCAGCGAGTCAGCCGACGATGAGCGCGGCGCCGACTACCGGGCGATCATCGCCGAGTACGACCCCCACGGCGAGGACCTCAAGACCGACGATCCGCCCGACTGACGGCGCGTCCGCGACCGTCTCCCAAACGCGCCATGAGCCATCGCCGGCGGACGGGGCCGGCAAGATCAACGTCCTATTTGCTGAACAGGATCTCGATGACGTCGCCGTCCTTGACGCGGTATGTCTTGCCCTCGGAGCGCAGGCGCCCGGCCTTCCTCGCCTCGGCCATCGAGCCGAACCCGAGCAGCTCTTCATAGGCGACCGTCTCGGCCCGGATGAAGCCCTTGGCGAGGTCGCTGTGGATCGCCCCCGCGGCGTCGACCGCGTTCGAGCCGTCGCGGATCGGCCACGCCCGGACCTCGTCGGGGCCGGCCGTCAGGAACGAGATCAGGCCGAGCAGCCGGTAGCTGAGCTCGATCACCCGGTCCAACCCGGACGCGGCGATCCCGAGCTCCGCCATGAACACCGCCGCCTCGTCGGGCTCGAGCTCGCCGAGTTCCATCTCGATCCGGGCCGACAGCGCGTCGACCAGGGCGTTTCGATGGTCGTACGTGGCCGCGAGAACGGCGACCGTCTCCCCCGCCCCGGCGATGTCGCCCTCACTGACGTTCAGGAGGACCAGGACCGGCTTCTGGGTCAGGAACCGGAATCCCCGGATCGCCTTCTCCTCGTCCGGCTCGAGGGCGGTGTCGCGGATCGGCAGACCCTGCTCGAGGGCGGCCTTGAGGCGGACAATCACCGCCTCCTCGCGCTCGTTGGCCTCCTTCTCGGCCGGCGACCCATGGCGTCCGCTCTGCTTGAGCCGCTCGAGTCGGCGCTCGACGAGAGCAAGGTCGGCGAGGATGAACTCGGTGTCGAGCCGGTCGAGGTCGCGGGCCGGGTCGACCGAGCCCTCCGGGTGGGGGTTGTTGGGGTCCTCGAAGGCCCGGACAACGTGGAGGAGCGCGTCGGAGTCGCGGAGGCGGGCCAGGTGCTCCGCGGGCAGGTCCTCGGTCCCGATGTGGCCGTCGGTCGATGCGGGCGGCGCGGGCAGGTCGACGTAGGTGACGTCGGCCTGGATGATCTTCTTCGGCTTGAAGATGGCGGCGAGACGGTCGAGGCGCTCGTCCGGCACCTTGACGACCCCGACGTGGAGCTCCATCCCGCCGAAGCCGCCGGTCTCGGCGTGACCGCGGGTGAGCGTGTTGAAGACGGTCGTCTTGCCCGATCCGGCAAGACCGACGATGGCGATCTGCATCGGCGAAGTATCGCCGGTCCCGCCGCCATGCGGAGCAGTGACCGTCTGGCCCGTTCAGGCGACCATCGTCCGAACGCGAACGCTGCCGGAAACCACCTCCGTTCCGGCCTCTCCTCCGACTTCGGAGTCCGGAATCGGACGATCCCCCACAAAAAAGAAGTGACCTGCGTCGGCCGTTCGATTTCGGACGAACGTGCCGCATCAGGCCCGGTGCCTCCGTCGCCGGGAGCCGCGATGTCAGTACCCGGCCGTTGGATCCACCACGTTCAGGAGCGGTTCGCCGGCGGCGTAGCGCCGGAGGTTGTCGCAGAACAGCTCCACGCTCCGGTCCAGGACGCGGCCGCTCGACCACGAGGTGTGGGGCGTGACGATCACGTTGGGCAGG
>JBKJOK010000080.1:0-16740 GCA_046595595.1 Candidatus Limnocylindrales bacterium
GCTTCAGCCAGCCGAACCGGGCGCGGCCGCCGGGCGGTCCGAGCGGATCGCCGCTCCTGAGCTCCATCCCGGCCGCGGTCGCGAGCTGTTCGGAGCGGATCGAGGCGTGAACCCGGATGGGCAGGACGCCGCGCTCGTCGAGGATGCGATAGGCGGCGATCGCCCGGCCGAGGCCCTCCTGGAGCGACAGGGCGCCGGGATCGTGAACCGCGACGACGCCGAGTCGAACGAGATCGTGGGCGAGCCGCTCGATCGAGGCCTCGTACTGCTCGGGCGTCGCCGGCGGGACGCGGTCGGTCACGATCCGGGCCGCCGCCTCATGGAGCACCCCGGTCGGCGCTCCGTCGGCGTCGCGCCGGATGATCCCGCCGTCGGGGTCCGCGGTCCCCGCGTCGATCCCGGCGATCGCCAGCGCCCGACGGCTGACGAGGAGTGCATGGTGATCGTGCGCCCACAGCGCGACCGCTCGCCCCGGGGCGACCCGCTCGAGATCGTCGGCTGTCGGCCACACGGCCCAGCGGTCGTTGTGCCAGCCGTGACCCTCCAGCCAGGCGTCGCCGTCCGCGAGCGCAGCGTGCGCCGCGGCGATCCGGGCCAGCCCCGCGTCGAGCGTGGGGCTCGAGGTCAGGTCGATCCGATCGAGCGCGAGCCCGCCCTCGGCCAGGTGCAGGTGGGCGTCGGTCAGACCCGGGATCGCCACCTCGTCGGCGTCGAGCTCGACTCGGAGCGTGTGCGGGTCGGCCCGCGTCTCGAGCTCGATCGCCGAGCCCGCGAAGGCCACCCGGCCGCCGCTGATCCCGACCGCCTCGACCCAGCCGAACCCGCGCTCACCGGCAAGGGTCGCGATCCGGCCGCCGGTGACAAGGACATCGAGCGGCATCAGCCGGCGTCCCAGAAGTGGTCTCGATCGTGGATCGGGGCGGGATCGGCGAGCAGGTCGGCGAGGCCGGCCCGGTCCAGTCCGGCGCCGATCCCGAGGGCGAGCGCGATCCGGGCCTTCTCGCCCGTCAGGTGGCCCGCGGACATGGCCCCGGCCCGGATCCAGGTCGCGCCGCCGCCCGGAAACGCGTAGCCGTCCGAGGCGGCGCCGGCCGGGCAGCGCGTGGCGAGGACGACCGGCAAGCCGTCAGCCAGGGCCGCCTCCGCTGCCGCGAGCAGGCTCGCCGAGGTGTTGCCCGCGCCCGTCGCGGCCACGACGAAGCCGTCGGCACTGGCGGCGTGCAAGGCGGCGATCGGCGTCCCGTCGGACGCGACCGTCGCGGTGACGAGGAACACGCGTTCGGCCGCCCGTTCGGCCACGACTCGCCGGCGCAGGCCGCGACTGCCGGTCAGCTCCACCGCGCCGTCCACGACCCTCCCCAGCGACCCCCGGTTCAGACTGCGGAACGTGTCGAACGCGGAGGCATGGGTCTTCGTCACGTCGTCGGCCGGCTCGATCGAACCGTCGAGGACGACGACGACCCCGACGTCAGCGGCAGCGACGGCCGGATCGGCGGCGACCGTGACCGCGGCGGTGAGGTTGGCCGGGCCGTCGTAGTCGGCGAAGCTCGCCGAGCGCATCGCGCCGGTCACGACGATCGGCTTCGGACCGTGATGGAGGAGATCGAGGAAGAACGCCGTCTCCTCGATCGTGTCGGTGCCCTGGACAACGACCGCCCCGTCGATGTCGCTGTCGGACAGGGCCTCCTCGACGGCCCGCGAAATCCCGAACAGAGCGTCAAACGTGAAGTGGGAGGCCGGTGTCAGGCCCCGATCGACCGGGACCGGGTCGGCGATGGCGGCCAGGCCGGGGACGGTCTCGAGCAGGGCCGATCCCCCGAGGACCGGCACGTTGCCGCCGGCAACCGGGTCGTTACGCATGCTGATCGTGCCGCCGGTGAACACGATCGCGATCCGGGCCATCGATCCGTCCCGGTCAGGCCGGCGGACGGCGGTCGCGCGTCGTGTCCCCGGGCGCGTCGGCGGGCGTGCCGAGGTCCTCGGGATCGATCGACATCTCGCGCGTCAGCGCGTCCCCGTCGTATGCCTCACCGTCCTTCAGGGCCGGGTCGCGTGAGGCCGCAGATTCGTCGGTCTGCGCCTCGGCCGCATCAAACTGCGATTGGGCCGCCGTGACCGGGTCCCCGGCCGGTCGAAGCTCGGGCGCCTCGCTCGATGCGGGCACCGCGTCCTTCGGCCAGTCCGGGACGCCGTCGCCGTCCTCGTCGGGGTAGTCCTCCGCCCGGAGCTCGACGCCGAGCGCGGTCACGAACGGGTCGTGGTCGGCACTGACATTCGCCCGCCGCTCGCGCTCCGTCGCCCGGAGCGGCCCGCGCAGGTAGATCGACGCGACCCCGGACGCCCCGATCAGGAGCGCGACCACAACGAGGACGAGAGTCGTCCCGATGAGGTCCGCGATCGGCCCGACGACGAGGATCGGCAGGAAGCTGGCAACCGAGACGAGCATGTTCAGGACCCCGAAGACCCGGCCGCGGACATCCTCGGGAATGTCCTCCTGGAGCTGCGTCTGGGCGGGAATCGCGACAGCCGCATACGCCATCCCGGCGAAGAACGCGACGGCGACCACGATCGACAGGAGGGAGGTCAGAAGGGACAGGTCAGGCAGGCCAGTCCGGGTCACCGACGAGCCGAGGAAGCTGCTGATTCGACCGGACAGGGCCATCGCCGCCAGGAACCCGCCGAGGGCGATCAGGCCACCCTCCATGACCCGTCGGCGAGGAAGCAGCCGGCCATACGCGTTCAGGAGGAGGATCCCCATGACGATCCCGACGCCGAGCGGCAGGACGACCACGACGAAGTCCTCCGAGCTCAGCCCGAGGGTCGTTTTCGCGAAGCTGGGGCCGAGCACGCCGAGCACGCCGACGAGCGAGGCGGCGATCCCGAGGTAGATCAATGACCAACGGATCTCGCGGTGGGCGTGGATGTAGCTCAGTCCCTCGCGGAGCTGGAGCACGACCGACCCGATTGCGTTCTCGGCCTCGCGCACCCGGCCGCGCGCGTCACTCGGAGCATCGTCGCGCTGGACGGGCGGTCCCGGCGGCAGGGTGAAGCAGAAGCCGGCCGCCACGAAGTACAGGACGGCCACGACCACGATCAGGGCGGGCGCCCCGGCGATCTTCACGATCAGCGGTCCGATCAGCGTGAATCCCAGGGCGAACGCCGCGTTCAGGGTCAGGGTGAAGATGCCGTTCGCCGACAGGAGCTGCTTGCGCGGGACAAGGATCGGGATCATCGCCGCCTCGGCAGGAGCGAAGAACACGGTGATCGTCGAGACGATGATGTTGAGGAGGTAGATCAGGAGCAGGTGATCGCCGGCGAAGAACAGTGCGATGAACGCCAGGCCGCGCAGGACGTTCGTGAGGATCAGGACGAGGCGCCGATCGAGGCGGTCGACGAAGACACCGGCGAGGGCCGAGAAGAGGACAGCCGGCAGGAGGAACGTCAGGATCAGGACGCTGACGGCGCTCGTCGTCCCGGTCGACTCGGCGATGATGACGGTCAGCCCGAAGATGACCATGTTGCCGCCGATCTGGGTCGCCGCCTGGGCGAGCCAGAGGAGCAGGAACGGGCGGTTCCGGAAGACATCGAGGGCGCCGCCCGACGGTGCCCCGGCGGCCGCGGGCGATCCTCCGCCGGCCGTCACGGGGCGCTCGGTCGCGGCGCCGCCGCGGCGCTCAGGATCGGGTCACCGCGCCGAACGAACTCGACGACGCGGCGCTCGATCGTCCGGCGCTCGACCAGGACGTGGCGATCGCAGGTCTGGCAGCGCAGCCCGATGTCGGCGCCGAGGCGATCGACGAGCCACGTGTCACCACCACACGGGTGAGCCCGCCGGAGACGGAGCAGGTCGCCGAGGTAGAGCGTGAGCGCGGGTCGGTCCGTCATCGGGCCGAGGGTATCAAAGGCGCGGGTGACCATGCTCCGGGACGAGGTTCCGGCGGGTCGCCGGCAGGGTCATCGGCTCGTCGCTCGGCTGGACCTCGACCGTGGCGCCCGGATTCGTGGCCGACAGCTGGGCGACGATCCCGCCGACCCGGGTCAGGGACCCCACCAGCGTCTCGGGCTTGCCGATGGCCCGGATCGTGAACGGATCACGGAGCAGGAAGCCGTCCACGTCGAGGGATCCGGGCACGCCACTGACCGTGGTCCGCGCGATCAGCCGGATGTCCTCGATCGCGACCGCCTCGGCGCCGGCGTTGCGCAGCTCGTTGAGGAGGTCGTCCACCGCGCCGGCGTCGATCTCGCCGGCGACCGAGATCTCGACCCCCTTGCCGGCGACAGGATCGAGCCCGGTCCAGGCCCGGATCCGGCCCAGGTCCGACTCGAGCTGGCCGACCGACGTCGCCCCGTTCGCCCGGTCCGCCCGGAGCTCGTCAAGCTGGCTCTGGAGCGTCGTCACCTCGGAGCGCAGGCGGTCGTTCTCGGTGTTGAGGTTGGCGACCAGGATCGTCAGGTCCTGGGGCGACTTGGTGGCAAGCGCCGAGCCGCCCGCCTGCCCGCGCAGCTGGACGACCACGAGGATCCCGAGCAGGCAGGCAACCGCCGCGATCGTGAGCTGGCTCTTCCGGTCGCGCATCGCGGGCCTCACGGGGTGCCCGCGGCCTGGCTCGCGACGGGCGGCGCGGCGGGACTCGGGACGGCGCGCGACTCGCGCAGGTTGACCGAGCCCGCGTAGGCCGGCACGTCCACGGCATCGGGCTCGGCCCACGCGATCGAGATCCCGAAGGCGCCGCGCGTCCGGAGGAACTCCTCCCAGCCGGGCGTCGCCGACAGCCGGCTGAACAGGTCGCGCGGCCCAAGCGCGGTCACCTGATACGGACCCGCGACGTAGGCCGCGTTGACGAGCATCGAGCCGCCGATGTCGACGATCGCGGTCGAGCCCGCCACCCTCTCGCCGTTGATCGCGATCGCCTCGGCGCCGACCTGCCAGAGCAACGCGACGACGGTCCGCATGTCGGCCGCGCCGACGAAGTAGTCGGACTCGGTGCCGCCGGGGGCGACCGGCTGGGTCGAATCCTCGAAGCGCAGGACGATGCCCGTCCCCCTGAGCGGGATCAGGCCGGCCGCGATCCGGGCCTCCTCCAGCCGGTCGTTCAGGCCGCTGACCACCGCCGCTGAACCTGCGCCCTGGTGCTCGACGTCCTGGATCGACTTCCGGAGGGCCACGATCCGACCCTTCAACTCGTCCTGCTGGGCCTGCAGCCCGAGGGCGGTCTCGACCAGGGGCGAGCGTTCCTGGGTCGTGTAGCGGACCCGCGGTCCCTCGGCGGCGAGCTGGGCGGCGATCAGGAAGCCCAGGACGAGGAGAGCGACGCCGAGCGTGACCTGCCAGGACGGGATCGCCCGCAGCCTGGCGGTGAGGACGCTCATCGAGGGGTTGGAGGCCGCCCGGGCGCTTCCGCCTCGGGCGCGTCGGACGGCCCGGGCGAGTGGGCGTCCGGCAAGTCGGCGTCGATCGTCGGGGCCACGGGCGCATCCGGGTTGCGCGGCAGCGCCCAGTCGGGCCCAGTCCAGCGCGGGTCGGCCCCGGGCAGGCTCGTGGCATCATCATCCGGATCGACCGTCCGCGGCCGGCCGAACAGGCGGTTGTCGCCCTGGACCGCCCAGGCCGCTGGATCGGTCCGGCGCCGCGCCCGGCGGACGGCGACCGCGATCACCACGACCAGAACCGCAAGACCGATCTGGCCGAGCGAGTCGCGCAGGAACACCGGGAGGATCCCGTCGTTGTCCACGGTGGACGGCAGCGGCGAGCCCGGCGTCACGGGCGGCTGCGAGCCCGTGACCTCGAATGACGGATCCGGCTGGGGACCGGCCCAACCCTCGGGCAACGGTCCGACCGGGGCGACAACGGGGCCCCGCCGGATCGGCGCCCGGGCCCCGAGCTCGGCCAGCCAGTCCGCCTCGAAGCCCGCCACGTCGCGCCCGAGCGCGGCCTGGAACGCCTCGTCGTCGGACACTCCGTCGGCATACGAACGAACCAGCTTGACGAGGGCGTCGCGACCGCTGACCCGGACGATCCGGTCGACCGCCGATACGCTCTCCGCGTACGCCAGGAAGAACCGTTCGCGGGTCGTCGGGAAGGCGCCGGCCAGCCCGTCGAGGGGAATGATCGAACCGGCCTTCGCGGCCTGCCCGACCTGCTCCCGATCCGACGGGCTGTACCCGTCGGCCAGGTAGACCGCGAGCCCCTCGTTGAGCCAGTGAGGCGGATCGTGGTACGGGTTGTCGATCGCTGTCGCGAAGACGAGATGGGCAAGCTCATGGGGGACGACGCTCTCGACCCAGCTCGCGCCGATGTCGGCCGGGGTGATCAGCGCGAACAGGGTCCGGATATCGGGGTGGGCCTGACCGCCCACGTTCTCGCGGGTGGCCGGACCGAGGGCGGCGTAGAACCGTGCCTGGTCGCCGTAGATGAAGAAGTCGATGGGCTCGGTCTCGATGACCCCAAGAAGCTCCGCCGTGGCGGCGACGGCATCTTCGCTGATCTTGAGGGCCCGCTTGCCGAACGCCTCGTCGCCGTCCGTCCAGTGGACCCGGACGACAGCGCCGGAGAGCGTCTTCCACTCGAACCGGTCGTCGTCGTAGGTGTGGGTGATGGCCGGGCCGGTCCAGACCGTGCCACGTGCGTCAACGACCCGCCAGCGGGCCGTGAACGTCGTGTTCGGGACGATGTGCCCGTCGCTCAGATCGAGCGAATAGCTCAACTCCACGATCCCGGCCTTGTCGTCGCTGGGAATGACCGTCGGGCCGATCGCCCCGGGCGTGGACAGGAGGAGGTCCACTCGCCGCGGGTCGCCGGCGATATCGACCGGCTGGGTGAACTCGATCGACTTGCCGAAGGTCGAGGCCGCGGTCGGCGTACCGAACGTGACCGGATCGACCGCCGCGACTGAACCGGCCGAGGCGAGGAGCGCCGAGCCGGCGAGCAACCCGACCAGCAGCGCACCGCGGCGACGGCCCATCGTCACCGATCCCATGCCAGCCCCGCCATCCGGACGATCCCGAGTCCGTTGTCGTAGGCCCCGAGCAGTCCCTCGCGGGCCAGCGACCAGCCGACGTCGTAGGTCAACGGGATCGTGGGCGCCTCGTCCCGGACGATCCCCTCGGCCCGATCGAACGCGGCCCGGGTCGCCGCCGCGTCGGTCGCGGCGAGAGCATCGGTAATCGCCTGGTCGAACGCCGGCGACGACCAGCGGCCGTAGTTGTTCGACGCCCCCGTCCCCAGAAGGATGCCCAGGAAATCGTTCGGGCCGGGGTAGTCCGCGACCCAGCCCATCGAGAAGATCTGGGGCGGATCGCTCTCGAGGCGCTCGAAGAAGCCAGCGCCCTGGACCTCCACCGAGACGCTGACCCCGAGCTCGCGCTCGATCTCGGCCGCGAATGCTCGATCCGCACGGCCACCGCCCAGGAGCGTCGTCGTCGGGAATCCGGCGCCGCCGGGATAGCCCCCGTCGGCCAACAGTCGGCGCGCTCCGTCCGGGTCGTGGGCCGGCAGGAAGTCGGTGTCGCTCCGTCCGGGAATGCCGGGTGGGACCATCCCGGTCGCGGGTCGCGCCGCGCCGGCCGACGACAGGGCGATCAGCCGGCGCCAGTCGACGGCGCGAGCGAACGCCTGGCGGACCCGGACATCGTCGAACGGCGGCCGGGTCGTGTCGAAGCCGTAGTACTGGAGTGACAGGCCGTCCGTCCGGCGGAGGCTCGGCCCGAGGCCATCGTCATAGCCGATCCAGGTCGCGTCGAACGGGGAGACGTCGGTCAGGTCGATGTCACCGGCCTCGAACGCAGCGACAACGCTCCGGCCGTTGATGTCGTGGACCAGGTCGACCGACGAGATCGCCGGCGGGCCGGCCCAGTAGCGTGGGTTGGCCGTCAGGCTCGTGACCTCGTCGGTGGCCGCTCCGATCACGTACCCGCCACTCCCGACCAGGACCTCCTTGGCCTCCAGCGGGACGCCGCCGTCCGGGATTGACGGCGGCACGATCGCGAACGTCGGGCCGGCGACGATCGTCGGGAAGTCGGTCGCCGGCCGGGTCAGGCGCACGACGACATCGGGACCCTCGACCGCGATCCCGACCGTCGACCGCTCGCGCGTGTCGCCTCGGGCGAAGGCAAGCGCACCCTGGACGTCGCCGATGAGGCTGACCAGCGGCGACGGGTGGGCCGGATCGATGACCCGGAACCAGCTCCGAACGACGTCATCGGCCGTGAGCGGGGTGCCGTCGCTGAACGTGAGGCCGGGCCGCAGGTGGAAGACGACCGTCGCGCCCGAGTCCCGGAACTCCCACGACGAGGCGAGGGCCGGTCGAGTCTGGAGGGTCGCGTCGATCGCCGTCAGCGACTCGTACAGCTGGGCGGAGATGGCAGCACTGCCGATGTCGCCCTGTGCCGCCGGGTCAAGGTCGGCGGCGGCTCCGATCAGGATCCGCACGACGTCGTTACCGGCCACCTCCGCCGCTCGGACGGACGCGCCCGGCTCGGGCGCAGCGGTCGGGCCGGCGAGAAGGATCGCCAGCGCAGCGACGAGACCGATCACATGGAAGCGCCGAAACGCCCCGGCCCGGCGCTCCGGCCGCACCCCCCGGCCCCCGCTGGTCAGTGAACCGAGCGCGACCACCACGCCCCCGTCGGAGTCAGGCCGTGCTCGCTGCGGCGCGGCTCGAGAAGGCGGACCACGGCGACCGAGTCACGGACGCGGGTGGCGCGGACGTAGTCGGTGCCGGAGAAGCCGGCGAGGAGGGCGACGATGCAAACCCAGCGACGCATGACCCGGAGTATACGGGCGGTCCCTCGATACCCTGTCAGAGCGCCGTCGATTCCGGGAATCGGCGCGCAGCAAATGAGGCCTCGCAAGTCACACCGCCGGGGGAACGATGCATTGCCGCGAGGCCTCGAACCGAAGAACGACGCGACTCGTCGTTCGTTAGGGCGGACCGCGCGAAATTCGTCGCGGATCTGTGCCGCCATCCTCGAATCTGGGCGTGGACTCGGATTTCGGGTGCTACCCGGCCGCCCCCGGCAGCATCGACGCGAATCCGGGACGATGCGGGACATGACCCTGCGGTTGCGCAACACCCTGACCAGGTCCGTGGAGCCCGTCGCGGCGGCCGACGGTGCGCGCCTCCGGATGTACTCTTGCGGCCCGACGGTCTATCGCTATGCCCACGTCGGCAACCTCCGGACGTTTCTCCTCGCCGACCTGATCCGGCGGGCCGTCCTGTATCACGGAATCCCGGTCCTCCACGTCCAGAACATCACCGATGTCGGCCACCTCCGCGACGAGCGCTTCGATCGTGGCGAAGACCGGATGCTCGTGGCGGCGGGGCTCGAGCACAAGAGCGCCTCCGAGATCGCGGATGCGTACCAGGCCGCATTCCACGCCGACTCGGCCCTCCTGAACCTGCTCCCGGCGCACGTCTTCCCGCGCGCGACCGAGCACATCCCCGAGATGATCGACCTGGCCGAACGGCTGGTCGACGCCGGCCACGCCTATGCCAGCCCCGCCGGCAACGTCTACTACTCCGTCGCGTCTTTCGCGGAGTACGGGGCGCTGTCGGGCAACACGCTCGATGCCCTCCGGGCGGGCCATCGCGGCGATGTCGAACCTGACAAGCGCGACCCTGCGGATTTCGCACTCTGGAAGGCGGCCGGCGAGGGGCGGATGCTGAAATGGCCGACTCCGCGTTGGGGCGAGGGCTTTCCCGGCTGGCATCTCGAGTGCTCGGCGATGGCCCTCCGCCACCTCGGATCGCGGTTCGACGTCCACACCGGCGGAATCGACAACGTGTTCCCGCATCACGAGGACGAGATCGCCCAGTCAGCGCCGATCGTGGGCGGGCCGCCGGCCCGGATCTGGGCCCACGGCGCGTTCCTGAACGTCGGCGGACGGAAGATGGCGAAGTCGGCCGGCAACATCGAGCGGATCGCCGACGTCGCCGGCCGGGGCATCGACCCGCTGGCCTTCCGCTACCTGTGCCTGACGTCGCGCTATCGCCACAAGCTCGAATACACCGAAACGTCGCTGGCCGGAGCGGCAGCGGGCCTCGCGTCGCTGCGCGTGGGCGTCGCGGCCCTCGGACCCGCGCCGGATGCCGGCCCCTGGGTCCCGCCGACGGCGTTGCGGGCCGGCGCGGCCCCCGCCCGGCCGATCGGTACCGTCTCGGGGATCGCGGGCAACGGCGACGGGTCGGGCGGCGCATTGTCGGACCGCGCCCACACCACCTCCGCGCCCCTGTCCCCGGTCGGTCGAGCCCTGCATGACCGGTTCACGGCCGCGGTCGACGATGACCTCGACCTGCCAACGGCCCTGGCGGTCGTCCGGGAGGTCGTCCGCGCCGACCTGGACGCGAACGAGCGGCGCTGGCTCGCCCTCGACGCGGACTTCGTCCTCGGCCTCGAACTCGATCGGCCGGCCGCGCCCACGATCGAGATCCCGGCAGAGATCCAGGCGGTGCTCGATCGACGGGCCGCGGCGCGCACGGCCGGCGACTTCAGCGCTGCCGATCGACTCCGCGACGACCTCGCCGAGTTGGGCTACGCCATCACGGACGGCCCCGACGGACAGATCACCCGCCGCAGCTGACGCGCGCGTCGCTCCGCGCCGAGCCGGGCGCCAGGGTCAGCCCGTCGCGAGGTCGCGCCGCCAGCCGAAGCGATCGATGATCCGGTAGAAGTTGCGCTTGCTGAGCCGATCCCGCTCGGATTCGCCGAGCGAGGTCCAGCCGCGGTGGTCATGCCGGATCGCCGGGATCGAGACGGCCACGGCGCGGCGCGGCGGACTCCCCTCCCCCTCGTCGCGCAGGACGAGGCTCCACCAGATGTCGAGATTGCGATAGAAGCGGAAACGCTCGTCGAGCGGGCCCCGACGCGCGGCGTCGTCGCGCCTGAAGGCGATCGCATAGCCCTCGATCGCGGTCGCGTCGCCGGGGCCGCGGTCCTCGAACTTGCGCAGGTCCGCGCTCACGATCCCGAACCCGCCGGCCACCCCGACCGTCGGATCGACGAGGGCCGCGACGAGCGGCGAGATGAGGTCCCCGGTCGGCTCGACCGACGTGTCCAGGACGACGACGATCGGCCCGCTGGCTCGGCGCAGGCCGACGTTCCAGGCGGCCGCGACGCCGAGGCGCTCCGTCGTCCGGATCACCTCGAGGCCGTCGCCATCGGCCGGCAGCTCGGCCTCCTGCTCGGCCGACGGACCGTCCGCAACCACGACGATCGACAGGCCCGCCGGGGCGTGGGCGTGCAGGCCCGTCAGTGCACGCTCAAGATCGGCCGGCCAGTCGGTCGCGACGAGGATGACGGTCGCCGACCCGGTCGGAGCCTCGGCCAGGCGTGCGGGCACGGCCTCAGCGGCTCCGTAGCGGATCACCCCGTCGCCGGCCAGCGTCGGCGGAGTCGCCAGCTCGAGCGCGAAGTCGGTCCCGCGATCGACGACTTTCCAGCCGGCCGCCTCGATCTCGGCCCGCAATCGGTCCGCCTCCGCCCATTCGCGACCCGATCGGGCGGCGGCCCGGGCATGGGCCAGCGCGAGGATGTCGTCGGGGATGAAGGCACGGGTCACGGTCGAAGGATAGCCGGGTGCCGCCGGTCGCCCGGGTCGGTCGCCCGGTGTCCGCACCGCGCGCCGACCCGGCCGGGTACGATCCCTGCAACGACACGAGCGCAAGCTCACAGGGGAGATTATCGATGGCCGACGACGTCAACGCCCTTGCCCAGGAGTACTTCGACTACCTCCTGACCGCCTGGCCCACATGGGGCCACCTGATGGGCAACTACGAGAATGCCGCGCGCTTCGACGACGTCAGTCGAGCCGGCGAGGACGAGGAGATCCGGACCCGCCGGGCCTTCGCCGACCGGGCCGAGGCGATCCCGGCCGACGGCCTGTCGGCCCAGGACGCGATCACCCGCGAGATGATCGCGTTCGACGGCCGGCGCAACGCCGACGTCCTCGACGCCCGCTTCGAGGAGTTCGGGGTGGACCCGATCTTCGGCCAGCAGGCCGGCCTGCCCGTCCGCATGCCGAAGTTCCCGATCCCGAACGCGACCGTCGCCGAGGCGATGATCGAGAAGACCCGGGGCATCGCGCAGAACTTCCGGGACATGAGCGACCGCCTCCTCGAGGGCGTCGCCCGGAACCGGACCCCGGCGGCGTTCGCGATCGACGACACCGTGGCCCAGATCGATCGCTGGCTCGCCAAGCCGACGGACCAGGATCCGCTCCTGAACACCGCCGATCCCACCGGCGTCGTCGACGCCGACGCCTGGCGCCGAAGCCTGAGCGAGGTCGTGGAACGCGACGTCCGACCGGCGATGGCCCACTATCGGGACACGATCCGCGACCGGGTCCGGCCGCACGCCCGCGACGACGAGCACGTCGGGCTGAGCTGGCTGGCCGACGGCGAGGACGCCTACGATCGGATGGTCCGCTACCACACGACCCTCGAGCGCTCGGCCCGGGAGATCCACGAGATCGGGCTCCAGCAGATCGACAAGCTCGCCGACGAGTACCGGGTCCTCGGCCGGGAGGTGCTCGGGACGAGCGACGTGCCGGAGATCTTCCGCCGGATGCGCGAGGACCCGGCTCTCCACCACACGAGCGGCTCGGACATCGTTGCAGCGTCCAAGGCGGCTCTCGCCAAGGCGACCGCGGCGATGGGCGACTGGTTCGGGATCCTGCCGAAGGCCGAGTGCGACGTCGAGGAGGTCCAGTCCGGGGCGATCGCCTACTACTTCCCGCCGGCCCGCGACGGCAGCCGGGGCGGCGTCTTCTTCATGAACACGTCCGAGCCCGAGGGCTGGGGGCGCTACCAGATCGAGGCGACCTCGTACCACGAAGGCGTCCCCGGCCACCATCTCCAGCTCGCGATCTCGACCGAGCTGACCGACATCCCCGACTTCCGGAAGCGGGCGTTCATCGCCGCCTACGGCGAGGGTTGGGGCCTGTACAGCGAGCGCCTGGCCGACGAGATGGGCCTGTACTCGACCCCGCTCGACCGGATGGGCATGCTCGAGGCCGACTCGATGCGAGCGTGCCGGCTCGTCGTCGACACCGGCCTGCACGCCCTCGGCTGGAGCCGCCAGCAGGCGGTCGATTACATGACCGAGAACTCGCCGATGGCAGTCAGCCACGTCGTGCCCGAGATCGACCGGTACGCGGTGACCCCCGGCCAGGCTCTGGCCTACATGATCGGACGGCTCGAGATCCAGCGGATCCGGCGCGACGCCGAGGCGGCCCTCGGCGACCGGTTCGAGATCAAGGGCTTCCACGACGCCGTGCTCGGTTCGGGGCTGATGCCATTGCCCGTGCTGGAGCGGGTCGTCCGCGCCTGGGCCGACGCGCAGCGCGCGGCGGTGTCGGCGTGAACCCCGCCGATCTCCTGCGCTACGGCCAGGCCCAGATCGACGAGCTGATCGATCGCTGCACGCCCGCCGACTGGTCGGCGATCGCCCTCGGAACGTGGACCACCAAGGACCTCGTCGGGCACCTCGGGGCGTTCGAGGTCCGCTTCGCCGAAGTCCTGGCCCTCTTCGCGGGCGTCGAGCCCATGACGAACCTGCGGGCCGAATCGCCGACGACCTTCAACGACGATCAGGCCGCGATCCGGAGCGACTGGTCGGTCCAGGCCATCGTCGCCGAGCTCCGCGACGCGCATGCTCTCTCGACGTCGCTCGTCGGGCGGATCCCGGCCGCGACGTGGAGCGAAGTCGGGACCATCCCGTGGTACGGCCTCGAGTACTCGCTCGACGATCTCCTCGTCTACAGCCTGTACGGCCACAAGCGCGAGCACGGGCCCCAGCTCGAGGCCGTCCTCGAGCGCTCTGTCGCGTGACCGCAAGACTGGTCGCGCGGGCCTGCGGCTCGAGGTCGGGTCCAGCGGCGTAGGTTTGCCTTCGGGTCGACGCGACCCGCGGAAGGACCTCATGCCCGGAACACTGAATATCGAGCGCCTCCTCGGGCTGCTCCGGGAGCAGCGTCTGGAGGTCGCCACCCGCTCATTCGAGGTGCATGGCTCGCAGGCCTGGGACGCGTCGAACCTGCGGCTCGACCGGATCAATGAGCGGATCATGCGCTCCCAGGACGACGTCCCGACCCGGCCGGCGACCGGTGCAGCGGCTGGCCCAGCCGCCCGACCCAGCAGCTGATCGCCTGACCTCGTCCGCCCCTGAGCTCGTCCTCCGCGTTCCATTGGCGCGCGACGCGGCCCGTCGAGAACCTTTCGCCGTCGTCGTTCGTCTGGACGGTCGACATGGGATGGTTGACCGCGACGATGAAGGATCGATCCACGACCGCTGACGCGACGCCGGCGGCGGACGTTCGCAGCGGTGACGCCGCCCGGCGCGATCGGTTCCTCATGGCCGCGCGTCCCGGCCTCGACCGCGCCTACAGACTGGCCGGTCTGTTGCTCGGTAGCGGCCCCGAGGCCGAGGATGCCGTCCAGGACGCGCTCGTCGTGGCCTGGCAATCGTTCGACACCCTGCGCGAGCCGGCGAAGTTCCAGGGTTGGTTCGACCGGATCGTCGCCAATGGCTGCCGCGACCGGCTTCGCCGCCGGAACCATGTCCGGTTCATCCCCCTCGCGGACGACGTGGACCCGATCGGCCGGGACCCGTTCCAGTCGTTCCTGGAACGTGACGCACTCCTCGCGGGCTTGGACCGGCTGACGGCCGATGAGCGCCTGGTGGTCGTCCTGCGGTTCTGGGCGGACTTGCCTCTCGAGGCGATCGCCGAGCGACTCGGATGGCCGCTGGGATCGGTGAAATCCCGCCTCCACCGCGCCCTCGGCCGGATGCGCGAGCTCATCGACCGCCCAGGAACGGAGACCCGGCGATGACCGATCCACTCGTGCCCGACGACCTCGAGACCCGGTTGCGGCGGGTGTTCCATGCCGCCGATCTGCCGACGGCGCCTGCTTCGCTTCGTGGGGCACTCGAGCGTGTCGCCGATGCGTCTGTGCGGCGGCACGAGGGCGACACTGCGAAGCGCGGCAAGCTCCGCGGCTGGAGCGTGCTCGGTCTCGCCGCTGTCCTTGTCATCGGGGGTGTGGTCGCGGTGGCCGTCGGCCAGCGCGGGCCGTCCGTGGTGCCACCCGGACCGTCCGACGGCGTGGCTCCGTCCGACCTGCCGGCGGCCGAGGCCGTCCGTCTCACCTACCAGGTCCAGTGGTCCGACGCGGCCCCGGAGAACCCCGAGGATCTGCGGGCCATCGAGGGGATCCTCCGCGAGCGACTGGACGCGAAGGGGATCGCGGGCGCCGTCGTCGACACCACCCCGGCGGGACTCCTGACGGTCGATCTGCCGGCGGGCATCGATCCAGAGCCGATTCGCAGGCTCCTCGGCCAGGCCGGGGAGATTGCGTTCGTTCCGCTCGGCACCACGCCGGCCCTGGCCGGCGACGCGATCGACCTGTCCCGGTTCGATCCGCTGTTCCGCAGCGAGGGCATCCTCGACGCCGCCGTGGGTACCGGTCAGACCGGCCAGCGGGTCGTGACGATCAGGCTGGACGCCACCGCTGCCCAAACGTTCGGCGACTGGACCACCGACCACATCGGCGAGTTCCTCGCGATCACGTCCGACGGAGTGGCGCTCACCGTGCCGTTGATCGACTCCGCGATCCCGGGTGGGTCGGTCGAAATCAGCAAGGACGGCATCGGCGGCTGGGATCTGCTCGAGGCTGCGCAGCTCGCTGCGATCATCGGGAGTGGGTCGCTTCCCGTCCCGATCGCGGAGGTGGGCACGGGCCCGCAGTCGAGCGGAGGGCCGGCCTCGCCGTCGCCGCGGCCGCCGATCGCCGCTCGTCAGTGCGAGCCGCCCCTGGCCACCGACAACCCCCAGCTCACCTGCGAGCTGGCGGTGCGTGCGGCCCTGGCGATCCTGCCGGCCGGGCATCCCCCGATCGCGACGATCGCCTTCCGCCATCAGTGCTTCGACCCGAACCAGCCGGACGCGCTGCTCGACTGTGCGGTCGAGGCGTTCGGGATCGTCGACATCATCTACGTCGACGGTCGGCCCCTGACGGCAATCGGCGTGCGGCTCGACGGGACGAGGACGCCGCAGGCCTTCGTCCTCCCGCTGCGGGGTGTGACGGAAGTCGAAGTCTTCACGCTTGCTCCGGCGGCGGGCGATGTCGGTTGCGACTCGATCATGCCGCCGTACCGCTCATTCGTCATGCACATCGACCCGTCGGCAAGTCAGTCGGTCTGGGCGATGGCCGACACCAGGGCCCGACTCCACGTCGTCTGGGGCTCCGTGTTCCGAGGCCTGGTCGGCCCCCCGGCCCGCGTCGTCGACGATCACGGCGTCGAGGTCGCGCGCGACGGCACGGTCGTCACGATCCCCGACCGTTCCTGGCCGTCCCTTGCCGGACGGTTCGTCTGCCCGTCGCCTGACACCGTGTACGTGTTCAATCAGGCGCCGCCGGCCTGAGACGTGGACCCGGGCCGTTGCGCCGGCGCCTCAACTCAGGGCTCGCGGCCTTGCCCGTGGGGCCGGACGAACGGTGCTGCCGGCTCGCGGTCGCGCCGGATCTGAACCGGCTTGCCGCGCAGGATCACGCCGCGCATCTCGCGGACGATGTGATCAGCTGCGTCCTCGGCCACGTCCACGATCGAGAACCGACCCGAGATCTGGATCGCGCCGAGCGCCCGTCCCGGGACGCCGGCTTCGTTCGTGATCGAGCCGACGAGGTCGCCCGGCCGGACCCCGCTCTCGCGGCCGGCCCCGACCCAGAGGCGGACCCACGGAGC
>JBKJOK010000082.1:0-27783 GCA_046595595.1 Candidatus Limnocylindrales bacterium
GGGTCGAGGAAGTTGCCGCGGCTCTTGCTCATCCGCTCGCCGCCGGCGGCCAGGAGCCAGCCGTGGGCCCAGACCTTGCCCGGCGCCTCGAGCCCGGCGCTCCAGAGCATCGCCGGCCAGAAGATCGTGTGGAAGCGCAGGATGTCCTTGCCGATGACGTGGAGGTCGGCCGGCCAGTAGCGGGCGAACGACTCCATGTCATCCGGGAAGCCGGCCCCGGTCACGTAGTTGATCAGGGCGTCGTACCAGACGTAGATCGTGCCCGCCTCCGGGTCCCACGAGCCGTCCTCGCGCTGGGCCGACTCGCCGTTCTCCGCGATCGGGAACGGGATCCCCCAGCCCGAGCCCGCTCGGCTGATCGAGAAGTCCTCGAGTCCCTGGCGGATGAAGCCGAGCATCTCGTTGCGGCGGTAGTCGGGCTGGACGAACGTCGGGTGGTCGAGGAAGTGGCGCTCGAGCCGCTCCTGGTAGGCCGACAGCCGGAAGAACCAGTTCTTTTCGGTCAGCCACTGGAGCGGGACATCGGGATGGTTCGGGCAGATCGTGCCGCGGGCCGTCTCCTGGACGTCGGTCGCGTTACGGAAGCCCTCGTTCGGGCAGTACCAGCCCTCGTACGTGCCGAGGTAGATATCGCCGCTGGCGTAGGCCCGTCGGACGAGTTCCTGCGACGCCCGGACGTGGTCGGGGTCGGTCGTCCGGATGAACCGGTCGGGCCGGATGCCGAGGGCGTCCTCGGCCGCCTTGAACAGCGCCACCTTCTCGTCCACGAAGGCGCGCGGCTCCACACCCTCGTCGGCGGCCTTCATCGCGATGTTGACCGAGTGCTCGTCGGTCCCGGTCAGGAAGCGCGTGTCGTCGCCGAGCATCCGGTGCCAGCGGGCGATGACGTCGGCCCCGATCACCTCGTACAGGGTGTGCAGGCCAGGCTGGTTGTTGGCGTAGGCGATGGCGGTCGTCAGGTAGAAGCGCGGGCGGGCATCGTCGGGCATGGGTTCCTCGGGGGTGAGCGCTCAGAGGTGCGCGCACGCTGGCGCGCGGCGTCGGCGGCCGGCGCCCGGCCGACAGGCGCTGGGTCAGGCCTGTCGCGAGCGGGGCCGCCCGGGCATCGCCATCAGGCTCCGGAACGGGTCCACAGCCCGATCATGGCCGAGCCGGCGACGAACGGTCAAGTGGCACCGAGCCGGGCGCAGCGGAACCCACCCGCCGTCGCGCTGTCCGAACTTCACCAACCAGTCTCCCGGGGACTGCAACGGCAGGTCTTGGGGTCGATGGGCCGGTCGTCCCATCCGGCCCACGCACGAAGTCTTGGTCGGCGACCGAGGAATCCTCCAGGAATGAGCACCCGACCCGCCTTACCAGTCCCTCCATGACTGGATGACGAAGTTGCCGGCTCAGTGGCGGAAGTGGCGGACGCCCGTGACGAGCATCGTGGCAGCCGCGGCGTCGGCCGCGGCGAAGACCTCGCCGTCACGCATCGATCCACCCGGTTGGACGTACGCCGTGACGCCGGCCGCCAGGCAGACCTCGACGGCGTCGGCGAACGGATAGAACGCATCCGACGCGCACGCCGCGCCGACGAGGACGTCCGCTCCCGAGATCGCACGGGCCTTCGCGACGGCCTGGCGCGCGGCGTCGACGCGCGAGGTCTGGCCCGACCCGAACCCGATCTGGCGACCGTCCCGGACCAGGACGATCGCGTTCGAGGTGACCCCCCGGGCCAGCCGCCACGCGAGGTCGAGGTCCGCTCGCTCGGCATCGCTGGGCGCACGACGGGTCGCTACCTACCAGGTGGAGGGTTCGTCGGGCGCGGTGTCGGGCGCGCTGACGAGGATCGCCCCGCCGGCGCTCCGGATCGAGCCGAGTGGATCGGGCGCTGCCGGCGGCCCGTCGTCGGCGAGGGTCGGGTCCAGGAGCAGGCGCAGGTTCGCCTTGGGCGCGAGCACGGCGCGCGCGTCTTCGTCAAAGCCCGGCGCGACCACGACCTCGAGGAACAAGCTCGCGAGGCCTTCGGCCGTCGAGCGGTCGACGGTCCGGGTCAGCGCCACCACCCCACCGAATGCCGACACCGGATCGCCGTCCAGGGCGGCGTCCCACGCCTCGCGAAGCGTCCCCCGCTCGGCGGCGCCGCACGGGTTCGTGTGCTTGACGATCACGCAGGCGGGCCCGCGCAGGCTGCGCGCGATCCCCGCCGCGGCCGACCCGTCGAGGACGTTGTTGTAGCTCAGCGCCTTGCCCTGGAGCGGCGCCTCGCCGGTCGCGAA
This sequence comes from Candidatus Limnocylindrales bacterium, assembly GCA_046595595.1. Classification (GTDB taxonomy): domain Bacteria; phylum Chloroflexota; class Limnocylindria; order Limnocylindrales; family CSP1-4; genus CF-46. The sequence continues at coordinate 2,262 of JBKJOK010000082.1, forward strand.
CGGCCCGGTCGCGGCGTGGCCATCGGTCCGCCGGTAGCGGGCCGCCGGCTGGTGGGGGTTCTCGCCGTAGCGCAGGGTCTCGACCTTCTCGAGCCCGATCGTGAGGGTCGGCGGATACGGCTCCGCCGATCCCGGCAGGCCCGGCTCGTCCGACAGATCGACGCCGGCCGCCGCCATCCGGCCGGGCAGCTCGGCGGCGATCCGGGCGTCGTAGGCTGCGGTGTGGCGGAAGGCCTCGATGGCCAGGGCCGAGCGGAGTTCGGCCGAAACGGCACCGCCATCGCGGATCGCGGTCAGGATGGCGTCGTAGCGGCCCGGTGATGTCACGATCGCGACGTTGGCGTGGTTCTTGGCGGCCGCCCGGACCATCGACGGGCCACCGATGTCGATCTCCTCGATGAGCTCGTCGAACGTGATCCCGGGCCGATCGGCCGCGGCCGCGAACGGGTAGAGGTTGACGACGACGAGCTCGAACGGGGCGATCGCGGCGGCAACGAGCTGACGGCGATGATCGACGCGCCGACGATCGGCGAGGATCCCGGCGTGGATCCTGGGATGGAGCGTCTTCACTCGGCCATCGAGCATCTCCGGCGTGCCGGTCAGCGCAGCCACGTCGGTCACAGGCAACCCGGCGTCGCGGAGGGCGCGAGCGGTGCCGCCGGTCGAGACGAGCTCAAAGCGCTCGCTGACGAGACCGCGGGCGAACTCGGCGAGGCCGGCCTTGTCGGACACCGACAGGAGAGCCCGTCGAGCGCTCGGGAGAGTCGTCTCGGCCCGGGCGACGTCGATCGTCGTCGTTCGTCCGCCCTCGGTCGGGCCCGTCACGGCTCCGGCGAGCAGGAGCGCCACCGCATCTGGCAGGATCCGGTGCTCGATCCCTCGGATCCGGGCATGCAGGCTCGCCTCGTCGTCGCCGGCCAGGACGGCGACCGCCTCCTGGCTGACGATCGGGCCGCCGTCGAGCGTCTCGTCGACGAGGTGGACGGTCGCCCCGGTGACCTTTGCCCCGTGGGCCAGCGCGTCGCGCACGGCGTGGCCGCCGGGAAAGGCCGGCAGGAGGCTCGGGTGGGTGTTCAGAATCCGGCCGGCGAACGCCGCGAGCACGCTCGGCCCGACGATCCGCATGTAGCCGGCGAGGACGACGACGTCGGCCCGGGCGCCGGCCAGCGCCTCCGCGAGCGGATCGTCGGCGCCGCCGGGGACGATCGCCGTGTCGATCCCCTGCTCGGAGGCCCAGTCGATCGCCGGGCAGGCCCGATCGGCAACGACGAGGACGATCTCACCGCCGAGCTCGCCGCGAACGGCCGCTGCGTGGAGAGCGCGCAGGTTCGAGCCCGCCCCCGACACGGCAACCGCGATCCGCGCGCTCACCGGGCGAGCGGCCCCTCGACGTAGCGCGGACCGCCGTCGTCCGGCACGACCTCGCCGACCACGCTCGCGACGATCCCCTCCCCGGCCAACGCGTCAAGGGTCGCGGGCAACGCCGCCGGCGCGACGATCGCGATCATCCCGAGCCCGCCGTTGAAGGTCGCCCGGAGCTCCTCGTCGTCGAGGCCGCCGAGCGCGCCGACGAGACGAACGACCGACAGCATCCGCCAGGTCGTCGGGTCGAGCCGGGCCGCGAGATCGGCCGGCAAGGCGCGCGGCACGTTGCCCGGCAACCCGCCGCCGGTGATGTGGGCGAGTCCGTGCAGATCGTGGCCGGCCGTCCGCAGCGCCGCCCGCAGGCGGAGGAGGGCGCCGGCGTAGATCGTCGTCGGAGTCAAGAGGACCTCGCCGAGCGTCGCGAGGCCGTGCTCCGGCTCGGCGCCGATCGCGTCACCCGCCGCCTCGCCGCCGAGAGTCAGGATCAATTGCTCCTGGTAGGGACGGGCGAGGTCGAGGTCCCAGCGGGCCATCAGGGAGCGAACCAGCGAGTAGCCGTTGGCGTGGAGCCCGCTGGCCGCCAACCCGACAATCGCGTCGCCAGCCCGGACCGCGCTGCCGTCGAGCCAGTCGTCGCGCTCGACGACCCCGACGCAGAAGCCGGCCAGATCGAAGTCGCCGGGCGGCATGAGCCCTGGGTGCTCGGCCGTCTCTCCGCCGACGAGGGCGCAGCCCGCCTCCTCGCAGCCCCTCGCGACGCCGCCGACGAGGTCCGCGACCTGGACCGGATCGAGCCGGCCGACCGCGACGTAATCGAGGAAGAAGAGGGGCGCGGCGCCGCTGCACACGACGTCGTCGGCGCACATCGCGACGAGGTCCCGGCCGATCGTGTCGTAGCGACCGAGGGCCGCGGCGATCGCGGTCTTCGTCCCGACGCCGTCGGTCGATGAGACGAGCACGGGCTCCCGGAAACCGGGCGGGATCGTGACCGCCGCGCCGAAGCCGCCGAGGCCGCCGAGAACCTCGGGCCGATGGGTCCGCTCGACCGCCGCCCGCATGAGCTCGACCGCCCGGTCGCCGGCATCGACATCCACGCCCGCCGCGGCGTAGGCGGATCGCTCGGTCCGGGTCATCGAGCCGAACCCGTGCCGTCAGCCACGGACCGGCAACGGTTCTTCGAGGACGAACTTCCGGGATGCCGCGTCGTACGGGACGGGATCCGGGTAGTTGCCGTCGAAGCAGGCAAAGCAGAACCGGTCGTACGGCAGGTCGAGTGCGGCGAGGACGCCCCGGATCGAGAGATAGCCCAGCGAGTCCGCGCCGATGAAGTCGCGGATCTCCTCGGTCGAGTGGGTGGCCGCGATCAGCTCGGTCTCGACCTGGGTGTCAATGCCGTAGAAGCACGGGTGGTAGATCGGTGGGGCGCTGATCCGGACGTGGACCTCCTCGGCGCCGGCCCGCCGCAGCAGGGCCACGATCTGCTTTGTTGTCGTGCCTCGCACAATCGAGTCATCGACCACGGTCAGGCGCTTGCCCCGGACCACCTCGCGGAGCGGGTTCAGCTTCATGGTCACGCCCCGGTGGCGCATCGTCTGGCTCGGCTGGATGAATGTCCGGCCGGTGTAGCGGTTGCGGACCAGGCCCTCGCGGAACGGGATCCCGGAGATCTCGGCGTAGCCGGCCGCCGCAGGAGCGCCCGTGTCCGGGACTGGCATGACGAGGTCGGTCTCGGCCGGGTGCTCGCCGGCCAGCTCCTCGCCCATCCGGCGCCGGACCTCGTACAGGTTGCGGCCCTCCATGTACGAGTCGGGCCGGGCGAAGTAGATCAGCTCGAACACGCACAGGGCCGGCTTCGCCTCGGCGAAGCGGACCGAGACGGGCGCCCGACCGGCCTCGAGGACGACGATCTCGCCGGGCTCCACGTCGCGGACGAATTCGGCGCCGACGATGTCAAGCCCGGTCGTCTCGCTGGCGAGGACCCAGCCTGAGGTCGCGTCGTCGCCGGGATCGTCGCCCCACAGGCCCGGACCGGCCAGGGCGGCCGCCGAGTCCGGGGCGGCCAGCCGGCCGAGCACGAGCGGCCGGAAGCCGAATGGATCGCGGACACCGATCACCCGGCGCTCGTCGAGGACGACCAGGCTGTATGCGCCGCGAACCCGGGGCAGGACGCGGACGAGGGCATCGACGGTGTCGGCGGCCGGCTCGTCGGCGAGGAGCGCGGTCAGGAGTTCCGTGTCCGTGGATGCCGGGAGGCGGCCGCGACCGCCGGTCAGCTGGGCGAGCAGGTCGCGGGTGTTGATCAGGTTGCCGTTGTGGCCGATCGCGAGGGCGCGCCGCGGCCCGAGCCGGAACGTTGGCTGGGCGTTCTCCCAGATCGTCGAACCCGTCGTCGAGTAGCGGCAATGGGCGATCGCGAGGCCGCCCTTGAGCGACGGCAGGCGACGCTCGTCGAGGACCGACGCGATCATCCCGAGGTCCTTGTAGAGCATCAGTTGCTCGCCGTCGCTGACCGCGACCCCGGCCGACTCCTGGCCGCGGTGCTGGAGGGCGAACAGCCCGAGCGAGGCGAGCGCCGCCGCGCTCTGGTCGCCACCCGGCGGGAGCACGACCCCGAACACGCCGCACATCAGCGCGCCTCCCAACCGAGGGCACGCGACAAGCCGCCCTCCCACGCGTGGCGCAGCTCATCGAGTCCAACGATCAGGGCGTCGGCGACGCGGCTGCCGCGATCCTCCGCGGCACCTGTCGCGCCGGACCCGTGGAGCTCGATGACGAGGCGGGGCGTCGTCCCGTCTGTCGGCCGGGCCGTGACCTCGCCCAGCTCCTCGATCGGCAGGCCGTGCCGCCGGGCGAGCAGCACGATCGCCGGCACGTGGCGCGGCGTGGCCGAGACCACGATCCGGGACGGGCTCTCCCCGAACAGGTCCACCGCCGGCGAGCTGGCCACCGCGACCCGGAGATGGGCTCCGAGGCCGCGATCCCGATCGGCCCACAGGGCGCACTCGGCAAGGGCCACGGCCAGTCCACCGCCGGATACGTCCTGGGCCGAGGCGAGGAGGCCGCGCAGCGCCGCCTCCCGGACGAACGCCTGGAGACGTCGCTCGCGCTCGAGGTCGAGGCTCGGCGGTCCGTCCTCGGCGGCGATCCCGGCCAGCGCGGCATAAGCGCTGCCGGCAAGACCGGGCGTCGCCTCGCCGACGAGGAGGACCCGATCGCCGGCGGCCGTCCAACCCGGTCCGACCCTCAGCGCGACGTCGTCGAGCAGTCCGACGACGCCGATCTCGGGGGTCGGGGCGATCGGGCCCGTCGGCGACTCGTTATAGAGCGAGACGTTGCCGCCCGTGACCGGCAGCCCGAGCGCCCGGCATGCCTCGGCCAGGCCCCGGACGCCCTCGCTGAGCTGCCAGAAGGCCTCGGGTCGGGTCGGGTCGCCGTAGTTCAGGCAATTCGTGACACCGAGCGGCCGGGCGCCGGTGATCGCGATGTTGCGGGTCGCCTCGGCCACGCTGAGCGCGGCGCCGAGCCACGGGTCCAGCGCTCCGACCGCCTGGTTCGCGTCGGTCGTCGCAACGAGGGCCTTCGTGGTGCCCTTGATCCGGACGATGGCGGCGCCGTGGCCGGGCCCCTCGACCGTGTTCGCCTGGACCGTCGAATCGTACTGCTCGAAGACCGCCCGGCGGCTGGCAAGGTTGGCCGAGCCCAGGAGCGCGGTCAGGACCGCGCCCGGGTCCATCCCCCGTTCGGGCAGGCCGTCCGACGGGGTCGCTGGGGCGCCGGGCGCGGGTGCGGCGCGCCGACGAACGGGCGGGGCGGCCTCGCGCTGGTGGACGATCGCGTCGCTCGTGAGGGCCGAGGCCGGGATCCGGGCGAGCTCCGCGCCCGCCTCGTCCACGATCGTCAGATCGCCGTCGTCGGTGACGGTCCCGATGACCGCGACCGGCAGGCCCCAGCGCTCGCAGACCGCTCGAACGGCCTCCCAGCGTCCCGGCTCGACGACCGCGAGCATCCGCTCCTGCGACTCGCTGATCATCACCTCGAACGGCTCCATGCCGGGCTCGCGGCGCGGGATCGCGGCCAGCTCGACGCGCATCCCGGTGCCCGCCCGGTCGGCAGTCTCGGATGTGGCGCAGGTGATCCCGCCCGCGCCGAGGTCCTGAAGCCCGGCAACGAGCCCGCCCCGGATCAGCTCGAGCGACGCCTCGATCAGAAGTTTTCCGGCAAATGGGTCGCCGATCTGGACGGTGGGCCGCTTCGAGCTCACCGAGGACCGAGGTGAAGCTCCTGCGGGCCCTCGGTCCGAGGTCTCGCCGACTTGAACCGAGGGCCGCTTCGATGCGTCCCGGTCCCCGAACGTCGCGCTGGCGAGGACGCTCGCCCCGCCGATCCCGTCGCGCCCGGTCGTCGAGCCGAACAGGACGACGAGGTTGCCCGCGCCGGGTGCCGCGGCCAGGGTCAGGTCGCCGATATCGAGGAGGCCGATCGCCATGACGTTCACGAGCGGGTTGCCCGCATACGACGGGTCGAACACGAGCTCGCCGCCGACCGTCGGCACGCCGACGCAGTTGCCGTATCCCCCGACGCCCTTCACGACGCCCTCGACGAGGTGCCGTGTCCGGGCGTCCGACGGGTCGCCGAAGCGGAGCGCGTCGAGGACCGCGATCGGGCGGGCGCCCATCGTGAAGATGTCGCGCAGGATGCCGCCGACGCCGGTCGCGGCGCCCTGGGTCGGCTCGACCGCGCTCGGGTGGTTGTGCGACTCGATCTTGAACGCGACGGCGAGCCCGTCGCCGATGTCGATCACGCCTGCGTTCTCGCCCGGGCCGGCCACCACGCCGTCGGCCGCCGAGCCGGTCGGGAGAGTCTTCAGGAGCGGGCGCGAACTCTTGTACGAGCAGTGCTCGCTCCACATCACGCTGAACATCGCGAGCTCGAGGTCGTTGGGCGCTCGGCCGCCGAGGCGGTCGCGGATCGCGATGAGTTCGTCGTCGGTCACGCCCAGCCGGCGGTGGAGCGGCTCCTCGGCGGGCGGCGCGGGCGGCGCCGTCAGCGCGGGCTCCTCGATCAGCGTCATCGGGCGCCCACTCCCGCGCCAACCGCCGTCCCGACCGCAACCGGCCCGCCGGCCCGCTCCCGCTCGGCGGCGCTGGCAACGAACGAGGCGATGATCCCGAGCCCGTCGTCGGAGCCGAGGACCGCCTCGACCGCAGTCTCCGGGTGGGGCATCAGCCCGGCGACGTTGCCGGCCGCGTTCAGCACGCCGGCGATCGCCCGGAGCGAGCCGTTCGGATTGGCCCGATCCTCTTCGCCGCCGGCCGCGCTGCCGTCCTCGCGGACGTAGCGGAACAGGACCTGGCCGTTCGCCTCGAGCTCGTCGAGCGTGGCCTCGTCGGCGAAGAACGCGCCCTCGCCGTGGGCGACGGGCATCCGCAGCGCTCGGCGCTCGCCGAGGAGATGGCTGAACGGCGTGTCCATCCGCTCGGCGGCGATCCGGACCTCGCGCGACACGAAGCGCAGGCCACGGTTGCGGAGCAGCGCGCCGGGCAGGAGGTGGGCCTCGGTCAGGACCTGGAAGCCGTTGCAGATCCCGAGGACGAGCCCGCCGTCGGCGGCGAACGCGGAGACCGCGCGCATCACCGGCGAGAACCGGGCAATGACGCCCGCCCGTAGGTAGTCGCCGTACGCGAAGCCGCCCGGCAGCAGGATTCCGGCGACCCCGTCGAGCGCGACCTCGTCGTGCCACAGGATCACCGGCTCGGCGCCCGCGACCTCGAGCGCGTTGACCGCGTCGATGTCGCGGTTCGAGCCCGGGAACAGGACGACCCCGATCCGGACGCTCACGCGCGCGCCCCCGCGGGCGCGGGCGTGGTCGGTGCCCCGGCGGCGCCCGACTCGATCGACGACGCCGCCCCGAGGACCTCGATGTCGTAGGCCTCGATCAGCGGGTTCGACAGCAGCTCCGATGCCAGCCGTTCGACGACCGCCCGGGCCGCCGCATCGTCGGCGCCGGCGACCGTCAGCTCGATCCGCCGCCCGACCCGAACGTGACTGACCGCGTCGATCCCGAGGTGGCCGAGGCTGCCCTCGACCGCCCGGCCCTGGGGGTCGAGGATCCCGTCCTTGGGCCGGACGTTGACCGCGAATCGGGTGTCCACGCTCACGCGCCGGCCGCGATCACGTCGTCGTCGAGATAGCGCTGGAAGCTGGCGCCGGTGATCCTCTCGAACGCCTCGACGTAGCGGGCCCGGGTCCCGGCCACGACGTCGGCCGGCAGCTTCGGCCCGGGCGGCGTCTTGTCCCAGTCGAGCGTCTCCAGGTAGTCGCGCACGTACTGCTTGTCAAAGCTCGCCTGCGAGCGGCCCGCCTCGTAGTCCGCGGCGTCCCAGAAGCGTGACGAGTCGGGGGTCAACACCTCGTCGATCAGGAGCAGCTCGCCGCTCGCCGGATCGATCCCGAACTCGAACTTGGTGTCGGCCAGGATCACCCCGGCGGGCTCGGCGATCTCGGCGCCCCGGCGATAGAGCGCGATCGCGAGATCGGCGACCCGCTCGGCCACGTCGCGCCCGACCAGCGCGGCCGCCTCGTCGATCGAGATGTTCTCGTCGTGGCCCTCCTCGGCCTTCGTCGACGGCGTGAACAGCGGCTCGGGCAGGCGTTCACTCTCGCGCAGCCCGGCCGGCAGCGGGATCCCGCAGACGGCGCCGGTTTTGCCGTAGTCCTTCCAGCCGGAGCCCGCGAGATAGCCGCGCACGATCACCTCGATCGGGAGCGGCTCGACCCGCCGGCACAGCATCATCCGGCCGCGCAGCTCGTCGGCGTCCTCCGGCCGGCCGCCGGGGATGTCCTCGGGCGCGACCCCGACGAGGTGGTTCGGGACCAGGTCGGCGGTCTTCTCGAACCAGAATCGGGACACGCCGGTCAGGACGCGGCCCTTGTCGGGGATCGGCGTGGGCAGGACGACGTCGAACGCGCTGAGCCGGTCCGACGCGACGAGGAGCAGGCGATCGGCGCCGACGGCGTACAGGTCGCGGACCTTGCCCGAGCGCAGGAACGAGTCAGCGAAGGCGTTAGCGGGTGGCATGGATCTCGGCCTCCAGGTTGTCGAGTCGGGCGATGACGGCGGGGACGTGGCGAAGGTGGGCGGCATCGTTGAAGCAGGCGTCGAGGTCGGTCAGGCTCAGTCGCTTGGCGACGTCGGCGTCGACGGCGAGCAGGTCGCGCAGCGAGGATCTCTCGTCGGAGGCGCGCAGGGCCGCCCGCTGGACGACGGCGTAGGCGGCCTCACGGCTCATCCCGCCGCGCTCGACGAGGGCGCCGAGGACGCGGCTGCTGGCGTGGAGCCCAAGGCCGCGCTCGATGTTCTCGAGCATCCGCTCGCGCCGGACGACGAGGCCGTCGACGAGGCCGGCCATCTTCACGAGGGCGTAGTCGAGGACGATCGTCGCGTCGGGCAGGATCACGCGCTCGGCGCTCGAGTGGCTGATGTCGCGCTCGTGCCAGAGCGGCTGGTTCTCGAGGGCCGTGTGGGCGTAGCCGCGGAGCAGGCGAGCGAGCCCGGCAATCCGCTCGGCGAGGATCGGGTTGCGCTTGTGGGGCATCGCGCTCGAGCCCTTCTGGCCGGCCTTGAACGGCTCCATGACCTCGCCCAGCTCGGTGTGCTGGAGGTTGCGGACCTCGGTCGCGAAGCGCTCGAGGCTGCCGCCGAGGATCGCGATCGCGGTCAGGAGCGCGGCGTGCCGGTCGCGCTGGACGATCTGGGTGCTCGACGGGTCGGCGTGCAGGCCGAGCTCGGCGAGGACCTCCGCCTCGACGTCCGGACCGAGGTGGCTGTACGTCCCGACCGGTCCCGAGATCTTGCCGGTCGCGATCTCGTCGACGGCGGTCGCGAGGCGGCGCCGACCACGATCGACCTCGAACGCCCAGCCGGCGAGCTTCAGCCCGAACGTGATCGGTTCGGCGTGGACGCTGTGGGTCCGGCCCATCATCAGCGCGTCGGCCTCGCTCCGGGCGCGGGCGATCAGCGTCGTCAGGAGCCGGTCGCAGTCGTACAGGAGGAGCTCTCCGGCGTCGCGGAGTTGGAGGGCGAGGGCCGTGTCGACGACGTCGCTGCTCGTCAGCCCGAGGTGGAGATAGCGACCCTCCGGCCCGATCGACTCGGCGACCTGGCTCACGAACGCGATCACGTCGTGGTCGGTCGTCTTCTCGATCTCGGCGATCCGCTCGGGGTCGACGGTGGCCCGGGCCTCGATGACCGCGAGGGCCTCCGCGGGGACGACGCCGCGCGCCGCCTGGGCCCGGCTGACCGCGAGCTCGACCCGGAGCATCTGCTCGAAGCGAGCCTGCTCGGTCCAGATCGCACCCATCGCGGGCAGGGTGTAGCGCCGGATCACCGGCCGGCTCCGACGGGCGACACGGGCGTGACCCCGATGTCGTGCCGGCGCTGCATCCCCGGCCAGGAGATCAGGTTCGCGGCGCGTTCCGCGGCGGCTCGGGCGGTCGCGGCGTCCAGCCCGCCGCCGACGACGGTCAGGACGCGGCCGGCGGCGGTGGTCCAGCCACGATCGTCCGTGGCCCGGGTAGCCGCGTGGAAGATGAGCGCTCCGTCGGCCGCCGCTTCGTCGATGCCCTCGATCCGATGGCCGATCGTCGGCGTCGCCGGATAGCCGCCTGACGCCAGGACGATCGCGACCGTCGCGCCGGGCAGGGTCGCCAGCGATGCCGCCGGTCCGGCGGGCAGGGCGCCCCGCGCGGCCGCCAGGAGGAGCGGTCCCAGGGGGCCGGCAAGCCGGGGCAGGATCGCCTGCGTCTCCGGGTCGCCGAAGCGGGCGTTGAACTCGAGGAGGCGCGGGCCGGCGTCGGTCAGCATCAGCCCGGCGTAGAGGGCGCCGCGGAACGGGCTGCCGCGCCGGGCCAGCTCGGCGAGGATCGGCAGGTGGAAGCGCACCACAAGGTCGTCGGCCGCCTCGTCGGACAGATCCGGGATCGGCGAGATGGCGCCCATGCCACCGGTGTTCGGCCCCGTGTCGGCGTCGCCGAGGCGCTTGTGATCGCGGGCGATCGGAAGGCCGAACGCGATCCGCCCGTCCGCGAGCGCGATGACGCTGGCCTCGGGACCGACGAGTCGCTCCTCGACGACGAACCGAGCGTCCATGTCGGCGATGGCACGGGCTGCTTCCTCGGCGGTGTCGCAGACGGTGACGCCCTTGCCCGCGGCGAGGCCATCCTCCTTCACGACGATCCCGCCGCTCGCCGCGAGCTCCGTGGCGTAGGCGATCGCTGCCCGGCGCTCCTCGACCTCGAACGCGCGGCCGCGCGCCATCGGCACTCCGGCTGCCTCCGCGACCTCCCGGCAGAAGGCCTTCGAGGTCTCGATCCTGGCCGCCGCCGCGGACGGCCCGAACACCGCGATGCCGGCCTCGGTCAGGGAGTCCGCGACACCGGCCGCCAGGGGCGCCTCCGGCCCGATGACGACGAGCTCGACCGCACGCTCGCGCGCGAGCGCCAGGATCGCGGCCGGCTCGAGCGGATTCACGCCGAGCGCCACCCGGACGCGCGGCTCGCGTCCGATCGCGTCCGACCCGGGCGCCACGACGACCTCGTTCACGCCGGGCTCCGTGCCCAGCTTCCAGGCAAGCGCGTGCTCGCGCGCCCCGCCACCGACGACGAGGATCCGGGTCGGCTGGACGAGGTGCGTCATCGGTCGGAACACTCGGTGCGCATCGTGCGCGCACGGCGACGACGGAGGGCCGGCGAGATGCCCGGAACCACGTCCTCGATCGTCGTTTCGCGCATGAGGCGCGCAGGACGTCGGCCGCCCGGATCGTCGGCCGTCGTAACGCGCACGTGGCGCGCATTCGCCGCGCGGCGGGCCCGTGCGCGGCGATCGAACCGGCTCATGTGCTCGCCACCGCGCGGTGGCGCATCGGGCGCCACGCCCGTTCGATCGTCTGCGTCCGCTCCGGCCCGACTGACACGAGGACGATCGGCGCCCCGGCGTGCTCCTCGAGGGCGGTCACGTAGCGGCGCGCCGCATCGGGCAGGTCGGACAAGGCCCGGACCGTGTGGATCGGCTCCTCCCAGCCCGGAAAGTCCTCGTAGATCGGCGTCGCCCGGTCGAGCAGGAGTGCCGAGGACGGCCACGCCTCGATTCGCTTGCCGTCGAGCTCGTACGCGACGCACAGCCGGATCGGGTCGACGCCGGACAGGATGTCGAGCTTGTTGAGCATGATCGAGCTGACCGAGTTGACGGCCACGGCGTAGCGGGTCGAGACCGCGTCGAAGAACCCGACCCGGCGAGGCCGGCCGGTCGTCGTCCCGACCTCGTGGCCGCGCTCCGCGATCCCCTGCCCCACCCCATCGAGAAGCTCGGTCGGGAACGGCCCCGACCCGACCCGGGTCGCGTACGCCTTCATGACCCCGAAGACCTCGTCCACCTGGCGCGGCCCGATCCCACCGCCGGTGCACGCCCCGCCCGCGATCGGCGACGACGAGGTCACGAACGGATACGAGCCGTGGTCGATGTCGAGGAGCGTGCCCTGGGCGCCCTCGAGCAGCACGTGGTCGCCGCGCCGCAATGCGTCCTGGACGAGCCACGTGACGTCGACGAGATGGGGCGCCAGACGGCGGCCCCAGGCGAGCGCCTGCTCGACGAGCGGCTCGACCTCGAACTGGATCTCCGCCCCGAGCGCTGCGAGGACCGCATTCTTCTCGGGCAGGACGCGCGCCAGCTTCGAGCGGAGGGCGGCCTCGTCGAGCAGATCCTCGAGACGCAGGCCGGTTCGGGCCGCCCGATCCTCGTAGGCGGGACCGATGCCCCGGCCCGTCGTCCCGACCTTCGCCCCGGCGAGACGATTCTCGCGGGCGACGTCGAGGGCCCGGTGGTAGGGCAGGATCACGTGGGCCGCGAAGCTCGCCCGAAGGCGGCTGATGTCGATGTCGCGGGCGGCCAGCCCGTCGAGCTCCTCGATCAGTGTCGCCGGGTTGACCACGACGCCCGGCCCGATGACCGGCACGATGTGCGGGTAGAGGATCCCCGACGGGACCAGGTGGAGCTTGAACACCTCGTCGCCGAGCATCAGGGTGTGGCCCGCATTGTCGCCGCCCTGGTAGCGCACAACGAGGGCGGTCTGCTCGGCGAGGAAGTCGGTCGTCTTGCCCTTGCCCTCGTCGCCCCACTGGAGCCCGACGATCACTGTGGCAGGCATCAGGCGAGCCTCGTGGGTTCCGAGAGCGCCCGGACGGGCACCCTCAACGCGGTTCCGCCGCACGCTCACCGAAGTCCGAGGCCGAGCCCCGCGAGGCCATCGGTCTGAGGTTAGTTTTCTCCCGCGATTCTTCGCCGGCGTAGTGGCGAAGATGAACGTCGAAGGTGCTCATCCGCCTCACGGGACGAACGACGCGCCTTCCTCGAGCAACGGCGGTCTCCTTGACGCTGCACGCGGGTGCTGAGGACGGCGCCAGTATAGCCCGCCAGGCGGCCGATCGCCGCCGCCGACCGAGCCGCCGAATCGGCCGAGTGGGACGTTCGGTCAACGGCGGCAGGACCTCCGGCAGGACCACCCCGCCGGGGCGCCCCGGTAGCCTTCCGATGTGATGCGTCTGCTCGGAGGACTCGGCCTGCTGGCCCCCCTCTCGTTTCTTGCCGTCTGGCTGACGATGCCCGCCGTCATCGACTCGTGGTTCAACGAAGGATCGCGCTCGATCCTGGTCGCGTTCGTGGCTGGCTCGATGGGCGTGTCGCTGACCGCCGGGATCGTGTTCCTGTACGTCCGACTCCGGCTCCGCCGCCTGATCCAGGCGGCCGAGCGGCTGGCGGCCGGCGAACTGGGTGTCAGCGTCGGATCGTTGCCGACGAGCCGCGGTCTCGAGGGCCGCCTGGGCCGGGCGATCGATGCGATCTCGGTCGCCCTGACCGAGACGACCGACGCCGCCACGGTCGACAAGTTGACCGGCGTCAGCAACCGCCAGACCCTCCTTGTCGAGCTCTTCGCCGAGGTCGGGCGGGCGAACCGCTACGAGCGCGCCCTATCGGTCGCGTTCGTCGACATCGACCACTTCAAGAACGTCAATGACACGTACGGCCACGCGGCCGGCGACATCGTCCTGCGCGGCGTCGCCCAGACGATCAACGCCAATCTGCGCGCCTCCGACCAGGTCGGTCGTTACGGCGGCGAGGAGTTCATGCTCCTCCTGACCGAGACCGACGTCGAAGAGGGCGCCAACCTGACCGAGAAGCTCCGGACACTCGTCGCCAAGCAGCAGTTCGAGATCGGGTCCGGTCAGTCGCTCGGGGTCACGATCTCGATCGGGATCGCCGGCGGCAAGGGCGGCGTCCTCCGGACCGACACCCTCGTCCGCGACGCCGATGCCGCGATGTACTCGGCCAAGTCGCTCGGCCGGAACCAGACCTACATCTTCGCCGAGCCCGACGAGGATGCCCGGGTGCCGCGCGCACCGATCTCGACGGCTGGACGGTTGCTCGCGATGCAGGTCGGCAAGGCCGCGCGCGATGCGGCCACGGCCAGCCTCACCTCGTTCATCTCGCCGCTTCCCCACTATCGCGGCCAGCCATCGGCGCTGATCGCCTCGATCGTGGTCGCGATGGCCCGGAACCTCGACCTGCCGGAGGCCGAGGTGGACCGGATCCGGACCGCCGCCCTCCTCCACGACGTGGGCAAGGTGGCTGTCCCGGCCGAGATTCTCGACAAGCCGGCAGCCCTGTCATCGGCGGAGTGGCGGACCGTCGTCCAGCACCCCCGGATCGGCCAGGTGATCCTCGAGCAGGCCGCCGCCCTCAAGGAGGCCGTGCCGATCATCCTCCATCACCACGAGCGCTACTCGGGTCATGGCTACCCGTTCGGCCTGCGCGGCAACGACATCCCGCTGGGCGCCCGGATCGTGTCGATCGCCGACGCCTACGACGCGATGATCCACGACCGGCCATACAAGCGGGCGATGAGCCACGACTCCGCCATCACGGAGCTCCGACGCCACGCCGGGACGCAGTTCGACCCGGAGCTCGTCGCGCTGTTCTGCGACCTCTTCGCGAACGTGGCGCCCGTGCCCGATCCGGCGATCGTCGCGATGACATCCGGGGCGGTCGCGATGGCCGAGGTCCACCCGCCGCGCCGCCGCCGTCGGCGAGCGAATGACGGCGGCGCGAGCTCCGAGAGCTCGTCGGGCGCGGCCCGCGGGTCCGCGGCCGGCTGACCGGCGTCGGGCATCCGAGCGCCACGGCGCGCGCGCGCTCGCTCGTCCGCCCACGCTCGTCCGATGCGTGCGCGCCCAGCGAGCGTTACAGAGGCCGAATCACGCGCAGGGCCTGACAATCGGCCTTCGTTCGTCATGGTCCGCGCTCGGCGCGCAATCTGGCGAACGAGCGGGCTGCCGTTCGTCACAACGCGCGCCAGGCGTGCAGCCGTTGTCCGCGAACGTCGATCAGCCCCCGCGCGGCCCGGTTCTCCCTGGCGCCGGACTCCGTTTGACGTCCGGCTCGTGTCCGTCGAACACGCGCGATACGTGGCCGCAAAGTCCGCGATGACCGCGAGTGCAGCGCCGCCTGCTACGTTCCCGATTGCCCGCCAGGCATCAGCCGGTCCCGCCGAGCGACACCGTCCAAGGTCCGCCGACCACCGATGGTCCACGACCCGCCGGATTGGCCCGACCGCCGGGGCCGGCGCCTCTTCCACGTCCCGCTGCCCGCCGCGCTGTTCCCGCCGGAACGCAGGGTCGAGCCGATTGATCGTCGGCCGGCCGAGAAGGAGATACGGACCGTGAATCGGGTCCTCTTGACCGGACGCCTCACCCGCGACCCGGAGATGCGCAGCCTTGCGAGCGGCAAGGCGGTGACGCAGTTCAGCGTCGCCACCAACGAGTACATCGGCCAGGGCAAGGAAAAGGCCGAGTATCACAACATCGTCACCTGGGATCGCCTGGCCCAGACGTGTGGCGAGTTCCTCGGCAAGGGCCAGCAGGTCGCGATCGAGGGCCGGATCCAGACCCGGACCTGGGATGACGACGCGGGCAAGCGCCACTGGAAGACCGAGATCGTGGCCAACCACGTCGAGATGCTGTCGGGTCGCCGCAAGAAGGACTACGCGGCGGAGTCGGCGGCGAACGGGCTGGCGGCCCAGGCCGCGGCCTACGGCGACGAGGACGCGGCCGACGCCGACGAGAGCGCGGCGATCGCCCGGGCGGCCGAGCCCCTCACCGAAGCGGACGAGGAGGTCGTCGCCGCCTGAAACGTCAAGGCGGCACGGATCGAATCGCTCGCAGGACCGGCGGTGGCTCCCCCTCCCACCGCCGGTCCAAACATCCTCGGGTCAATGGCCTCGCGGATCTCGGCCTTGGACCTCGGAGAGCGACCGCTAGAACGGTTGCCAGCTCGCTGGTCGTTACACGAATTCGAAGAAGCTCACCGCGAGGATGATGTACACGAGCATCAGGAGGGCGCCCTCCAGCCAGTTCGATTCGCCGTCGAGAGCGATCAGGGCGCTGATTCCGACCGCGGCGGCGACCGCGGCGACCTCGAGCGGTTTGAAGACGAGGGTCATGTCCTGGCCGAGGACCAGGCCGAGGAGGACGAGGACCGGGGCGACGAAGAGCGCGACCTGGAGGCTCGAGCCGTAGGCCACGGCCATTGCGAACTCCATCTTGTTCTTGTAGGCGAGCTGGACCGCGACGAGGTGCTCGGCGAGGTTGCCGATCGTCGGGATCAGGACGACGCCGACGAAGAACTCGGACAGGCCGAACGCCTCGATGAACGGCCCGATCGAGCTGACGAGGATCTCCGAGGTGAACGCCAGCAGGACCGCCGCGCCGAGCAGGACGATGACCGCGGATCGGCCGGACCAGGCGGGGCCGCCGTGGCCCGCGGAGGGCTCGTGGCCGCCGAGGGTCTCGGCCGGGTTGGTGAACTGGAAGACCAGCGACAGGACGTAGCCGACCATCAGGAGGACGGCGACCAGGACCGATTCCTCGACGAGCGAACCCGAGTCGCCAGAGCTGGTGAACGCGAAGACCGCCGGCACGAACAGGCCGACGAGCGCGAGGACCAGGAGGGCCGCGTTGGAGCCGGCGATCTGGCGGCTGAACTTCTGCGGTCCGTTCTTCAGCCCGCCAAGCAGGACGCTGGCGCCGAGGACGAGCAGCAGGTTGCCGATGATCGAGCCCGTGATGCTCGCCTTGACGACCTCGATCAGCCCGGCCTGGAGGGCGAAGAAGGCGATGATCAGCTCGGCGATGTTGCCGAACGTCGCGTTCAGGATGCCGCCCACCTGCGGCCCCGTGATGGCCCCGAGCCGCTCGGTCGACAGACCGACCAGCCAGGCCAGGCCGAGGATCGCCACGGCGGCCATGACGAAGATCGCGGTCTGCGGCAATCCGTGGAAGACGAACTCGA
The DNA here is from genome assembly GCA_046595595.1 of Candidatus Limnocylindrales bacterium. Lineage (GTDB taxonomy): Bacteria > Chloroflexota > Limnocylindria > Limnocylindrales > CSP1-4 > CF-46. The sequence goes on from JBKJOK010000082.1 coordinate 19,024, forward strand.
CCAGGATCGTCGCAATCGCGAGCGCCACGATGACGACGAAGGCGATCCGCGACGGCTTCGAGAGGACGCCGAGGATCGGGATTCCGGAACGGACAGCGGTCGGGTGGCTCATGTGCGGTGCATGCTAGCGGGCGACCGCGGGACCGTCCGGTCCGCTGGCGCTCCTCGCCCCGGCGAGCATCCCCTGGGCGACACGGTGTGGCGGGTAGGAAGCCTGGGTGCCCGGCCGGGCGACGCTATTGGATGCTGCGGCGCAGCCGAGCACGGTGGCAGCCACCGGATCGAGGCCGGCCGCAATCCCGACTGCGAACGCCCCGACGAACGCGTCGCCGGCGCCCGTGGTGTCGGTCGCGACCGCGATCGGAGCCGCGATCCTCACGACGTCGCCGCCCAACGGTCGCACGGCAGCCCCGCGTTCACCGAGCGTGACGACGAGCGAGACCCCGAGCGCGTCGCCCAGAGCCGCGATCGCCCGGGCATCCGCGTCGTCGTCACGGCCGAGGGGCCGACCGCCGACCAACACGAACTCCGTCTCGTTCGGGACGAGCCAGTCGGTCACGGCGAGGAGGTCCGGAGCGATCGGCGCCCCCGGCGCGGGGTTGAGGATCGTCACGGCTCCGATCGCTCGGGCGGCTCCAAAGGCAGCGACCGTGGCCGGCTGCGGGATCTCGAACTGGCCCACGACAACCGCCGGCCCGATCCGGTGGACGGCAGCCGCGGCCGCGTCCGGGGCGACCAGCTCGTTCGCGCCCGGGATCACGATGACTCTGTTCATCCCGGCGCCGTCGACCCAGATCGGGGCGACGCCGGAGGACCCGACTGCCACGCTCACGTCGTCGGTGGCGACCCCCTGCGCCCGGAGGTTGTCGACGATCAGCCGGCCGTTGGCGTCGTCGCCGACCGTCCCGACCAGCGCGACCGCAGCCCCGAACCGGGCGGCCATGACTGCCTGGTTCGCGCCCTTCCCGCCAAAGCCCTGGAGGAAGCGCTCGCCGACGACCGTCTCGCCCGCGTCCGGCAATCGGTCCGCGAACGCGACGAGGTCGATCATCGTGCTGCCGACGACGAGGATCGACAGCGTGGATCCCGCGACTCCGGTCATCCGCCGCGGTCGCCCGTGACCCGATACAGCTTCCGGCGCGGAATCCCGGTCTCGACCGAGACGGTCCGGGCGGCGTCGCCGCGCGGCGCTCCCTCGGCGACCCGTCGCTCAACCTCCGCGAGGGCGGCCTCGAGCGTCGCGGCCGCGCCGACGATCCGGCCGTGCTCGATCGCCCCGGTCGCGTCGCCAGCGGTGCGTGCCCCGTCAGGCCACCAGCCGACGACGAGGGCGAACTCGCCGCGGAGCGTCAGCTCCCCGTTCCGTGCCCGGGCCGCAAGCCCGCCCAGCGTGCCTCGGGCGATCTCCTCGTGGAGCTTCGTCAGCTCGCGCCCGATCGCAGCCGGTCGGTCCGCGCCGCAGGCCGTCGCCAGGTCGCCGAGCGTGGCCGCGACCCGGCCCGGCGCCTCGAACACGATCGTCCCCCGCTCGTCGGCCGCGATCCGGGCGATCCGCTCCTTGCGGTCGCGGCCCGATCTCGGCAGAAATCCCTCGAATGACCAGCGTGGCCCCGCGACCGCGGACCCGGCCACGACCGCCAGCACGGCCGACGCGCCCGGGATCGGAACCACGACACCGCCCTCGGCCGCCCAGGCCGCGACGAGGTCCTCACCGGGATCGCTGATCGCCGGCGTTCCGGCATCGGTCACGAGCGCGAGGTCCTCCCCGCCCCGCAGGTGCTCCAGCAGCTCGACCAGCCGGCCCGGGCTGCTCTGGGCGTGGTAGCTCGTGGTTCGGGTCGTGATCTCGTGGCGGTCGAGCAGGCGGCGCGTGAGCCGGGTGTCCTCGGCGGCGATCAATGGCACGGACTTGAGCGTCTCGAGCGCCCGGAGGGTGATGTCGGACAGGTTCCCGATCGGTGTCGCGACGACGTACAGGCGGCCGCTCACCGCTGCGCGGGGGAGCCGGGCCGGCGGCGCGGGTACAGGTAGTCGACCCCGGCCGTCCGCATCCCGAGCTTGGCGATTGGCGGGACCTGGCGCTTGAACTCCGAGCTCGCGATCAGGCGGTCCACCCGGGCCACCAGCGCCGGATCGAACCCGAGCTCGGTCATCTCGTCGTCGGACCGGCGCTTGTCGACCCGCCAGAAGAGCAGCCGGTCGAGGACGGGGTAGCTGAAGTCGGCCTCCGACTCGTCGGTCTGGCCCGGCCACAGGTCGGCCGACGGCGCCTTCCGGATGATCTCGTCCGGGACGCCGATCGCCGCCGCGAGCTGGCGGACCTGGCTCTTGTAGAGGTCCCCGATCGGGTTGAAGGCGCAGGCGCTGTCGCCGAACAGGGTCGTGTAGCCGATCAGCGACTCGGTCTTGTTGCCGGTGCCGACGACGAGCCCGCCCCAGGTCACCGATCGGTCATAGAGGACGGCCATCCGCTGGCGGGCCATGAAGTTGCCGCGACGAAGCGGCGCCGCATCCGGCTGGGCTGCCAACGCAGTCGAAAAGTACCCATCGACCATCGGGCTGATGTCGACGAGCTCGCTCGGCGATCCGAGCCGCTCGACCACGACCAGCCCATCGGTCCGCGACGCATCCGACGACGTCCGGTACGGCATCAGGACGCACATCAGCTGGTCGGCCCCGATGGCCTCGGCCACGAGGAACGCGACGAGGGCCGAGTCGATCCCGCCCGACAGGCCGAGGACGGCTCGCTCGAAGCCCGCCTGGCGGAGCTGGCCGCGGATGAACTGGGCGATGACCTGGCGGGCGACGTCGGTGTCGATCGCGAGCTCGTCGGGCAGTTCGTAGAGCGTGGCCCCATCGGCCCCGACGACCGCGCTCATCCGCCTCCGCCCGGCCGGAATCCGATCGGCTCGCGGACCGCGTCGCCCGGCGCCACGTCGAGGCCGGCCTCGGCGAGGGCGGCGGCGGTCGAGTCGGCGGCCAGGCCTGCCCGCTCGGCCACGATCCGGGTCAGCTCCCGGACCTGGAGCTCGGGTCGCTCGTCGCGCAGGAGCGGCAGGGAGAGCCGCTCGCGGCGGAGATCGGCCAGCGGGACGTCGACCGTGAACAGGCCCTCCTCGAACAGCGGGGCGCCGAACAGTGGCCGGCCGCTCGGCGCGATGACCTCCGAGCCGCCCCAGAACGAGATCGACTCGTCGACCCCGACCCGATTGCAGAAGATGACGACCGAGGTCGTCAGCTGGGCGTACGTCCGCATCAACGTCCGCCACGACGTCGCCGTCCCGAGGCCGACCTCATTCGTGGCCGCCAGGTCGTGACCCGGCGACGACGAGACGTTGATCAGGATCTGGGCCCCGTCGAGGGCCAGCAGCTGGGGCACGTTCAGGTGCCAGAAGTCCTCGCAGATCGCGATCCCGACGCCGGCCCCCAGGCGCGACGGCGTCGCCCGCAGGAGATCGCCCGCGGCGAAGAATCGGCGCTCGTCGAACAGGCCGTACGTCGGCAGGAAGAGCTTCCGGTGGACGTGCCGGATCCGGCCGTCCTCGAGCAGGGCCGCCGCGATGAACAGGCGGTGGTCGGCCGACTCCTCGACGAACGAGACGACGACCGACAAGTCCCGCGTCGCGGCCGCGAGTCCCGCGAGGCGCGGATCGTCGAGGCGCATCGCGACCTCGGCGGCGAGATCCTGGAGGAGATAGCCGGTCAGCCCGAGCTCCGGGAAGACCACGAGGTCGGCGCCACGGCCGCGGGCCTCCTCGATCAGCTCGTGGTGCCGGGCGAGGTTGGCGTCGAGCATGCCGAGCCGCGGCGCGATCTGGGCCAGGGCGACGGTCAGCGTCTGCACGCCGCGAGCATAGCGGCTTGCCCTTCGGGGGCGATCAGGCAATGAACCCGCGGGGGTCGATCCGGCGTACTTCCTTGCAAGCGCCGATCCTTGGCGACCGCCGATCCACGCGTGCTAGGCTACCCGGCACCCGCGACCTGCGGCCCTCGGGCCGAACGCGCGCGGAACCGGACGCTTCGACCAGGGATCGCATGCGACGCATCCCGGCCATGGAGCCGTTTGAGGAGGAGTCCTGGAATGATCCGAACGAAGAGGTGGTCGCCCCTTGCCCTGATCGGCACGGTCGCGATCGTCGCATCCGCGTGCGGTACGGCGGCCACCCCGTCGCCCAGCGCGCCCGCAGCCTCCGCACCGGGCGGAGCCAGCGCACCGGCCAGCCAGCCGGCCAGCACGGAGCCGTTTGACGCGGTCGTCTATCCCGCCGACGGTGACGCCCCGTGCGGCACCGCCCCGTACACCGGCGCCTTCAAGAAGATCTCGGCCATCGACGCGAAAACCGTCGAGTTCCAGCTCTGCGCCCCCGACGTCGCCTTCCTGGCCAAGATCGCGTTCAGCGCGTTCGGCATCCAGGACAGCGCCTACCTCGACGCGAACGCCGCGAACAAGGCCTACCTCGACAAGCCGAACGGCACCGGACCCTACAAGCTGAAGAGCTGGGAGAAGGGCAATCGCCTCGTCCTCGAGGCCAACGCCGACTACTGGGGCAACAAGGCCCAGACCGCCAATCTCGAGTTCCGCTGGAGCGACCAGGCCGCCCAGCGCTGGCTGGAGCTCCAGGCCGGCACCGTCGACGGCATCGACAACCCCGGCACCGACGACATCGCCGCGATCAAGGGCAATGGCGACGTCACGTTCTACCCGCGCGAGGGTCTCAACACCTTCTACATCGGGATGAACTCGACGATCGCCCCGTGGACCGACGAGAAGGTCCGCCAGGCGCTCGCCCAGGGCATCGACCGCGAGCAGATCGTCAAGAACTTCTACCCCGAAGGGTCAGAGGTCGCGACCCACTTCACGCCCTGCGCGATCCCGTTCGGGTGCGAGGGTGAGGGCAACTGGGGCTTCGACGCGGCTGCCGCAAAGAAGCTGCTCCAGGAGGCCAACTTCGACTTCAGCAAGACCTACAAGCTGTCGTTCCGAGCGGCCGTCCGGGGGTACCTCCCGGATCCGCCCCAGATCGCGACCGAGATCAAGTCGCAGCTGAAGACCAACCTCGGCATCGACGTGAGCCTTGATCTCCAGGAGTCGGGTGCGTTCCTCGACGCCAACGCGGCGGGAACCCTCGACGGCCTGTTCCTCCTCGGCTGGGGTGCCGACTATCCGGATCCGACCAACTTCCTCGACTACCACTTCGGGTCGGGTTCGGGCAAGAAGTTCGGCAAGCCGTTCGACGACATCATCGCCGCCCTCAACAAGGGCGCCCAGTCGGCCGACGACGCGACCCGCAAGGCGGCCTACACCGACGCCAACACGCTGATCAAGCAGCATGTCCCGGCGATCATCATCGCCCATGGTGGCTCGGGCACCGTCTTCAAGAAGGACGTGGCCGGGGCCCACTCGTCGCCGCTCAGCACCGAGATCTTCGCGGCGATGAAGGCCGGCGATCGGGACACCCTCGTCTGGCTCCAGAACGCGGAGCCGCTCAGCCTGTACTGCGGCGACGAGACCGACGGTGAAACCCTCCGGGCGTGCGAGCAGATCAACGAATCGCTGTACGCCTACAAGATCGCCGGCACGGACGTCGAGCCGTCGCTCGCCAGCGAGTGCAAGCCGAGCGCCGACCTGACGACCTGGACCTGCGCCCTGCGCGAGGGTGTCAAGTTCCATGACGGAGCCGCCTTCGACGCCAACGACGTCGTCGCCAGCTTCGCCGCCCAGTGGGATACCAAGAACAAGAACCACGTCGGACGGTCCGGCGCGTTCGAGTACTTCCCGGGCCTGTTCGGTGGCTACCTGAACCCGCCGCCGCCCGCGTCGTAAGCCTCCGGCTTCGACCAGTTTGCGAACGGGGCGCCCATGTGGCGCCCCGTTCGTGCATCATCGACCTGCCGACCGGGCCAACCGTCAACTGCACGGAGTGACGCCGCGACGTGACCCGCTTCATCATCCGGCGCCTGCTCGTGACGATCCCCGTCCTGTTCGGACTCGTCTTCCTCGTCTTCGTCCTGGCCCGGGTCGTGCCCGGCGATCCCTGCCGGGCCGTCCTCGGCGAGCGCGCCACCGACGCGGTGTGCGACGCGTTCATCATTCGCTACGGCCTCGACCAACCGATCCCGGTCCAGTTCGGCCTGTATCTCGGCCAGCTGGCCCAGGGCGACCTCGGGACGTCGATCAAGCACTCCCGGCCGGTCACTCAGCTCCTGATCGAGCGCCTCCCGACGACCGTCGAACTGAGCATCCTGGCCCTGATCTTCGCCATCGTCGTCGGCGTTCCGCTGGGCATCGCGTCGGCGATCCGGCGCAACTCGCCGGTCGACGTCGGGGCGATGGTCGTCGCCAACCTCGGCGTGTCGATGCCGGTCTTCGTCCTCGGCCTGTTCCTCCAGTTCGTCTTTGCGCTGCTGTTGCGCAACACGTTCCTGTCGCTGCCCGCCTCTGGCCGGCTCAGTGCCGGCGTCTCGGTCATGCCGCTGGTCGAGGTCTGGGGGATGACCGGGACGACTGGAATCCTGCGCGGGATCCTCGACTTCTTCTCCGGCATCTACGTCTTCAGTGCGGCAATCACCGGCCAGTGGGGGGCGTGGCTCGACGCGGTCCGCCACCTGATCCTGCCGGCGATCGCGCTCGGCACGATCCCGCTTGCGATCATCGCCCGGATCACCCGCTCGAGCCTGCTTGAGACCCTCGGCCAGGACTACGTCCGAACCGCCCGAGCCAAGGGACTGCGCGAACGCGGCGTCGTGATCCGTCACGCGACGCGCAACGCCCTGCTGCCGGTCGTGACCGTGGTCGGGCTCCAGTTCGGGGCGCTGTTCTCGGGCGCCGTGCTGACGGAGTCGACGTTCAACCTGGCCGGCGTCGGGCGGACCCTGTTCGAGGCGATCAGCGGCCGCGACTACGTGGTCATCCAGGGGTTCATCCTGATCGTCGCCGTGGCGTATGTGGTCGTGAACCTCATCGTCGACATCTCGTACGGCTATCTCGACCCGCGGATCCGGCCCGGATGAGCGCCACGACCGACCCGCTCCGGCCAGCCGGCGGGCTGCCCGCCCTCTCGGCCGATCCCCTGGCCCGCGCCCGGCCGGCCAACCTGTGGCGTGACACGCTCGGCAACATCTTCCGCCAGCGCTCGGCGATCGTCGGCGCGATCATCCTCACGGTCCTCGTCCTGACCGCCATCTTCGCCCCGCTCATCGCCACCCACGATCCGAACCAGACGCTCCTCGGCAGGGAACAGGGAGTCGTCAAACGCTCGGCGCCGTGCATCCACGCCCTCGGCTGCCCGACGACCAGGCCGCAACACCTGCTCGGTGTCGATGGCAACTTCCGCGATGTCTTCAGCCGGGTCGTGTTCGGCGCCCGGATCTCGCTGGCCATCGGGTTCGCCGCGATCGGCTTCGCGATCGTCGTGGGCTCGATCATCGGGATGATCGCCGGCTTCGTCGGAGGCTGGGTCGACAACATCCTGATGCGCCTGATGGACGTCATCCTCGCCTTTCCCTCGCTCCTCTTGGCGATCGCGATCGTGACCGCAGCCGGGCCGTCCCTGGTCAATGCCCTGCTCGCGATCGGGATCGTGTCCGTGCCGATCTATGCCCGGGTCGTCCGCTCGTCGGTCCTGTCGGCCCGCGAGGCCGACTACGTGACCGCGTCGCGGGCGCTCGGCGAGTCGGGCGTCGGGATTCTCTTGCGCCGGATCATGCCCAACTCGATGACGCCGCTTGTCGTCCAGGGCACGCTGGGCATCGGTGGCGCCGTGCTCGAGATCGCGGCCCTGACGTTCGTCGGCGTCACCGGCTCCCTGGATGTGCCGGAGTGGGGCTCGATGATCAGCCTGGAGTCCCAGCAGCTCTTCAACGCCCCGCACGTGATCCTCGCCCCGGGCCTCGCGATCACCTTCACCGTGCTTGCGTTCAACCTCCTCGGCGACGGCCTGCGCGACGCCCTCGATCCCCGGCTGAACCGATGACATCCGACGACGGCCCGACGACCTCGTCGCTGCCCACGCTCGGGACCAGCCTGGCCGAGAGCGCGGTCGAGGAGTTGGTCCCGGCCTCCGCCCGCCGCCCGCGCAAGGAACGGGGCGAGACGCCGCTCCTCCAGGTCAAGGGCCTCCGGACGTCGTTCTACACCCGCGACGGGGCCGTCCGGGCCGTTGACGGCATCGATTTCCACGTGGACCGCGGCGAGATCATGGGCCTCGTCGGCGAGTCGGGCTGCGGCAAGAGCGTGACCTCGCTCTCGATCATGGGTCTGGTCGGCCGGCCGGGCAAGGTCGAGGCGGGCGAGATCCTGTTCGACGGCCGCGATCTCCTGACGATCGGCCCGGACGAGATGCGCAAGCTCCGGGGCGACCGGATCAGCATGATCTTCCAGCAGCCGCAGTCGTCGCTCAATCCGGTGTGGGACGTCGGCCGCCAGATCGGCGAGGTCCTCGAGATCCACCGCGGGATGAAGCGCGGCCCTGCTCGCCAGCGTGCCCTCGAGCTCCTCCGCATGGTCGGGATCCCGGATCCGGAGCGGCGCCTCAAGGCCTATCCCCACGAGATGTCGGGCGGCATGGCCCAGCGGGTAATGATCGCGATGGCTCTCGCGTGCGACCCCGAGCTGCTCATAGCTGATGAACCGACGACAGCACTCGACGTAACCATTCAGGCACAGATCCTTGAATTGCTCGACGGCCTACGGCGTTCAAGAAATCTGGCCGTTCTGCTCATTACCCATGACCTTGGCGTCATTGCCGAGGTTGCCGATCG
>JBKJOK010000113.1:0-7685 GCA_046595595.1 Candidatus Limnocylindrales bacterium
CGGTTGTGCATCAGCACGATCGGGACGCCGCGGTCTGCCGCGAGCCGGAGCAGGCCATCGTCGGGCGACACGCCCCACACGTCGTTGATCATGTCGGCCCCCGCGTCGAGGGCGGCGGCGGCCACCGCGACCTTCGTCGTGTCGATGCTCAGGGGCGTGTCCGGCAGGGCCGACCGGAGGGCCGCGACGACCGGGCCGACCCTTGCGATCTCCTCGTCGTCGGCAACGGGGTCGTGACCCGGTCGGGTCGATTCGCCACCGATGTCGAGGATGTCGGCGCCGCCTGCGACCATCCGCCGACCACGCTCCACCGCGGCGGAAGCCGGATCGGGAGCCATGAGGAGGCCGTCGCCGGAGAACGAGTCGGGCGTGACGTTGAGGATGCCCATGACCCAGGTCCGGGCGCCCCAGGAGAACAGGCGCGGGCCGATCCGGAGGGGTGCGGGCCGAGGGTCGACGAGGGGGTCGGTCGTCATCGCGGCCGATTGTCGCCCGGATCGGCCGGGGGCGGGTTTGAAGGCGCGGGGTCGCGCAGGGCGGGATCGTCGATGAGTCGGGCCCGGATCGCGCCGACCAGATAGAGCGAGCCCGCGACGACGAGCGGTCCCGGTGGGCCGGCCAGGATTCGATCGAGGGCCGCGACGAGGTCGGGCTCTGCCTCGACGCTGCGCCCAGGGCGGCGACCCGAGTCGCGCTCGCCGCCCGAGTCACGGCGGCCCGCGGTGCGCTGCCACGTCGCTGCCAGCGCGTCGGCCGGCATTGCCCGGGGCGCATCGATCGCGGTGGCCACGATCCGCGCGTCCGCGAGAGCGACGGATCGCCCGAGCGCGGCGACGATGCCGTCGACGTCCTTGTCGGCCATCGACGCGTTGAGGAGCGTCAGGCGGCCCGCGCCGAGGAACGGCCGGAGCTCGTCGAGGGCGGCGGCGAGCGCCGCAGCGCCGGCCGGGTTGTGAGCGCCGTCGAGCAGGACGTCGCGACCGTCGACGGTCAGGAGCTCGAGGCGGCCCGGCCAGCGGGCGTCGGCGTAGCCGCGGCGCCGGGCCTCGTCGGGAACGGTCGCGATTCCGGCGGCGGCGAGCGCGTCGAGGAGCGCATTGGCGACCGCCACGTTGGCCGCCTGGTGCCGGCCGCGCAAGCCGACCCGCGTGGCGCCGAGCCGTGGCAGCTCCACGACGAGCCCGTCGCGATCGACCGCAAGGACCGCCGCCGGCTCCGCGATCGTGAGCGGGACGTTCAGCCGGGCGGCGCGCCGGCGGACGATCGCGAGCGCGTCGCCGGTGGTCCCGGTCACGGCCCGATTCCCGCGCTCGATGATCGCCGCTTTCTCCCGGGCGATGTGGGCGATCGTCGGGCCGAGGCGGTCGGTGTGGTCCAGGTCAACGTTCGTGATCGCCGCGACGCCCCCGTCCCAGGCATGGGTCGCGTCGAGGCGCCCGCCGAGCCCGACCTCGACGAGCGCCAGGTCGACCCGCTCGGCGGCGAACCACGAGAAGACGACCGCGGTCAGGAGCTCGAACTCGGTCGGATCGCCGAGGCGCGGCGGGAGTCGGTCCGCGGCCACGATCGCGCGTTGAACCAGGTCCGCGAACGTGGCCGCGTCGACCGGCATGCCCGCGATCTGGAGCCGCTCGCGATAGGACACGAGGTGCGGCTTGGGCGTCTCGCCGGCGCGCAGGCCGGCGGCCCGGATTGCCGATCCGGCGAGGGCCAGCACGCTGCCCTTGCCGTTCGTACCCGCGACGAGCGCGCCGCGGACCCCGAGCTGCGGATCGCCGAGCTCGCGGAGCAGGGCCCGCGTCCGCCCGAGGCCCAGCCGGATCCCGAATCGACCGCGATCGGCCAGCGCGGCGAGGGCGGCGTGATAGGCCTCCCCGACCGGATGCTCGTTCACTCGCGCGTCAGGTCGTCCTCGTAGAAGACGCACTGGTTGAAGCGCGGCGTCAGGCAGACGTCGTTGATGTAGCCCTGCTCCATGTGGACTCCGCCCCGGAGCTGGCAGCGCGAGACGTTGGCGTCCTGGCGGATGAGGGCCTTGAGCAGGTGGGGCGCCTGGATCGGAATGGCCCCGCGCGAACCGGTCATGTAGAAGTGGGGGCAGACGTTCCGGCGCAGGTTCGGCAACCCGAAGCCACCCCGACTCGGAGGCATCGCCGGCAAGGGCGAGCGGACGGGAGCGCCGGGACGGCCCGGGAATGCGGTCCGGATCGGCATCGGCTGGCGCGTGGCTGGCGAGCCCGGAGCGGTCTGGGCATTCGTGGCGGACGCGGTCGAGAGGCCGGCGTCGCGCCGGTCCGGGTACGGTTGGCGCTCGGGGGCCGGCGGCGCGGGGCGGGACACCCGAGCGATCGGGCCCACGCCGAACGCGGGCCGACCGATCGGACCAGTTGGATGATCGCGCTTCGGATCTCGTGCCTGCATCCATCCCTCGAGGCGGCGCGTGACACAAGAGGGCCGTCGCGCACCGGACCGCGCAAGACTACATCGCTCCGACCCGAAACGACATCCGGTCGCGCCCGTTCGGCGACGCATGCGACAATCGATGCCGATGACGACACGGCGAGGTGGGCGACCGCCGCAGGTCCGGCCGCGGCCTCCGTCCACGGGACGGCCCGGTCCGGTCAAGGTCCGCCCCCGACCACCCGCTCCTGGACGACGTGGCGGCCACCGGCGGGTCGAGCGCGGACCCGGGATCCCGCTGGCCTTTCGCCTGTTGATGGTCCTCGCGGTCGTCGCCCTCGGCGGCGGCGTGCTCCTCGTCGCATCGGGTGGGCTCGGGCGGGTCGCGGCGGCCGTCGGCTCGACGTTCGAAGGCTTCGTCGGCGATCTGACCTCGACGCCGGTCCCGAGCGAGACGCCGCTGATCGTGTCGAGCGCGCCGACCCTCGAGGCGCCGGGCGAGCCGTACACGAACCAGGCCGCGATCGATCTCGTCGGGACCGTCCCGGCTGCGGTCGCCGGCGTCGCCGACAGCGTCGTCCGGATCTACGTCGCGATCGGCGACGGCGAGCCCGGCATCGTGACCGAGGTCGCGATCGGCTCGACCCAGCGGTTCGTCGCGCCGGGCATCACGCTGAGCCCGGGCACGAACACGTTCAGCGCCACGATCGTCGGCCCGACCGATCTCGAGTCCGAGTCGTCGGCGACGGTTGCCTATGTCCTCGACACGACCAAGCCCAAGGTCACGATCAGCGCGCCGCGCAACAACGCCGTCGTCAACTCCCGGACCGTCAAGGTGGTCGGGCTGACCCAGGCGCGGAGTGCGTTGAGCGCCCACAACCTCACGACGAACGCGACGGTCGCCGGAGCAGCCGACGGCAAGGGCGCCTTCAGCCTGGTCGTGCCGATCGGGAACGGGGTCAACCAGATCGAGCTCAGCTCGATCGATCCGGCAGGCAACGTCAACCAGGCGACGGTCTCGGTCCGGCGCGGGACGGGCGCGTTGACTGCGAACGTGAGCGCGTCGTCCTACCAGATCAAGGTCGCCAGGCTGCCCGAGCCAGTGACCGTCTCCGTGAAGGTCAACGACCCCGATGGCAATCCCCTCGCCGGCGCCGAGGTGACGTTCACGATCACCGTGCCCGGCCTGCGACCGATCGCGTCATCCACCCTGACGACCTCGAGCGCGGGTTCGGCAACGTTCACCACGACGATCCCGAAGGGCGCCACGGCCGACCGCCAGATCTCGGTCACCGCGATCGTCACGACCGCGGAGTACGGCGACGTGACCGACCGGACGGTCATCAGCCTCCTGAAGTAGACCGCCCGTTCGCGCCCGACACGATTCGACGTGACAGGGCCGCCGGACGCAGCTACCATCCGGTCATGCCGTCGTGGCGATGCCCGCACTGCTCGACCCCTCAGCCCGAGGCGTCACGCTGCTGGGTCTGCCACCGCTCGTCGACGAGCTGCGGGACCTGCCGCAGCTTCCGCGGGTCCGTCGCGGCTCGGTTCGGCTTCTGCGGCCTGGACCGCCATCGACTGCCGCTCAACGGCGACGAGGTCCGGGCGTGCTGGGAGGACGGGGCCATCCCCGTTCCGCCCGACCCGGCGATGCCCGGGCTGCTCGATCTGCTGACGGTCCGGGCACTGGGCGAGCCACTCGAAGGCGGGTCGGACGGGCCCGAGCCGGCCAGAGGTTCCGGCCCGCGGAGACCCGCGGCGAACCGGACCGGGACGGGGCGGCTGTGGGTCGAGGTCGAGGCCTAGGGTCCTGGCCCATCGGCAGCAGGCCAGGCGCCGGTCGATCAGGAATCGAGAAGCACCGGTCGCCGAGGTCACCTAGAGTGACCGACCCACGACACTCAAGGAGCGACCATGACCGGCTCTGCCACCCAGGACCGATGAGTCGCGCCTCCCGCGCTCTCGCTCGGCCGACTCGATGAGTACCGGCCCCACGCGGACCGGCACGCAGCCGGTCGCCCGGCACGAGGCCGACCGCCATGACGTGATCCGCGTGCAGGGCGCTCGCGTGAACAACCTCAAGGACATCAACATCGAGATCCCGAAGCGCCGGCTGACGGTGTTCACCGGGGTCTCGGGCTCAGGCAAGAGCTCGCTGGTCTTCGGCACCATCGCCGCCGAGTCGCAGCGGATGATCAACGAGACCTACAGCGCCTTCGTCCAGGGCTTCATGCCGACGCTGGCCCGGCCGGACGTCGACGTGCTCGACGGGCTGACCACCGCGATCATCGTCGACCAGGAGCGGATGGGCGCCAACGTCCGTTCGACCGTCGGCACCGCCACCGACGCCAACGCGATGCTGCGCATCCTCTTCAGCCGACTCGGCCAGCCCCACGTCGGGTCGCCCCAGGCGTTCTCGTTCAACATCCCCTCGGTCCGCGGGAGCGGTGCGATCACAATCGACCGCGGCGCCGACAAGCCCAAGACCGAGAGCCGGACCTTCACCTTGACGGGCGGCATGTGCCCACGCTGCGAGGGCATGGGCACGGTCTCCGACATCGACCTCAGCCAGCTCTACGACGACTCGAAGTCGATCGCCGAGGGTGCGATCACGATCCCCGGCTACAAGGTGGACAGCTGGTGGACCGTCGGGATCTTCACCGCCTCGGGGTTCATCGACCCGATCAAGCCGATCCGCGAGTACACGAAGCAGGAGCTCGACGACTTCCTCTACAAGGAGCCGACCAAGGTCAAGGTCAACGGCGTCAACCTGACCTACGAGGGCCTGGTCCCCAAGATCCAGAAGTCGTTCCTGTCCAAGGACCCGGACGCGCTGCAGCCCCACATCCGGGCCTTCGTTGACCGGGCGGCCACCTTCAGCGCGTGCCCGGAGTGCGGCGGCACGCGCCTCAGCGAGGGAGCTCGCTCCTCGAAGATCGACGGGATCAACATCGCCGACGCCTGCGCGATGCAGATCAGCGACCTCGCCGCGTGGGTCCGCGGCCTCCGGGAGCCGTCCGTCGCGCCGCTCCTGGCGACGCTCGAGCAGACGCTCGACTCGTTCGTCGAGATCGGGTTGGGCTACCTCAGCCTCGACCGGCCGTCTGGCACCTTGTCGGGCGGCGAGGCTCAGCGCACGAAGATGATCCGCCACCTCGGGTCGTCGCTGACCGACATCACGTACGTGTTCGACGAGCCCACCATCGGCCTCCACCCCCACGACATCGCGCGGATGAACGACCTGCTCCTGCAGCTCCGCGACAAGGGCAACACCGTGCTGGTCGTCGAACACAAGCCGGAGGCGATCGCGATCGCCGACCACGTCGTGGATCTCGGGCCCGGCGCCGGCACGGCCGGTGGCGAGGTCGTGTTCGAGGGGACGATCGACGGGCTGCGGGCCAGCCGCACGCTGACCGGGCGGCACCTCGACGACCGGGCCTCGTTGAAGCCGTCGGTCCGGACCCGATCGGGCGTGCTCGAGGTGCGCGGCGCCGGCGCCCACAACCTGCAGGACGTCGATGTGGATGTCCCGCTCGGGATGCTCGTGGTCGTGACCGGCGTGGCCGGGTCGGGCAAGAGCTCCCTGATCCACGGCTCGGTGGCGGGCCGGGACGGCGTGGTGGAAATCGACCAGGGCGCGATCCGCGGGTCGCGCCGGAGCAACCCCGCGACGTACACCGGACTCCTCGACCCGATCCGCACGGCGTTCGCGAAGGCCAACGGCGTGAAGCCGGCCCTGTTCAGCGCGAACTCCGAGGGCGCCTGCCCCACCTGCAACGGCGCCGGAGTGATCTACACCGACCTCGCGATGATGGCCGGCGTCGCCACGACGTGCGAGGAGTGCGAGGGCAAGCGGTTCCAGGCGTCCGTGCTCGAGTACCACCTCGGCGGCCGGGACATCAGCGAGGTGCTCGCGATGTCGGTGACCGAGGCCGCGGAGTTCTTCGGTGGCGGCGACGCGCGCACCCGGGCCGCGCACGCGATCCTGAAACGCATGACCGACGTCGGGCTCGGCTACCTCCGCCTGGGCCAGCCGCTCCCCACGCTGTCCGGCGGCGAGCGGCAGCGGCTCAAGCTGGCCGCCCAGATGGCCGACAAGGGCGACGTCTACATCCTCGACGAGCCGACCGCCGGGCTCCACCTCGCCGACGTCGAGCAGCTCCTCGGCCTGCTCGACCGGCTCGTCGACTCCGGCAAGTCGGTCATCGTCATCGAGCACCACCAGGCGGTCATGGCCCACGCCGACTGGATCATCGACCTCGGCCCGGGGGCCGGCCACGACGGCGGCCGGATCGTCTTCGAGGGCCCGCCCGCCGACCTCGTCGCCGCTCGCTCCACCCTCACCGGCGAGCACCTCGCGGCCTACGTCGGCTCGTGATCGGAGCCTTGCCTGTGGCACCATCTCGCGGGTGACCAGCACGTCCGCCGCGACCCAGCACCTGCGCGACCTCGTCTGGCTGCGACGCGTCCGCGACCGGATCGACCGGGAGTACGCGCAGCCTCTGGACGTCGAGGCGCTCGCCCGCGGCGTGCACATGTCGGCCGGCCACCTCAGCCGCGAGTTCCGGCTGGCCTACGGCGAGTCGCCGTACAGCTACCTGATGACCCGGCGCATCGAGCGCGCGATGGCCATGCTCCGTCGCGGCGACCTCAGTGTCACCGAGGTCTGCTTCGCGGTCGGCTGCTCGTCGCTGGGCACGTTCAGCACGCGCTTCACCGAGCTCGTCGGGATGCCGCCCAGCATCTACCGGCGCGATGCGGCGGCCGACATGGCCGGGGTGCCAGCGTGCCTCGCAAAGCAGGTGACTCGACCGGTCAGGAATCGAGAAGCGCCGGTCAGCGAGCCGCAACTAGCATGACCGCCATGGACATCACCATCCACCAGGCTTATCTCCCGCACGACGACCCGGACGCAGCCCTGGCCTTCTACCGCGACACCCTGGGCTTCGAGGTCCGCAACGACGTCGACTACCGCGGACTGCGCTGGATCACGGTCGGCCCGGCCGGCCAGCCCGGCACGTCCATCGTCCTGCATCCACCAGGCGCCGACCCGGGCGTCACCGACGCCGAGCGCCGGACGATCGCCGAGATGATGGCCAAGGGCACCTACGCCGGCATCAACCTGGCCACCACGAACCTCGACGACACCTTCGAGCGGCTTCAGGCCCGGGATGCGGACGTCGTCCAGGAGCCGACCCAGCAGCCGTGGGGCGTTCGCGACTGCGCCGTCCGCGATCCCGCCGGCAACCTGATCCGGATTCAGGAGCTGCGCTGAGCCGTCC
>JBKJOK010000297.1:0-2142 GCA_046595595.1 Candidatus Limnocylindrales bacterium
CGACGTGGTCGCGGTCGTCGATCAGGCGACGGCGGCGGTCGCGGCCCTGTTCGACTCGAGCGGGCTGGACCTGATCCGGGAGGGGCCCGGCCCGGGCGCCGTGCCGATCGTGACCGGTGATCACCACCGGCTCATCCAGGTCGTGATCAACCTCCTCTCGAACGCGGTGAAGTTCACGCCGGCGGGCTCGATCACGGTCCGGATCGCGGTCGAGGAGGGCCCCGACCCCGCCGTGGTCGTGGCGGTTGTCGATACCGGGTCCGGCATCGCGGAAGCCGACCATGAGCGCGTCTTCGAGGCGTTCGCCCAGTCCGGCGACACGCTCACCGACAAGCCGCGCGGGACCGGGCTCGGGCTGCCGATCTCGCGCGAGATCGTCGAGGAGCACGGCGGCCGGATGTGGCTCGAGAGCGAGATCGGGCGCGGCTCGACGTTCGCGTTCCGGCTGCCGGCCGCGGCCAGCGCCATCGAACCGATGGTCCAGTCACCCGGCCCTTGATCAGCCGCCGACTCGGTCGTGACGGGCCCCTGCTGCCGGTGGTCGGGCTCGGGACGTGGCGCGTGTTCGACGTCGCGCCGTCCGATCAGGCCGCTGCCGACGCCGTCATCGTGGCCGCATTTCGCCTCGGGCGTCCGGGTCGTCGACAGCTCGCCGATGTACGGCCGGGCCGAATCGGTCCTGTCGGCGGCGCTTGCGGCCGGTCCAGGTCGCGAGGCGGCGTTCGTGGCGACGAAGCTCTGGACGCCGTCGGTGGCCGAGGGGCTGGCCCGCTACCGCCGCCAGCTGGCCTGGTTCGGCGGCCGGATCGACCTCCTCCAGGTCCACAACCTCGTCGCCTGGCGCGAGCACCTGCCGTGGCTCGAGGCCGAGCGGGAGCTGCGGGGCCTCATCGCTCGCCGGGCGCACTGACCCGTCCGTCGCGATGGGCGGCCGGGCGGCGCTGATGAGCGTCGGTGAATGGGCGGTGAATGGGCGGGCGAGCCGCGGTGGAGCCGCGGTGGAGCCGCGGTGGAGCGGCCGCTGCCATCATCGATCGATGCCGGATCGTCGGCGCCGCCGCGCCGGCGCAGCCAGGATCGAAGGCCAGGCCCGAGCGCTGCGAGTCGTCCGGCGAGTCGGGATCGGGCTGCGCGGGTCGAGGGTCGCCTCCGGCCTGACCCAGGCCGAGGCTTCCGAGCGTGCAGGCGTCTCGCAGCCGTTCTGGAGCCGGGTCGAGCGCGGCCTGACCACGGCGACGTCGATCGAGACCCTCGCCTCGTGCGCCGCCGCGGTTGGCGTCCAGCTTGCCGTGTTCGTCGAAGCGAGGCCCGGATCGGACCTGCCCCGCGACATCGAACACCTCCGTCGCCAGGAGCTTGTCATCGCCTTCGCCCGGCCAGGCGGCTGGACCGGGCAGCCGGAGTTCGGGATCGATCCGGGCGCGTTGCGATCGCGCTCGATCGACGTGCTGCTCCGTCGGATCCGGGCAGCCGAGATCGCGGTCGTCGAGATCGAGGATCTCCTCGCGGACGGCGGCGGCGCGATGCGCGGCCTGACCGACAAGGTGACCGCGGTCCGGCGGGCGAGCCCGGCCGATGCCCGAGTCGCTGGCCTGCTCGTGCTCCGGGCGACCGCCCGGAATCGGGCGACGATGCAGGAGCTCGACGCCGTGTTCGCGAACCGGTTTCCGGCCTCGTCGGCCGACTGGCTCCGAGCGCTCGAGGACCCGCGCAGCCCGATGCCCGCCGGGGACGGCGTCGTGTGGTCGAGCGTCGACGGGACCCGGCTGATGGCCGTGCGGCGACGCAGCCCGACCTGATCCGGCGGCCGGCGCCGGGCTCGGATCACGGGCCCCAGACGGGTGCCGCGGGGCGCGAGACACGGATCGGGATCTGTGTTCATGCCAAGAAGGCTTATCGGGGAGGTCGGTCACGGCGAATGGCCCGGTTCATGCCTTCCGGGCATGAATCGGGGTCAGGCTGTCGTGATTGATGTCGGTCCATGCCTCCTCGGCATGAATGACCTCAAACGGTCGGTCCGGAGTGATGGATACGCCTTCCTGGAATATCGCGGCGGGCCAGGACGCCGGCACGGGACGCCGGCACGGGACGCCGGCACGGGACGCCGGCACGGGACGCCGGCACGGGACGCCGGCACGGGAC
>JBKJOK010000253.1:0-2161 GCA_046595595.1 Candidatus Limnocylindrales bacterium
GGCCGGCCACTCTGCGGCCCACGCGGCGCGCAGCCCGGCCGGCGACGGGAGCGGCTCCTTCTCGGGTCGCGGCATCTCGCCATCCTCGGCCAGGCCGTGCCGCCAGCGCTGCGTGGCCCCGAGCTGGTGGACGAGGATCCCGCCGAGGCCGCGCTCGTCGAACACGCCCGTGGCCGTCCAGGTTGGCTCGCCGATGCCCTCGATCCGGTCGAGGATCTTCGCGGTCGCCCAGCGGTCGTAGGCGAACAGGTAGCAGATGTCGTCGATCTTCACCGGTTGCCCTCGGTGCGGAGGCGATGGACGCCGGGTCCTCACGGGCCGCGGCAAACGATCAGTCGCGAAAGCCGGCCTCGCGGAGGAGCGCCGGCAGTTCGGTCGGTGATCCGGCGACCAGGAAGCCGGCCGCCTCGAGCGCGGCGACCTTGGACGCGGCCGTGCCCGCACCACCGGAGATGATCGCGCCGGCGTGGCCCATCCGCTTCCCTTCGGGCGCGGTCCGGCCGGCGATGAACGCGACCTTGGGCACGTTCGACAGATGCTCGGCGGCCCACGCCGCGGCCGTTTCCTCGGCGGCTCCGCCGATCTCGCCGATCAGGACGATCGCGTCGGTCTCGTCGTCGGCGGCGAAGAGCTGGAGGACGTCGAGGAACGTGGTCCCGATCACCGGATCCCCGCCGATCCCGACGCAGGTCGACTGGCCGATCCCGGCATCGCTCATCGCCTGAACGGCCTCGTACGTGAGCGTCCCCGAGCGCGACACGACCCCGACCCGGCCTTCGCGATGGATCGAGCCCGGGATGATCCCGACCTTGGCCCGGCCCGGCGACGTCGCGCCCGGGCAGTTCGGCCCGATCAGGCGGGCGCCCGCCGCTCGCACCATCTCGACGACCGGGATCATGTCGAGGACCGGGATTCCTTCGGTGATGCAGAAGATCGTCTTCACTCCGGCCGCGGCCGCCTCCATCACCGCGTCCGGCGCGCCGGCGGCCGGGACGAAGATGCACGACGTGTCGGCGCCCGTCTCACGGACCGCGTCGGCCACGGTGTTGAAGACCGGCACCTTGCCGTCGAGCGCAGTCTGACCGCCCTTGCCCGGGGTCATTCCGGCCACGACTCGGGTTCCGTACTCGAGCATCGCCTGACCGTGGAACGAGCCTTCGCGGCCGGTCAGGCCGTGGACGACGACCCGGCTCGAGCGGTCGATCAGGATACTCACGCGGCGGCTCCCTTCGACGCGACCACGGCCTGCGCGGCGGCATCGTCGAGCGAGGACGCGGTCACGAACCTGGCCTCCTCGAGCAGGACCGCCGCCTCGGCGGCGTTCGTGCCGACGATCCGGACGACCATCGGAACATCGCGTTCCTGCTGGGCGCGGGCTTCGATCAGGCCCCGGGCGACCTCGTCGCCGCGGGTGATCCCGCCGAAGATGTTGACGAGGATCGCGTTGACCTTGGGATCGGCCAGGATCAGGCGCATCGCCTCGGCCACCTTGTCGGCCCGGGCGCCGCCGCCGATGTCGAGAAAGTTCGCGGGCTCCCCGCCGGCGCGCTTCACGAGGTCCATCGTCGTCATCGCCAGGCCGGCGCCGTTGACCATGCAGCCGATCGTGCCGTCGAGCTTGATGAACGTCAGGCCGGCCTCGCGGGCCTTCTTGTCGGCCGGGTCCTCCTCGTCAGGATCGCGGAGCGCCTCGAGCTCGGGATGGCGATGGAGGGCGGAGTCGTCGAGGGTGATCTTGGCGTCGAGGCACTGGAGGCGCTGCGTGACGAGGCCGTCGACGCCGGTGTCGTTGACGATCGCGAGCGGGTTGATCTCGACCAGGTCCGCGTCGTACGCGAGCATTGTCCGGACGAGCCCCGTCGCGATCGCGACCGCGTCCTTGAGGTGGGCGCCGAGCCCGAGCCGGAACGCCATCTCGCGGGCCTGGAACGGCTGCAGGCCGAGGAGCGGATCGGCGTGGATGGTGACGATCGCGTCGGGCCGCTCGGCGGCGACCTGTTCGATCTCGACGCCGCCCTCCGACGAGCCCATCAGGAGGATCTTCCGGCTGGCCCGATCGAGGACGGCCGACAGGTAGAACTCCTTCGCGATGTCCGCGGCCGGCCCGACGAGGACCTTGCGGACCGGGATCCCCTTGATCTCGAGCTCGAGGATGGCCTGG
>JBKJOK010000308.1:0-4661 GCA_046595595.1 Candidatus Limnocylindrales bacterium
GCGAGCGGGATCGTGATCCACCACGTCAGCTGGCGCTCGGAGGCGCCGTCGACCCGGGCCGCGTCCTCGAGGTCGCGATCGACGGTCTGGAACCCTGCCCGCGCCGCCCGGATGTAGAACGGGGCCGCGACAAAGACCTGGGCGATGATCACCGCGATCGTCGTGAACGGGATCGCGATCCCGAGCTCGGCCAGCGGCTCGCCGATCACGCCGCGTCGACCCAGGGTCAACAGCAGCGCCAGCCCCGCGACCGACGGCGGGAGGACGATCGGCAGGTCCACGAGCGCCTCGACGAGCGACGCCCCGCGGAACCGCCGCCGGGCGAGGAGATGCGCCAGCGGGGTGGCGACGACGATCGTGATCGCGAGGCTGATCGCGGTCGTCACCAGCGACAGGATCAGGGCGTCGATGACCGCCGCGCTGCCGAGGGCCGTCGCCAGCGACCCGCCGACCACCGCACGACCCACGAGGAGCGCGATCGGCAGGCCGAGGAACAGCCCGAGGACGACGGCGAGCGCGACGACCACGGGCGATGTCCGGCTGGTCAGGACGCGGGCTCGGTGAACCCGAGCTGGGCCAGGATCAGCTGCGCCTCGGCGCCGGTCAGCCAGTTGAGGAAGGCGTGAGCCGCGGCCAGGTGCGGCGACGACTTCACGACGACGCCTCCGTACACGACCGCGATGGCTGCGCTCGCCGGGAGCGCGATCGAGGCGACCTTGGCGGACGCTCGGGAATCGGTCAGGTAGACGATCGCGGCATCGCCCTCGCCGAGCTCGATCTTGGCGACCACCGCCTGGACGTCGTCCTCCTTCGACACGACGTTCGCCGCGTACGCTGCGGCAAAGCCTGCCGGGTAGCCGTCGGTCTTCGCGAGGAGCCCGACGACCTGGGTCGCGTAGGTCGTGATCGGCACGTCGTCGCCGGCGGCGATCACCTTCAGGCCAGGCCTGGCGAGGTCGGCCGGGGAGGTGAGTCCGCCCGGGTTGTCGGCCGGGACGACGACGACGAGTTGGTTGCCCGCGAAGTTCAGCGCATCGCCGTCGGCGAGTCCCTTGTCGACGAGCTTCCTCGGGTTCGTGATGTCCGCGCTGAGGAACACGTCGGCGGGCGCGCCTTGCTCGATCTGGGTCTCGAGCGCGGCGGACGAACCGGTCGAGATCGTCAGGGTCGTGCCCGGATGGCCCGCCTCATAGGACTTTTCCAGCTGCTCGAGGGCCGTGGAGAGCGAGGCCGCCCCGAAGATCGTGAGTGCTGCGGGGCCGCCGGTGAGCGTCGGCTCGGCCGCAGGCGATGTCTCCGCACCGGGACTCGGCAGCGTCGACGGCGAACCGAGCCGGGCCGGCGCTTCCGGTTGGCATCCCACCCCGAGCGCCACGACGGCAAGGACGACCACGAGCCGGAGCTTCACCCTCGTGACTCGCGGCCCGACGGGATCTCGACGATCACGTTGGTCGACTTCACGACGGCCACCGCTTCGTCGCCGATCCGCAAGTCGAGCTCCTCGACCGCCTCGGCCGTCATCAGGCTGACCAGCCGATGGGGTCCGGCCTGGATCTCGACCACCGCCGCGACCCCGTCCTTCTGAACCCTGGTCACGATTCCCGCGAAGCGGTTGCGCGCGGACTGGGCGACGATCGGGCGATCCGTCGTCGTCTGGCGGCGCTCCCCGATCAGCCGGCTGACCTCGCTCATCGGAACGAGCCGCTGGCCGCCGGCGGATCGGACGGTCGCCAAACGTCCGTCGTCCGCCCAGCGCCGGATGGTGTCGACCGTGACGCCCAGCATCTCCGCCGCCCGCCCGATCCGAACGTGGCCATGCGTATCGCTCATACCAAGAGATTTTAGGCACAACTGGGGTCAAATGCCAGAGATGACCACTCAACGTCTCCCTGTGATCGCGGCGTGAGCCGAGCATCCTGCCCGGCGTCGGCTACGCTTCGCTGCGGGCCGGTAGCTCAGTGGTAGAGCACGGGACTTTTAATCCCTTGGTCGTGGGTTCGAATCCCACCCGGCTCGCCGCCTGCCCGTCGTCGTCGTCGTCGTCGTTGGGCGTTGCCCAAAGGAGCAGGTTGACGGGCGTGGAACCGGCGCATGCGAGCCCGCTTGACGGCGCGGTGACGCGCGATCTCGTGAACAGGCGTCATGGCCACGCGCGAATCGTGTGCACCCTGGTCGTCCTTGTCGCGGTGGTCGGATACCGGGGCGACGTGCATGCCCCGAGCGGCCGGCCTGTCGTGTACGCCCACCGTGGTGCCACGGCCGGGCCCGATTCCGCGCCGGAGAACAGCGGAGCGGCGATCGGACTGGCCGTGGCCGGCGGTGTCGAAGGCGTCGAGGTCGACGTCCAGCTCTCCGCTGACCTGACCTTCTGGCTGCTCCACGACGACATGCTCGATCGGACCACGACGGGCACGGGCCGCCTCCGCGAGTTGACCGCCGGCCGGCTCCGGGTCCTCCGCCTCGACGGGGGGCTCGGGTGGCGCCCAATCCATGCCACACTCGGGTTGACCACCCTGTCCGAGGCCCTCGACGTCATCGGGCCGACAACCCTCCTGAACGTCGATCTCAAGGACGATCGGGAGATCGCCGGCCGGGTCCTCGGGCGCATCCTGGCGGCCGGACACCTCGGTTGGCGGACGATCGTGAACGTCAAGTCACATGCTCAGGCGATGCTGATCCGGGAAGCCGTGCCGGGAGTCACCATCATGGCCCAGCCCGACTGGGTTCCGGACGCGAACACCGCCGCCGACGTCGATCTCGTCCTGGTCTGGGGCAGCCAGCTCGCGCCGGCCCTGCGGGTCCGCCCGGCGAGTCAGGTGGGCCTGTTCCGCAACACCATCGCCGAAGCCGACATTCGTGACGAAGTCACGTGGGCCATCGCCCGAAGGAACGGACTCGCGGTCTACCTGACCGACGATCTGCGCATCACCAGCCCGTGACGGCCTATCCGGAGCGGGGTCAGCGGAAGGAGAACCGGAAGAGTCGCATCGGCCCGCCGTTCGGCGACCACTCGACCATTGCATTGAACGAGTCAGCGCGGCGCTTGCACGTCGAGAAGACGGTGGCGACACCACTGGCGACCGCAGGCTCGAACCACAGGACGTTGTAGGGGTCCGAACCGACGGCGATCCACGGCTCCGACGCGTCGCCCGGGTCGGGCCACGTGATCCGGAGGTCATAGCTGACAACGTCGGTGAAGCCCTGACGCTCTGGATCGTCCGACGTCCCGCACCGGATCTGGGGATCCTGGCTCGGCCCGCGCCGGTCGAGCCGGACCTGCACGGCGTCGACCGTCAGGGTCTGGCCGAACGAGCCGGAGTCGGTGCCGATCCACGGTGTTGGCTCGGGGGCGGGATCGTGGGTCGGCTTTGGAGTCGGTTTCGGCGTCGGCCTGGGCGTCGGTTTCGGCGTTGCCGGGGCCGGGGTCGCCGTCGGGTCCGGCGTCGGCTCGAGCGTGGGCGCGCTCGTGGCCGTCGGCGTCACCGCGACCGAGGCACCCGGCAGCGGGCTCGACAGCGCGATCGAGGTCGGTTCGAGCCGCGGCGTCGGAGCCGGGTCGACCGGCGTCGGCGAGGGCTCGGCGGACACGGCCGCCACGAGCGGCGGCTCGCTCGTCGTCGCACCGGCCCCCGGGGAATCGCGGGCGGCGAGCAGCCAGACCATGGCGCCGATGACGACGAGGACGCCGACCACCGATGATGCTCCGCGGGCGGCACCGAGCAGGGCGGCGAGGGTGCGGCGGAGTGCGCTCATGTCCCGAGGATACGCGCCCCTTGTCAGTGCGCTACTCGCCGATGGTCCCGACCGTCGCCTGAGCGTGGACCGTGGCCCCGATACCGGTTCGCATCCTTTTCGGGCCCCGTCCGGTGACGAAGCGAAGCCATCGCAACGTTCATCCTCGCGGTCGGAGTGGGTTCCATTGCGGGGCTCGCACCGCCACCGACACGGTCAGGCCGCGACAGCCGACGGGGCGAGGAGAGCGAATCGATGGACTCCGGAGATACCGCCTGGATGCTCATGTCCACGGCGCTGGTCATGATCATGTTGCCGGGGCTGGCGCTGTTCTACGGGGGCCTCGTTCGCCGCAAGAACGTGCTCTCGACGATCATGCACAGCTTCTTCGGCCTGGCCATCGTCAGCGTGGTCTGGGTCATCGTCGGCTTCACCTTGGCCTTCGGGCCCGACGTCAATGGGCTCGGCCTCATCGGTGGCCTGGACTTCGCCTTCTTCAACGGCGTCGGCCTCGAGCCCTCGGAGACCTACGCGATCACCGTGCCCTTCGTCCTGTTCGCGGCGTTTCAGCTGATGTTCGCGGCGATCACGCCGGCGCTCATCACCGGCGCCTTCGCCGAGCGCAAGCGCTTCAGCGCCTTCGTGCTGTTCACCGTCCTGTGGTCCATCTTCGTCTACTCGCCGCTGGCCCACTGGGTCTGGTCCGTGGATGGCTGGCTGTTCAAGCTCGGCGCCCTGGACTTCGCCGGTGGCACTGTCGTCCACATCAGCTCGGGTGTGTCGGCCCTGATCGTCGCCATGCTCATCGGCCGCCGGACGATCAACGGTGAGGGCCTTGAGCCCCACGACGTGCCGATGACCGTCCTTGGCGCAGGCCTCCTGTGGTTCGGCTGGTTCGGCTTCAATGCCGGCTCCGCCGTCGCCGCCAA
>JBKJOK010000244.1:0-7381 GCA_046595595.1 Candidatus Limnocylindrales bacterium
CCAGGTTCTGATCATCGCCGCGGTCGGCGGGGCGGCCGGCCAGGGGCTCGGGGTGCCGATGATGGTCGCCTTCATCGTCGGCCTGCTCGTCTCGAACACGATCATCGTCGTGATCAGCGCGACCGGCTTCGTCGCGAGCCAGGTCCGGGACCGGCTGTACCTCGTGATCGGGGTCGCGGCCGGCGTGTTCAGCATCCTTGTCGGCACGCTGTTCCTGCTCGGGGCGGAGAACGTGCTGCCCGATCTCGAGCGCGCATTCGCACCAACCGATCGGCCATGAGCGAGGGGTCCGTCGCCCGAACGAGCCGGCCAAGAACGGCCGAATGGACCGGCATTCGCGACCAGATTCGGGCTCGCGGCCTGCGTTGGACCGCCCAGCGCCGCCAGATCCTGGAGGTTCTCGAGTCGACCCGCGGTCATGTCACCGGCAGCGAGCTCGTCGAGCGCTGCCGCCAGCGCGACCCGGCCACGACGCCGTCGACCGTCTACCGGACGCTCGATGTCCTTGAGGAACTCGGCTACCTCAGCCACAGTCACTCCCCGACCGGTCGCGAGGAGTTCCACGTCCTGGCTGACGCCGAGCACGCCCATCTCCAGTGCCGGGGCTGCGGTCACACGTGGGAGCTGAGTGCGGACGAAGCTGCCTCGGTGATCGAACCGGTCGGACTCCGCCACGGCTTCGTCGCCGACGTCGGTCACCTCACGATCCTCGGTCGCTGCGCCGACTGCGTCGAATCGGATGGCGAAGCGATGTCCACCGTGGGGTCACCCTGATCCGCCGCTCCGTCAGCCGGCGGCGATCTCGGCGAGGAGCATGAGCCCTGCCCGCCAGGCGGCTGGATCCTCGCGTCCGATGCGTGTCCGCTGGGCCCTTGCCAGCGACCACAGCCCGGCCGATCGATCAAACCGGTCCGGTCGGCCGCGATGGCGCTCGACCAGGTCGGCGATGAAGGCCGCGTAGCGATCGATCGGCCGCGCGGCGGCGAGGCGCGCCTCGAACCCGGGCGTGTAGTCGACGGCGATCATCAGCCGGGCAAAGAAGGCGCCCACGTTCGCGGCGGCCTCGTCCGAGACCTGTGAGTGCCCGCCCCGGCGGAGCAGCGGCACCGGCGAGGTGAACACCGCGATCAAGGCGTCGTCGACCAGCGCGGTCGACAGGGATCCGCCGAAGGTCAGGTAGGTGTTGGAGACACCGAGCCGGTCGACGATCCGGATGGGCCCCCACGAGAAGTCGCGCTCCGCCGACAGCGGCGGCGTGCGAGTCAGCCGCTCGCGGTGACCGGCTCCGGCGCGAGTGACCCAGAACTCGATCGACTCGGCGTCGAAGTGATCGAGTTCGGCTCGGGCTCGAAGCGCAACGAGGAGGAACGCCGGGCCGGGCCGATCCGGCAGGTCGGATTGAACGAGGAACCCCCAGCCGGACAGGGCGCGTGAAGCGTCGACCGGGGTGGGTCGACGATCGTCCGATGGCGGCTGGCCGATCATGATGGAACCTCGATCCCGATCATCGCGGATTGGGATGCGCAGGATCGATCGTGTTCCTTCCGGGACCGACTCGCCAGAGCCGGACGGCTCATCAGGCGGGGCCGGTCCGCACGGCCCGGTCGGGCGGCGGGTAGACCCGACGGTGCCGGACGGCACGGTGGTCAGGCGTCGCCCCTGGCGCGACCGATCATCAGGCGGCGCCAACGCCACCCGGCGGGATGTTCTGGTTCCGGTGGAACACGTTCGTCGGATCGTACCGGGCCTTGATCCCGACCAGGCGATCCCAGGTCGCCCCGGGATAGGCCGCCCGGACGCGCCCGGGACCTTCGTCCGAGACGAAGTTCACGTACGCACCGAGGTCGTCCTGCTGGAGTGCCGTCGCGAACCTTCGAGTCCATGCCTCGTGGGCCGGCAGCTCCTCGCGGGTCCCGACGATGGCGGCAAGGACAGCCATGATCCGGCTGGAGCGGTGCGCGAAGGCGGTGGCGTCGGCCGGAACGCGGGCCATCGCCCCGCCCAGGACGCGGAGCTGGGCCACCGTCATGAGGGCGCCCGACGTCCGGGCGTGCTCCTCGAGCTCAGCCACGATCCGGGCGGCCACGTCGTGATCGACGCGGTCGAGGAACAATGTCCGCCCGATTGCC
Source organism: Candidatus Limnocylindrales bacterium (assembly GCA_046595595.1). Taxonomy (GTDB): domain Bacteria; phylum Chloroflexota; class Limnocylindria; order Limnocylindrales; family CSP1-4; genus CF-46. Next base: position 2,130 of record JBKJOK010000244.1, read on the forward strand.
TCGACGTGCGGGGCGTCGGCCTCCTCGCCCGCGAACAGCTCTGCGTAGGGCATCGGCCTGAGCATGTCGGCGAGCGGCGTGGCCAGCGCCCGGAACGGCGCGAGCGCCCGCTCGCCCGTCTCCGCATCGCCCGCCCAGGCAAGCATCCCGAGGATCACCAGCGCGCCGTGATGTTCCTCGGCCACGAACGGCAGCGGCGGGCAGGGCATCACGTTGGCGATCGTCGAGAGCTCCTCGGGGGCGGCCTCGGCGGCCGCGATGAACCCGGCAAGCGTGTCGGCCGTCGCGGGCAGGATCAGCAGCCCGCCGACGATGCCCGGCAGCTCATGGAGGCGGTACTGGAACCGGGTCACGACGCCGAAGTTGCCGCCGCCGCCGCGGATCGCCCAGAACAGGTCGGGATGGTGCTCGGCATCGGCCCGAACCAGATCGCCGCTCGCGGTGACGACGTCGCCCGCGATGACGTGGTCGATCGTCAACCCGTGGGCCCGCACCAGATAGCCGATGCCGCCGCCGGTCGTGATCCCGCCGATCCCGACCGACCCCGTGTCGCCGAATCCGACGACGAGCCCATGCTCGCCGATTGCCGTGGTCAGCTCGCCGGCGGTCAGGCCGGTCTCGGCCCAGGCGGTCCGGCCCGCGACGTCGATCTCGAGGCCCTTCATCGCCGAGAGGTCGAGCTGGATGCCGCCGTCGGTCGTGCCGTGACCGGCGCCGCTGTGGCCGCCGCTGCGCACGGCCAGCTCGAGGCCGCTCGCCGCCGCCAGTCGAACGACACGGGCGACGTCCACGGCGTTCGCGGCACGGACGACCACGGCCGGTCGCAGGTCCCCGCCGTACGCCGTCGCCCGAGCCGCGTCGTAGCCGGGATCGTCGGGGCCGAACACGACCCCTTCGAGCGCGGCGCGCAGCGCGGGGATCGAGAGGCTGGCGGTCGTCGGGGAGAGCGTCATTCGGATCCTCCAGAGACGGGTGTCAGGCGGGTGGTCGGGGCGACCCGGGCCCGCGCCGCGGGTAGTGCGCCCGTCGTTCGGTTGGACGACCGCTCGGGCGGGGACTCATCGGTCCGGTCGCTCGCGGACCATGATTTCAGGGCCACACAGGCGGCACAACCCCCGAGGTCGACGGACGGGCCCGAGTCGACCGACGACCGCGAGCCCGGCTAGGATGCGCGGATGACCGAAGCCACCGTCGATCGCCCGCTCGCGCCCACCCTCCCGGAACGATCCGAGCTCGACGCCCGGCTCGAGACCCATCGCCTGGAGCTGACCGCGTACTGCTACCGGATGCTCGGCGCGGCGTTCGAGGCCGAGGACGCCGTTCAGGAGACGTTCATCCGGGCCTGGCGGGCATACGACCGCTTCGAGGGCCGAGCCGCGCTCCGCTCGTGGCTGTACAAGATCGCGACGAACGTCTGCCTCGACATGAAGAGCGCCAGCCAGCGCCGGGCCCTGCCGGTGGATCTCTCGCCGGCGGGCACGGCCGACCAGACGCTCGGGCCGGCCGTCGGCGCGGGGGCCTGGATCGAGCCAGTGCCCGACGATCGGGCGATCCCGTCCGGCGGCGATCCGGCCGAGGTCGCGGTCGCCCGCGAGTCGATCCGTCTCGCGTTCGTGGCCGCGCTTCAGCACCTGCCGCCCCGCCAGCGAGCCGTCCTGATCCTGCGCGAGGTCCTGCGCTGGAAGGCCGACGAGGTCGCCGAACTGCTCGACACGACGGTCGCATCGGTCAACAGCGCCCTCCAGCGTGCCCGCGCGACGCTCGCCGGAAAGGACCTTGCTGCCGCCGACCCCACGCCGGCGATCCTCGACGAGGCCCACGAGGCCCTCCTCAAGCGCTACGTGGCCGCGTTCGAGACGTACGACATGGACGCCCTGACCAGCCTCCTCAACGAGGACGCCCGCTGGTCGATGCCGCCGTACGAGCTCTGGCTCCAGACCCATGCCGACATCCGCAAGTGGTGCCTGGGCCCGGGCATCGGCTGCCGCGGGTCACGGCTGATCCCGATCCGGGCGAGCGGGGCTCCCGGGTTCGCCCAGTACAAGCCGGCGCCGGGCGGCGGCTGGGAGCCGTGGTCGCTCCAGGTGCTCCAGCTCGACGGCGGTCGGATCGCCGGGATCATGTTCTTCCTCGACACCGAGCGCTACTTCCCGCTCTTCGGCCTGCCCGCCCGCCTCGACTGACCCGTCGGCGGCGAATTGGAGCCGGGCGAGGAGACCGCCAAGTCCGCACAGGTCGAGCAGGTCGAGGAGACCCCGCGGCGGGCACTCGATGATCAGTTCGAGGCCATGGCGCCGGGCGGCGAGCCCGAGTCGGGCGAGCGCATCGAGCGTTCCGAGGTCGACGACCCGGACTTCGGCCGCGTCGCAGACGAGGTCCGTCCGGATGCCGGTCGTGAGCGACAGGTCCGCGCGCCGGCAATGACCGATCACGCCGATCGCATCGGCGGGCTCGGTGGCGCGCGACGATCGGCGTGCGGGTGGGTGGGCCAACCCGAGATCTCCGATACGGCAGCTCGACAATCACACCGACCCCGCGCCGACTCGAAACTCATCGGTCGGCCGGTGGCATTCCGGTCGACGAGGAGTCCATGAGCTCAGCGCCGCGCACCGGGCCGCTGGCCTTCGACAGCGCGCCGCGCGAGGTGGAGCTGCCGTCCGACTTCGCAGCCGCCCTCGCTGACGACGCCGCCGCGCGCGGGACGTTTGACGCCCTCTCGCCGAGCAACAAGGGCTGGCACGTGTCGTCGATCGAGGGCGCCACGTCGGCCGCGACGAGGGTGCGCCGGATCGCGAAGTCCATCGCCGTGTTGCGCGAGCGCCGCTCGCGCTGAGCCGGCGGCACCGGGGCCCGCGGACGGTACGATGGACCGCGTGGACGCGCCCGATCGATCCGTCGAGCTCGTCGACTCCGCAGTCCGATCCGCGGCGACGTCCCGGCTGATCATCGAGATCGCCGCGGCCGCATCCGGCGAGCTGGATCTCGACCAGATCCTGCACGAGGCGCTGGGCCGGCTGCGGACGGTCGTCCGCCTGACGGGCGGCTCGATCGCCCTGATTGACGGCAACGACCTCGTGATCCGGGCCGCGATCGGGCCGTTCGCCGACGAGGCCCTCGGCCAGCGCCTGACCCGCGGCCCGAGCCGGAGCTGGGCCGTCGTCGAGCGCCTGGAGCCGTACCTCAGCGGCGACCTGTTCCGTGATGGCAACCGGGTTCGCGGCGCCGCCGCCGCCACCGCGGTCCGCTCATGGCTCGGGGTCCCGATCATCCGCCATGGTTCGGGGATCGGCCTGGTCGAGATCGATTCGACCGCGCTGGACGCCTTCGACTCGGCCGACCTCGAGCTCCTCGAAGGCGTGGTCAGCGTCCTCGCCGGCCACGTCGAGCTGGCTGCCCATCACGCCGAGGAGCTCCGGGCGGGCGCCCTGCGCGAGGCGTTCATCGGCGTGATCAGCCACGAGCTGCGGACGCCGATCACCTCGATCTACGGCCTCGCTCGGGTCCTCCGTCAGCGCGGCGACTCCCTGCCCGAGGAGACGCGGATCCAGGCGGTCATCGACATCGAGGAGGAGTCGGACCGGCTCTACCGGCTCGTCGAGGACCTGCTCGTCCTGTCGCGAGCGGAACGGGGCAAGGTCCTGATCGAGGCGGAGCCGGTCAACCTGGGCCGACTCGTGACCCGGATCATCGAGGGCGAGACACAGCGCCGACCGGATCGCGAGCTCGTCCTGACCGCGCCGACCGTCCTGCCGCTCATCGAGGCCGAGCCGACATATGTGGAGCAGGTCGTCCGGAATCTCGTCAGCAACGCCGCCAAGTACAGCGCCGCGCCCGCCCCGATCGAGATCGAGGTGGCCGCCGAGGACGGCACGGTCGTCGTCCGGATCCTCGATCGCGGGATCGGGATCGACGAGGCGACCGCCGAGGGCGCCTTCGAGCTCTTCTACCGGACTCGTGAGGCCAGCCGGTTCGCCGCCGGGGCGGGCATCGGGCTGTTCGTCTGCCGCCAGCTGGTCGAGGCGATGGGTGGCAAGGCCTGGCTCCGTCCGCGCGACGGGGGCGGCACCGAGGCCGGGTTCCGGCTGCCTGCCGTGGAGCCATCCGCCGACGACGGGGACTGACCCGGCGGGCACGCTCCCTCACCGGCCGATCAGGCACCGACTGGGTCAACCGACGGCTGGGCCATCGCTCGGACGACGTCTGAGGCGGTGGGTGCAGTGGATATCGGCTGGACGCGCGGATCACGTTCGTCCTGGGCTTACGCCGGCCGTCCGGACGTCCGTTCATGCAGGCGGTGCACGAAAGGCGCCCGGCCGGTCGCGTCGCGCGGTCCGGCTGGTTCACGGTCTCGGACCCGACAGACACGCTCTGCCGGGTCGAGGCTCGTCACCTCGACGTCATCACGAATCGGGCTCGCGCGCGTAGGATTCGGTCATGCAGTTCCTCTTCCGCTCCCCGTCCATGCCCTCCGCCGATCATGCGCTGCCCGGTCGCAGCGATCCCCTCCCCCTGACTGACCGTCACTTCGTGAACGGCGCCTCCCTGAAGGGGCCGTGGCCGGACGGCACCCGGACCGCGATCTTCGGGATGGGTTGCTTCTGGGGCGCCGAGAAGGATTTCTGGCAGACGCCCGGTGTCGTCAGCACCGCGGTCGGCTACGCGGGCGGCATCACCCCGAACGCCGACTACCGCGAAGTCTGCTCGGGCAAGACCGGACACGCCGAGGTCGTCCTCGTCGCCTACGACCCGGCCAGTGTCTCGTACGAGCAGCTCCTCAAAGTCTTCTGGGAGCAGCACGACCCAACCCAGGGCATGCGCCAGGGCAACGACAACGGAACTCAGTACCGGTCCGTGATCTACACCGCGGACGGCGAGCAGCAGGCAACCGCCGAGGCGTCGCGCGATGCGTACCAGGAGCGCCTGAGCGCGGCCGGCTTCGGGACGATCACGACGGAGATCGCGCCGGCCCCGGCGTTCTATTACGCCGAGGATTACCACCAGCAGTACCTCGCCAAGAACCCGGGCGGCTACTGCCCGAACCACTCGACCGGCGTGACCTTCCCCGACGTCGCGGTCACGCCGCTGCAATACGTGGACTGACCCGTCCCAGGGCCCGGGCGCCGAAATACAGCTCCCGTACTGGAATCGCGTTCAGCACGCTTGGCGCCGCAGCAATTCGTACACGGCCACGCGTGCTGAGGCTGATTCCGATACGCCAGTCGTATCTTGCGCCGCCCGCTCCTGCGTCGGAA
>JBKJOK010000346.1:0-2170 GCA_046595595.1 Candidatus Limnocylindrales bacterium
GATCGAGGATTCCGTGCCCCAGATCCGTCCGTTCCGCGCCCTGCGCTACGCGCCCGACAGCGTCGGCGACCTCGCGGCCGTCGTTGCCCCGCCGTACGACGTCCTGGGCGCCGAGGACCGCGCGCGCCTGCGAGCCCTGAACCCCAAGAACGTCGTCCGCCTCGACGCGCCGACCGACGAGATCGGGGACGCCGAGGACGATCGCTACCGACGAGCAGCTCGAACCCTCGCCGCATGGCGCTCCGACGGGACGCTCCACAAGGATCCGCGGCCGTCCATCTACGTCCACGAGCAGACCTACCGCGTCCCGGGCACCGACGTGGAGCGGACGCAGCGCGGGTTCTTCGGCCGGCTGCGGCTCGAGCCGTTCGAGCCCGGCTCCGGCGTCCTCCCGCACGAACGCACCCTGGCTGCGCCGCGCGAGGACCGCTACCGGCTGCTGCGCGCGACCGGCGTCAACACGAGCCCGGTGATCGGCCTGTATGACGATCCGTCCGGGCGGGCCTCCGCGATCCTTGCCGGTCTCGCCGCGGGACCGGCCGCGATCGACGTCCGGGATGCCGACGACGTCCGCCACCGGGTCTGGGTCGTCGCCGCGGACGGGCCGGCCGCGGCCGATGTCGCCGACCTGATCGCGATCGCCTCGGCCGAGCCGGTCACGATCGCCGACGGCCATCATCGCTACGAGACCGCCCTCCGCTACCGCGACGAGCGGCGGATGAGCCGGTCGTGCGAGGAAGATCCCGCGTTCGACTACCTCCTCATGCTCTTCCTCGAGACGACCGCCGAACCGCTGACCGTCCTGCCGACGCACCGGATCGTCGGCGGGCTGGGCGAGGACGGGGTCGAGCGCCTGCGGGCCGGCCTGGACGAGCTGTTCGCGGTCCGGGCCGCGTCGCGGACCGAGCTGCTCGAGGCGCTGGGCGATCGATCGGCCGTGGCGGCCGCCGGCGGGGCCGGCCACTTCGGGCTCTGGACGCGGACCGGCGGCGCCTTCCTCACGGCGCGCCGAGCGGCCTTCGAGCCGCTCCTCCCGGCGGGCGGTCGGGCCGTCCGCGGGCTCGACGTCGTCCTGCTTGGTGTCGCCCTCGAGCGCCTCGCCGGAATCGACCCGGCCGGGGTCGCTGCCGGTCGGGTCTCGTTCACGAAGTCGGCCGCCGAGGCCCTCGATGCCGTGGATGCGGCGCGAGACGGAGCCGACGCGGCGTTCCTGCTCGAGCCGACCCCGGTCGCGTCGATCGCCGCGGTTGCCGGTGAAGGCGATGTGATGCCCCAGAAATCGACCTACTTCTACCCGAAGGCCCTGACCGGGCTCCTGATCAACCCGCACGAATGGTGAGCCGATGACCGAGTCGACGCCCGACCAGATCCTCGCCCGGGCGCAGGTCCCGTCCGCGAACGGCCGGCCCGTGCGCAAGGACGAGATCGAGCTCCACGACCGCGGCGTCTACATCGAGTCGTGGCTGCCGGAGCGACGATCGCGCCGGAAGCCGCTTCTGTTCGTCCACGGCGAGCTGACCGGCTCGTGGCTGTGGGAGCGGTTCCTCGGCTACTTCGCGTCGCGCGGCTGGGAAGGGCACGCCCTCAACCTCCAGAATCACTACTGGTCGCGGACCACGGACCCGGCGGAGATCACGTTCGAGACCTACGTGGGCGACGTGGCCGGGGCCCTCGATCGGCTGGGCGCGACGACGGTCGTGATCGCCCATGGCCTCGGCGCCCTCCTCGCCATGAAGGCGGCTGAGCAGGTCCCGCTCGGAGGATTGGTGCTGCTCGCCCCGGAGCCACCCGCCGCCCTGCGCTCCGAGGTCCAGCCTCACGAGCTGCGCGACATCCCGGACGTCTACGGCCGCGGCCGCATCGGCTGGTCGACCCTGCCCGAGAGACTTCAGCGCGATCATCGCGACCTCACGATCGCCGACGTCCTGCGGATCCAGCACCTCCTCGGTCAGAAGCCGCACGAGAGCGGTCGGGCGATGCGGGCCGTCGTGTCCGGCATCCCGGTCGACCCGCGGCCGTTCGCCGAGATCCCGCGGCTGGTGATCGGGGCCGGCCTCGATCGCTCCGTCGCGGAGCCGATGGCCGAGCAGGTCGCGACGTGGCTCGGGGCGGAGTACGAGCCGTTCGGGGCCCACTCGCACTACGGACTCATGGTCGGCGAGCAGAGCCA
>JBKJOK010000369.1:0-1809 GCA_046595595.1 Candidatus Limnocylindrales bacterium
GTGGACGATCGCCACGAGCCCGAACACGAGCAGAATCGATCCCGAAATCCGGTTGATCCAGGTCAGGACGCGCGGGGTGATCCGGCCCCGGACCCGGCCGACGATCGAGGTCAGCACCCGCGGCGATGCCGAGCCCGGACACGAGGCCGTAGCCGCGGCCGTGGGCGATCGTCCGGCGGATCGTCAGGAGGCTGATCGGGCCGACGGCGGCGGCGACCGTGAAGCCGACCGCGAGCCCGCGGATGAAGAACGTGGGATCCATCGGGAGTGCTCCGAGGCTGGTGCCGCCGGCGCGGCGCATCGTGGGCGTCACGCGATCCGCTGTCAACGCGACAATCATCCAGGCGGACCCGCCGCTCGACCGGATGCGGCGCCGAGTCCCGACCTGCCGGACCGAGGAGACCACCCGATGCACGAACGGCCATTGCCACCCGCCGAGCCCGGCGTCGGTCTCCCGTTCCGCCCGGACGCGACGCCGCCGGGCCCGCCCGGCCTCGACGATCCGCGGACGCTCCAGATCCTGGCGACCGAGCACTGGAGCCTCCTCGCCAACCGCTCGCTGATCTGGACCGAGTCGTTTGCTCGCGCCGGGCTGTTCCTGTCGCTCCTCTCGGCGTCGGTGGTGGCGCTCAGCCTGATCGGGACCGACAGTCCGGACTTCCTGAACTTCGCCCTGATCCTGCTCCCCGTGACCCTCTTTGCCGGCGTCGCGACCTTCTTCCGGCTCGACGACTCCAACCGCGAGGACGCGCTGTGGGTGGCCGGCATGAACCGGATCCGGCACGCCTACGTGTCGATCGTGCCGGCCGTCGCCGAGCGCCTGACCACGGGCTACACGGACGACGCGATCGGGATCGGGCGGAGCTTCGGCTTGACCGGCGACGTGCGCTACACGATCGCCCACTTCTTCGTGACGATGCCCGGGATGATCGCGGTCGTCGATGCGGTGCTAGCCGCCGTCATCACGTGGGCCGCCCTGAGCCGGATCGGGTTCGCCGGGATGGGCGTCGCCCTCGCGGCCGTCGTCGTCGGGATCGTGACTGCCGTCCTGCTCGGCATGCGCTCGCAGCGGGCCTTCAACGGCACGATCACCCAGTTTCGGCCGAGGTTCCCGGAGCCGCCGCCGGGTGTCGTCGATCCCAGTCCCGACCCCTTCAAGCGAATGTGAGCGCCGCCGCCGGCCGCCCGCGAGGGAGCGGCTCACGGCCGCAGGTGCAACAGGTCCGATAGGCGTCTGACCGCCGCCGAAGCCCGACGAGCGACCGTCGCGGCGCACGCTCGACGCATGACCGATCAGCGGCCAGATCTTCGCGCGCTCGTCGAGCGCCTTGCGACCCTCGCCGAGCGCCGCCTCGCGCTCGGGCCGTCGACCGAAGCCGCCCGGACCCGCGCCGTCCAGCTGCGCGATCACGCCACGGGCCATCTCCGGGTCCGCGCGGCAAGCCTCGACGCCCCTCTCCTCGTCCTCCTCCTGGGGCCGACCGGCGCCGGCAAGAGCAGCCTGTTCAACGCCTTGGCAGGTCGCGCCGCGAGCCGGATCGGCGTCCTCCGCCCAACGACCCGGAGCGCGATCGCGCTCGCCCATCCCGACGATCTCGCCACGCTCCGGACCGGGGCGCTGGCGGGTTTCGGGCCGAACCGGCTCGAGACGATCGCCGACCCCGATCTCCCGGCCGGGCTCGCCCTCGTCGACGCGCCCGACGTCGACTCGGTCGAGCACGCCAACCGCGAGCTCGCCGACCAGCTCGTCGAGGCTGCCGATTTCACGATCTTCGTGACGACCGCGACCCGCTACGCCGACCGCGTGCC
>JBKJOK010000031.1:0-9145 GCA_046595595.1 Candidatus Limnocylindrales bacterium
GCCGATCGGTGGCGACTTCGGGGTCAGCGGCGACCTCGTGAAGCACTACCTCGAGCTCGACGACTGGACCGACGACATCAGCAAGTTCGGGATCGACATCTGGATGACGACGTCGGCCCTGACCGGCGGGTTCGCGGTCTGCCAGGCCCGGCTCGGGGCCAAGGTCCACGACCCCAAGGACCCCGGCGCCGATCTCGGACCGATGTTTCGCCAAGTCGTCGGCACCATCCTGCGCCTGGCGGCGACCCATCCCGCCAACTGGCTCGAGATCCAGGGCAGCCACGACATCCCGGCCTATGGCTTCGAGCGGATCATCGACCCGCCGCCGCTCGAGGTGAACACCCTCCGCCTCCTGACCGAGTTCCACGGCGGCTCGCTGACCCTGGCCGAGACCTGGCGGGGCATGTTCGCTCCCCAGAACTTCGACACGGTTCTCGTCCTCGCCCGCGAGGCCGGCAAGCTCGTCGACGCGGCCCGGGCCCGGCTCGGGATCGCCGGTGACGGCACGTCGGGCAGCGCGGCGACGACCGCCGAGATGGCCGAGGCGCTCGCCACGTTCCACTTCCCGGACGATCTCTGGGCTCGCCTGATCTACGACCTCGTGATCTGCGCCCGCTCGGCCGAGCCGCCGATCGAGAACCTCGTGGCCGCCCTCGTCCCGATCTACTTCGGGCGGGTCGGCAGCTTCGTGATCGAGAACCGCCACCAGACCACCGACGAGGCCGAGGACAGGGTCGAGCGCCAGGCCCGCCAGTTCGAGCTCCTCAAGCCGTACCTCGTCGAACGCTGGGAGGCCGCCGAAGCGGAACTCAGCGCGGCGTCCGAGGCACAGACCGATCTCGCGCGCGCCGCCGGCACCGCCCGGTGAACGCCGCCGCCCGCGGCCCGTTGCCGGCCCGGATCCTCATCCCGGTCGCCAACCCGGCGACCGCCGAGGAGCTGATCCGGCTCGGCGCCGCCCTCCTCGACCCGCGCGCCGGCGAGCTGACCGCCCTCGGCATCGTCGAGGTGCCCGAGGGCATGCCCCTGAGCGAGGGCGCCACGCGCGCCCGCCACGCTCGACGCCTCCTCCAGCGCGTCCTCGACTTCGCGCCGCCCGGCACGACCATCCACCCGATCGTCCGGATCGGCCGCCACGCGGCGGAGGGGATCATCGAGGCATCGGCCGAGCAGGAAGCCGACCTGATCATCTTCGGCTGGGGCGGCAAGGCGCCCGCCGGGCGCGAGGGCGGCTCGGTCATCTCGCCGACCATCGACGAGGTCGTCCGTGACGCTCCCGCCGACATCGCCGTGGTGAAGCAGCGTGGCAGCAAGCTGATCCGGCGGATCATCGTCCCGGTTCGCGGCGGCCCGCACGCCGAGCTCGCGGTCCGCTACGCCGACGCGATCGCCCGGCGGACCGATGCCACCGTCACCGTTCTCCACTTCGTCCCGCCGGGCATCACCCTCGCGGTCCGAGCCCAGGCCGAGCACGCCCTCGCCCAGTTCATCCGGCAGCACCTCAAAGGTCGGGCCGAGGGGATCGTCCGCGAGGCCGCCAACGTCCGCAACGCGATCCTCAAGGAAGCGGAGCGAGCCGACCTCGTCGTCATGGGCGCCTCCGCGTCGGCGGCCGGGACCGACGGCGACACGTACCTCTTCGGGGCACTGCCCGAGGCGATCGCCACTCGGGCCAAGCCGAGCGTCATCGTCGTCAAGACCCGTGAGGTCATCGGCCGCCAGACGTTCGAACAGCTCGCGGCCCGGGCCGAGACCCTCGCCGCCGCCGACCGCGCTGCCGAGGAGGCTCGGGCCGTCCCGGTCCGGGTCGAGCGCTGGTTCGGCGAATCGAACTTCCATCACGGCGAGTTCGCCGACCTCCGGCGCCTCGTCCAGCTGAAGGAGAAGCAGGGCGTCACAATCTCGCTCGTCCTGCCGACGCTCAACGAGGAAGAGACGATCGGGCCGATCGTCCGCCGGGCGATGCGCGAGATGATGGGCCGCGTCCCGCTCCTCGACGAGATCCTCGTGATCGACTCGGTCTCGACCGACCGGACCCGCGAGATCGCCGAGGCCGAGGGCGCCCGCGTCGTCCAGCACCCCGACGTCCTCACCCGCTACGGATCGTTCACCGGCAAGGGCGAGGCGCTCTGGAAGTCCGTCCACGAGACGAGCGGCGACATCATCGTGTGGGCCGACACCGACGTCCGGAACTGGCACCCGCGAATGGTCTACGGGACGCTCGGGCCGCTCCTCCACGAGCCGCGCCTCCAGTACGTGAAGGGCTACTACCAGCGCCCGATCGTCGAAGGCGGCGTGCTCAAGGAAGGTGGCGGCGGGCGGGTCACCGAGCTCGTCGCGCGGCCCCTGATCAACCTGTTCTACCCCGAGCTGTCGGGGATGATCCAGCCGCTCAGCGGTGAGTACGCAGGGCGCCGGGCACTGCTCGAATCGATCCCGTTCTTCACCGGCTACGCGGTCGAGATCGGGCATCTCATCGACGCCGCCGAGCGCCTCGGGATCGAGGGCCTCGGGCAGGTCGACCTGGAGCGCCGGGTTCACCGCAACCAGGAGCTCGAAGGCCTGTCACGGATGTCGTTCGTGATCCTCCAGGCCGTGATGAAGCGGCTCGAGGAGCGGCGCAAGGCGCGCCTGTTCGCGGAGCTCGGTTCGACGATGAAGCTGCCCCGGTCCGGCCGCGGCCGGCTGTCGCTCGAGGTGATCGAGCTGGCCGACCAGGAGCGCCCGCCGATGATCCGCATCCCCGAGTACCTCGAGCGCCGGCGTGGCGTCGATGGGTCGAACGGGTCGGGCGGCGCGGCGAGCGGCCTGTCGACCGACGAGCTCGAACCCGCCCGACGGTGAGCCCGGCGACTATCGGGGCGCTCACGGTCCTGATCGCGCCCGACTCGTTCAAGGGCTCGCTGACCTCGGTCGATGTCGCCCGGGCGTTGGCCGCCGGCTGGTCCCGGGCCCGACCCGACGACGAGATCCTCCTGGCGCCGCTGGCCGACGGTGGCGAGGGGACGACCGTCGCGATCGAGGCCGCCGGGGGGTGGGAGTGGCGAACGACAACGGTCCAGGATCCGGACTTCAACGACGTCCAGGCCCGCTGGCTGATCTCCCCGGACGAGCAGTCGGCGATCATCGAGATGGCGGCTGCGTCCGGCCTGTCGCTCGTCCCGATCGCGGAGCGCGCAACCGTGGTTCACACAACGATGGGAACCGGGGAACTCCTGCTCGCCGCGATCGACGCCGGTGTCCGCCAGATCACCCTCGGGATCGGCGGTAGCGCGACGACCGATGGGGCGGCGGGAATCCTGACGGTCCTCGGCGCGATCTTCCGAGGCGACGATGACGCCCCTGTGGTCGAGCTCCCGACGCCGCCGGTCCCGGCCAATCTCGGCGGCGTGGCGCGAGCCGATCTGTCTGGGCTCGATCCGCGCCTGGCGTCCGTGCATCTGCGGATCGCCTGCGATGTCGCGAATCCGCTCCTCGGCAAGGATGGCGCCGCATCCGTCTACGGGCCGCAGAAAGGCGCGAGTCCGGCAGACGTCGCGTTCCTCGATGGCAACCTCGCGATCTACGCGGACGCGTTGGAGGCAGCCACCGGCCGGCGCGAGCGAGAGACGCCGGGCGCCGGCGCAGCCGGCGGGACCGGCTTCGGTCTGCTCTGCCTCACTGGTCGGTTCGCGTCGCTCGAGCTCGTCCCGGGCATCGACGTCGTCATGGCGGCAGCCGACTTCGACGCGAAGCTCCGCCGGGCGGACATCGTCATCACCGGCGAAGGCCGGATCGACGCCCAGACCGCGTTCGGCAAGACCGCGCTCGGGGTCGCCGGCCGGGCGGCGGCGGCCGGTGTCCCGTGCATTGCCGTGGGCGGCGGCGTCGAAGCGGCCGGGATCGAGGCGCTCCGTCCGCTCGGCGCCGTGGTCGTTCCGGTCGTGGAGCGGCCACAATCCGTGGAAGAGGCAATGGCCGCCGGTTCGGCACCGCTCGAGCGCTGCGGCGAGCGGATCGCGAGACTCATCGGACTGGGTTGACTAAGTCGCGGACTAAGTCCATACTTGGCCGGTGAGCGACGTCGTCAACATCCACGAGGCGAAGACCCACTTCTCGAAGTTGATCGAGCGCGTCCTCGCCGGCGAGGAGATCACGATCGCCCGGGCCGGCAAGCCGGTCGCCCGCCTGTCGGGGATCGTCGAGCGCCCGCGGCGGCGGTTCCCGGGGATGGACAAAGGCAAGGTCATCATCCACCCGAACTTCGACGATCCGATCCCGGAGTTCGACCCGGACTACATGCACCCAGAGGACCCGATGCGCGACCTCCTGAAGTGAGGGCGCTCCTCGACTCGCACGCGTTCATCTGGTGGGTCCTCGACATGCCCAACCTGTCCGACGACTGTCGAGCGATCCTCCAGGACGGCGCCAACGAGATCCTGCTGAGCGTCGCCAGCGCGTACGAGATCACGTACAAGGCCACCCAGGGCCGACTGACACTGCCCGACGAGCCCGCCGAATATCTACGGAGCAGGCTGATCGCGAACGGCTTCGAGTCGCTTCCGATCGATCTCCCGCATGCCCTGCGTGCGGCGACATTGCCTCGAATCCACGGCGATCCGATCGATCGGCTGCTCGTGGCGCAAGCCCAGATCGAGGGCCTCGCCCTGCTCACCGCGGACCCGGCCATCGGTCGATACGACGTCGAGACGATCTGGTGACGCCGGCGGCTCCGAAGACCCGGCCGGCGAAGCGACCGGTCGCGAAGCGCAAGCGAGCGAAACCCGACCCCGCGATCGCATGGGCTCGTCGCCTCGCGCGCTATCGACCGGGTCTGCTCGACGACACGCTTGAGGCGCTCGGCGGGATCTACGGACCCCAGGTCTGGCGCCGACGGCTCGACCCCACCTCCGAGCTGATCCTCACGATCCTGACCCAGAACAGCGCCGACATCAACGCCGAGAAGGCGTTCGTCGCGTTGCGCGCCGCCTATCCGTCGGGCGGCGTCGTCGAGGTCCACGAGCCAGGTGCGGGCTGGGGCGGCGAGGGCCTGCCGCCCGGCGCGGCGCCCGATTGGGAGGCGGTCGAGGGCGCGCCGATCGCCGAGCTGATCGATGTGATCCGGCCGGGCGGCCTCGCCCCGACCAAGGCGCCCCGCCTCCAGGCGACGCTCCGCCGGATCCGCGAGGAACGGGGCGACCACTCGCTCGAGTTTCTCGGCGAGATGACGCCACTCGCGGCCCGCGACTGGCTGACGACGATCCCCGGGATCGGCAGGAAGACCGCGTCGGTGCTGTTGTTGTTCTGCTTCGAACAGCCGCTGATGCCGGTCGACCGCCACGTCGAGCGGGTCGCCAAGCGGATCGGGCTGCTGCCGGCCAAGGCATCCCCGGACCTCGCCCACGATCAGTTCAACGCGATGCTGATCGGCACCCCGGAGCGTACGTACGAGGCCCACGTCCTTCTGATCCACCACGGCCGGGCGATCTGCCAGGCCCTCCGCCCGAAGCACGAGCTGTGCCCGATCCGCGAGCGCTGCCGCTTCGTCGACCCGAAGGCGCCCTGAACGTCCGTTCGCGGCCCGGCACCGCGATCCCCGCGATCCCCGCGATCCCCGCGATCCCCGCGATCCCCGCGATCCCCGCGATCCCCGCGATCCCCGCGATCCCCGCGATCCCCGCCGAGTATCAACTCGCGACGAACAAGCGTGGCCCGATTGCAGATCGGGCGCCTATCAGTCGACTGGGCGATTTGGCGACGCTCGTTCATCCCGATCTGATGTCCACGTGGGATCAGCCAGCCTCACGGGCCGTGGGCCGCAGCTCGAGCCGCCTCGTCGCGTCGATGTAGTCGACGTATGGCGCAGGAGTTCGCCGCCCATCGGAGCGCGTCGGCCTCAACCAGGCCGCGCGCCGGGACCTCGGGTCGACCATCGCGAGGAATTGCCCGCCGCCCAGCTGGGCCTCACCGTCGATCGCCGCCTGGAGCGCTGCCGCGCGACCGGGAAAGCCCGCCGCGAACGCCTCGCCGGAGGTGACGGACCGGTCGTCGTTGACGCGGGACTGAAGGATCAGGAGCGCCGATCCGATCGATCTTGGCTGCCAACCAAGCCGTCGGGCAGCGCGTTGCGCCTCGCGTCGATACCAGCTGAGGGAGCGCTCGATCGCGCCGAGATCATGGACCTCGGTCTTCACCTCGATCACCAGCAGCATCCCGGAGCCCGGGTGAAAGGCAAGGATGTCGATCCAGCCGCGGCCGCGATCGCCCCCGATCTCGACCTCGCGTTCGACCAACCAGCCGCTCGCGGCCAACCGGCGCTGCACATAGGCGGAGCATCGAGCGTGCACGAAGTCGGCTTGCGGCCGCTTCACGTGGGGTAGCTCCGTGCCGAGCCAGTAGCGAACGCCGAGCGCGTCGAACAGACGATCAAGGACACCGAGCCGAAGATCGGTGACCCGGCCCTGCTCGATCCGGCAGATGTGCGCCTGCGAGACACCCGACCGTCGACTCAACTCGCGCTGGGTCCAGTTCGCGTTAAGGCGAGCCACCCTGACCGTCTCGGCCAGGACGTCGAGGAGCTGCAGTCGGCGGCGCGCGCTGGGCATCGGTCACGGTGTACCAGTCGACGCTCACCCGCCGCTTATCCGGATGAGGTGGTCCCCGCCCGGGCTTCCCTGATCCATGCCGAACATCAGATCCGGATGAACGAGCGTGGCCTGATTGACGGATCGGCACGTAACTGCCCGGCGGGCGATTCGGGCACGCTCGTTCGTGGCGAGCTGATACCGCCCACGGATCACGAGCGGGCGGATCACGAGCGGGCGGATCACGAGCGGATCACGGGCGGCGAGCGGGCGGCGAGCGGGCGGCACGCCGGGCGAGGACCACCGCGCCGCCGGCGAGGAACCTCGCGCCGACGGGCGAGGACCACCGCGCCGCGTTGAGCGTCGGCTATTCTCGGGCCATGATGAGCCGGCGATGCTGAGCGGCCGACCCGGTGGCCACGAGACCCCGCCGCGGATCCTGATCGTCGACGACGACCCGAACCTGCTCGTCCTCCTCGCCGACCAGCTCCGCGCCGACGGCTACCAGATCCAGACCGCGCGCGACGGCGACGAGGCGCTCCGTCGCCTGAAAAGCGGCTGGCCGGACCTCCTGATCATCGACATGATGATGCCGAAGATGGACGGGCTGACCCTGGCCCGTGAGATCAAGGGCCGGGCAGATCTCCCGATCATCGTCCTGTCGGCGATCGACGCCGGCGACTCCAAGGCCGACCTGCTCGAGGAGGTCGCCGAGGATTACGTCACCAAGCCCTACCACTACCCCGAGCTGCGCGCCCGGATCAACCGCGTCCTGCGCCGCCTCGGCGACAAGGTTCCGCGCCAGAGCCTCGTCCTCGGGCCGGACCTGACGCTCGACCTTCACCGCCGCGAGGCGACGGTCGGCGGCGCCGACACCGTCGCCCTGACGCCGACGGAATCGCGCCTGCTCTACGCCCTGGCCGCCAACCTCGGCCAGACCGTCACGACCGAGACCCTCCTGGCCCGGGGCTGGGCCGAGACCGAGGACGCCGACCCGTCATACGTCTGGGTCACGATGCGCCGCCTCCGCCAGAAGGTCGAGCGCGACCCCAACCGACCGGTCCATCTCCAGACGGTTCGCGGCGTCGGCTATCGGCTCGTCGGCGGCGACCGACCGGAGGCCGCGACCGACGACCCCGCCACGGAACCGGCCACTGATCCGCCACATGCTTGACGACCAGCCGGCCGATCAGCCATTCGTCGATACCGGCTCGACCGGCGGTCTCGGCCCCAACCTGTCGTTCCGAACGCGTCTAACGCTCGGCCTGGTCGCCGCCTCCCTTATCCCCCTCGCCGGATTCGGCACGATCGTCGTGATCCTCGGTGGCCCCGAGCAGACCGGAACCCTCGGCCGGCTCCTCCTGTTCGTGCTCGTCGTTGCCGCGATGATCGGGATCCTCCTCGCCTGGCTCCTCGCCGCCGATCTCACGGCGCCCTTGCGGGCGATCGCTGCAGCGGTCGATCGGGCTTCGGCGGGCGACCTGTCGACACCGATCGTGGTCCCCGGTGATGACGAGCTGGCCCGCCTCGCGGACAGCCACAACCGTCTGGCGGCCGATCTCGAGCGGCGCAACCGCGAGCTCGGGCGGATCCTCGAGGCGATCGAGCGCAGCACGCCGCGCGACGGCCAGGACTTCATCGCCGGTCGGGCGGCCATCGACGCGAAGGCCGCGTTCGGGATGATCGATGCCTACGTTCTCCTGGTCGACCCGCGCGAGATCCCGACCGAGGAGCGAGTCCCGGGCGAGTCGCTGCCCGTCCGGGCCACGCTTCGACTCGGCGGGGAGGACATCGGCGTGCTCGTTGGCCACCTGCCGGCGACGCGGCTCTGGGAACGCGCCGACCAGGACCTGCTCGAGCTGTTCGCCAGCGAAGTCGCGATCGCCATCCGGAACGCCCAGCTCTTCGCCCAGGTCGAATCGCAGAACGTCCAGCTGCTCGAGCTCGACGCCGCCAAGGACGACTTCCTGCGTGGGGTCAGCCACAACCTCCAGACCCCGCTGACGAGCATCCGGGCGTACGCCGACCAGCTCGGCCGGGATCGGCCGGACCGGCGGCTCGGGATCATCGCCGAGCAGACCGACCGGCTGTCGCGGATGGTCCGCCAGCTGCTGACCGTCACCCGTCTCGAGTCCGGCGCCCTGAAGCCGCGCGGTGAGGTCGTCGCCCTCGCCCACCCCGTCCGCCGAGCCTGGGAGGCGCTCGCCGCCGAGGGCGTTCCGTTCACAGTCGACGATCAGTCGGCCGGCTGGCTGGCCGTGGCCGACGTCGATCAGCTCGATCAGGTCCTGTGGGCGCTCCTCGACAACGCCCTGAAGTACGGCGAACGGACACCGATCCTGGTCGAGATCGTGCCGATCCCTGACCAGCGTCGGCTGCGACTCACGATGTCGGACCTGGGCCCGGGCGTCGCCGAGGGCGATCGGGGTCGGCTGTTCCGGCGCTTCGAGCGCGGCGCCGAGCGGACGGCCGACGATGGCAGCGGCCTCGGGCTGTACGTCTCGCGCGAGCTGTGCCGGGCAATGGATGGCGACCTCGTCCTCGAGCCCCAGCTGGCCGGCCGCGGGGCGTCGTTCAGCATC
>JBKJOK010000212.1:0-4724 GCA_046595595.1 Candidatus Limnocylindrales bacterium
GTGCCCGAGGCGCCGTACGTCGTCCGGATCCTGCCCCACACCCTCAGTCCGCGCCAGGTCTCGGCCGACGGCCACACGGCCTACGACATCGTCTTCCTGTCGATCGCGCCCGACGACTCGCCGGCCGCCCTGCCCGGGATCCGCGAACGGCTCGGGGCGCCACCCGGCCTCGAGGTCCAGCTGGCCGGCGGGCCGGCGTTCTACGGCGACGTCCAGTCGGTCTCGGAGGCGGATCTCCAGCGGAGCGAGATCGTGTCGTTGCCACTGGCCGCCCTGGCCCTGCTTCTCGTGTTCGGGTCGGTCGTGGCCGCGGCCGTGCCGCTGGTCGTCGGTGGTGCGGCCGTGATCGTCGCCCTGGCCGCGATCTTCGTGGTCGGGAGCGTCACCCCGATGAGCATCTTCGTCCTGAACCTCGCGACCCTCCTCGGCCTCGGGCTGGGCGTGGACTATTCACTGCTCATGACCAGCCGGTTCCGCGAGGAGATGGCCGCGCGGGCCGCGGACCCACCCGACGAACGGGTCGCCGGGGCGGTCGAGGCGACCGTGCGGACCGCCGGTCGAGCCGTCTTCTTCTCGGGGCTGACCGTGCTCCTCGGCCTCCTCGGCCTCATCCTGTTCGAGTTCATGATCCTGCGCTCGGTCGGGATCGCCGGGGCCATCGTCGTCCTTCTCGCCGCGGTCTCCGCCCTGACCCTGCTGCCCGCGATCCTGGCCATCGTCGGCGGACGGATCGATCGACTCGCGATCCGTCGGGTGATCCCGCGCGACGATCCGAACGGGCCATGGGCGCGCCTCGCCCGGGCGGTGATGCGCCGCCCGGTGGCGGTCCTCGTCCCGACGCTCGCGTTCCTGCTCCTCCTCGGGTCGCCCTTCCTGCACGTCCGGTTCAACGCCCCGGATTCGACGATCCTGCCCCCGAGCGTCCCGTCGCGAGCCGCCTTCGACCGCCTCGCGAACGCCTTCGGCGAGGGCGAGTTCGCGCCGATCGCGCTCGCCATCCGGACCGACGGCCCCGCCACGTCGCCGGCCAACGTGGCCGCCCTCTACGACTACTCTCGACGCCTCGCGGCCGATCCCCGGATCCGGCGGGTCGATTCCCTCGTCGACGTGGACCGCCGGCTGGGCAAGGAGCAGTACCAGCTCCTGTACGCCGACCCGAACGGACCGCGCGACCGGTTCGTGGCTACGGCCCTGGCATCGACGACGAACGGATCGCTGACCGCGTTCTCGATCACGACCCCCTACGGCCCGAACCGCGACGAGGGCCGCTCGCTCGTGACCGATCTTCGGGCGACCGCCGGGACGCTCGCCGCGCCGCCCGGCATGACCGTCCTTGTCGGTGGCGGGGCGGCGGACGTCGCGGACGTCGTGGGCCGGGTCGCGGCCGACTTCCCGCGAACTGCCCTGTTCATCGTGATCACGACCTACCTCGTCCTGTTCCTGCTCCTCCGCTCGGTGATCCTGCCGCTCAAGGCCCTGGTCATGAACACGCTCTCGATCGTCGCCAGCTTCGGCGCCCTCGTCTGGATCTTCCAGGACGGCAATCTGTCCGCGCTGCTCGGGTTCCAGCCGCTCGGGTTCGTCGAGACCACCCAGCCGGTGATCCTGTTCTGCGTCCTGTTCGGGCTGTCGATGGACTACGAGGTCTTCCTCCTGACACGGATGAAGGAACAGTGGGATCGGACCGGTGACAACCAGGAGGCCGTGGCCCGCGGGCTCGAGCGGAGCGGCCGGATCGTCACCTCGGCGGCCCTGATCGTCGTCGTCGTCGCCGGCTCGTTCGCGTTCGCTGACATCGTCCTGATCAAGGCCCTCGGGATCGGGATGGCCATCGCGGTCGCCCTGGACGCGACCGTGGTCCGGGCCCTGCTCGTGCCGGCCACGATGCGCCTGCTCGGCCGCTGGAACTGGTGGCTGCCGTCGGGGCTCGGACGGGTGCCGCGGATCGGGCCAGCCGGCCTCGGAGGGCCGCTGGTCCTCGTCCTCGTCGCCGGGCCGCTCCTGGCTGCCTGCACGACCGCCGGCGGGCCGATCCTGGCCAATCCCGCCGCGCCCCATCCGCCGCCGCCGGCAGCCACGCCGGCACCTTCCCGGGTGATCGATCCGCAGCCCGTCGTCCTGCCCCGCGACGACGCCCCCCACGACCGCCTGACGGAGTGGTGGTACTACACGGGGCACCTCGCGGCAGACGACGGACGCCGCTTCGGCTTCGAGTACGTGATCTTCCGGGCGGAGCGCGGCGCCTTCCCGGTCGCGTGGGCCTCGCACCTCGCGATCACCGACGAGACGGGCGACGCCTTCCACTACGCCCAACGGAGCGAGATCGGGCCACAGGTCGAGGGCCTGGCCTCCGAGCCGGCCGCGATTGACCTGGCCGTGGCCGATCCAGCCGGCGGGAGCCCGTGGACGATGGTCGGTGGCGGAGGGGTCGACAACCTCAAGGCAGCGTTCTCACCGGCCGAGGCAGCCGCCGCCGGCCGGCCGGCAGGGCTTGCGCTCGAACTCGGGCTGACGACGACCAAGCCGGCAGCGCTCCACAACCGGATCGGCTGGATCGACTTCGGCGCCGGGGGGTCGTCGTACTACTACTCGCGAACGGCGATGAACGCGCGCGGCATCCTCATCCTCGACGGCGACCCGGTCCGCGTCACCGGCACGGCCTGGTTCGACCACCAATGGGGCGACTTCATCGCGGTCGGCGGCGGCGGCTGGGACTGGTTCGCGGTCAACCTCGACGACGGCACGGACCTCACGCTGTCCCTCGTCCGCGACGGCGACGGCTCGTACCCGCTCGTGTACGGGACACTTGTCGAAGCCGACGGAACGACCCGCCACCTGCCGGGCGAGGCGTTCACGGTCGAGGTCACGAGGCGCTGGACGAGTCCGGCGACCGGCGCCGACTATCCGGCCGGCTGGCGGATCGAGCTGCCGGGAGAGCACCTGTCGATCGACCTTCGACCCACGGTCGCGGCCCAGGAGCTCGACACCCGGGCCACGACCGGGGTCGTGTACTGGGAGGGATCGCAAGTCGTCAACGCGACGCGCGACGGGGAGCACCTCGGGGGCGAGGGCTACGTCGAGCTGACCGGGTACGCGCCGGCCACGGGCGCCGTCACGAGCACGCCTTCGGCTGGGCCGATCGCGCCGGGTTCGTCGCCGGCACCCTGATCAGGGAGCGGTCGGTGCCGGGGCGGACGGTTCGGGAATGACCACGCCGAGCGATGTCGCGGCCGCCCGGACCTCGTCGTCGACCGCGGGAATGCCGGCCAGCAGCCCGACCATCGCCGCCGCCGCCGCTCGGTAGGCCGCGACGTTCCGGACCGACGCGACGAGGCTGTCGGCGGCGGCGTCGTGGATCGTGTCGTAGAAGGCGGCCAGGCGGGTGCCGACGGCCGCCGATCCGCTCCAGGCGGCGATCCGGGTCGCGACCTGCTCGGCCTGGACCGAGTCGGCCGAGACGGATCGCAGGATCCGCGCGACGTTGGAGGCATCGAAGCTCGAGGCGGCGAGCGCGGCCGTCAGTTCGGCGTGGGCCGCGGTCAGTCGATCATTGGAGCCGGCCGTCTGGACGAGGGCGGCCCGGGTCGCGGGCGGGATCGAACCGGGGGTGGCTCCGATCGAGGCGGTCGGGGTCGACGGAGCAGTCGAGGCCGGGGCGCTCGGGCCGGCGCTCGCGATGATCGGGCCGACCGACGGTCCACCCGAGGCAACGGGGCTCGCTCCGGCGCCGATGGCCGGGGCCGCGGCAGCGGAGCCCAGGCCGAGCAGGAAACCGCCGCCGGCGCCGGCGAGCAGGCCGAGCGCCAGGCCGGCGACGACGAAGGCCGAGGCTTTCTTCAGGACGACGCCGTTGACGAGGCGCGCGGAGCAGCCCGAACAGCGGCGCGCGCCGAGGGCCAGCGGGCGAGAGCACGAGGGGCAGTCGAAGAGGGTCTGGTCGATCTCGCCGATCGTCATCGAGTCGCCGGGCACGAGGCGCGGCACGAAGGCCGGCGCCGGCGACGGGGCCAACGCCGGCGCGGGACGCTCGACCAGGCTCGGTCCGGGGCTGGGCTCGGCGATCGGCTCGGCGTTCCTGGCGGGTGCCCGGCGACGGGTTCGCGGGGCGATGTTGGCGGTCATCCGGGATGAGACTCCATCGCGGCCGAGGCGGCCATCGACCGGCACCGGGCGAGGTGCTGTCAGGGCCAGTGTCGGGGTCATCGGTGCGGCGTGGCGTCATCCGGAAGTCCGGCGAGAGCGGTACGTTCGGCGTTCAGGAGACGGATCGGCGCCCGACGATCGCGTCGGTGCGGGGCTCGTCAGCCGGTGACGAACTCGCCGCCGTCGACCGAGATGATGTTGCCGCTCATCCAGTCCGAGTCGCTGGCGCTCAGGGTCACGATCGCGTCCGCGACGTCGGCGGTCGTCGTCATCCGACCGTGCGGGTTGCGGGCGAGGGTGACGTCGATCATGCGCTGGTTCTCGGGGATCTTGCGCAGGGCGGGCGTGTCGGTGACCCCGGCCCGGATCGAGTTGACCGCTACGCCGGTGTCGAGCCGGGCGAACTCCATCGCGAGCTGCCGGACGTGGGACTCCATCGCCGCCTTGGCCCCGCTGACCACGCCGTACGACGGGACGACACGGCTCGTCCCCTCCGAAGTCATCGCATAGATCTTCGAGCCGCGGTCGAGGAAGCCGCCGCGGTACAGGTCCTGGACCCAGTAGACGAGGCTGTTGGCCAT
>JBKJOK010000348.1:0-5957 GCA_046595595.1 Candidatus Limnocylindrales bacterium
TTCCCGGTGATCCGCTTCGACGCAGCGATGGTCCTCGCCAGGAAGCACGTCGAGCGGCTCTGGTATCCGGAGCCGGGCGCCGGCGGGGCGATCCCATCGCGGGCCGAGCACGCGATCCCGAAGGCGGCCTTCGACCAGCTGATGCCCGAGGAGTTCTGGCGCGAGGTCGTGGACCGGGTCGCCGTCGAGGCGCCCGACACACTCCTCCTGGCCGAGGCGTTCTGGCTCCTCGAGGGCTATTTCGTCCGGACGCTCGGGATGCACCGGGTCTACAACAGCGCGTTCATGCACATGATCCGGGACGAGGACAACGCCGGCTATCGCAAGGTGATCCGGGAGACGGTCGAGTTCGACCCGGCGATCCTGGGCCGGTACGTCAACTTCCTGACGAACCCGGACGAGGAAACCGCGATCGAGCAGTTCGGGACCGGCGACAAGTACTTCGGGGCGGCGACCCTCCTCGCGACCCTGCCCGGGCTGCCGATGGTCGGCCACGGCCAGGTCGAGGGCTACACCGAGAAGTACGGGATGGAGTACCAGCGGGCCCGCCTCGACGAGACCCCGAATCGCGGGTTGATCGACCACTTCGACGCCCAGATCGTGCCGCTCCTGCGCGAGCGGCAGCGCTTCGCGGGCTCGGCCGACTTCCGGCTGTACGACGTGGTGGCCGACGGCGGCGGGCTGGTCGAGGACGTCTTCGCCTACTCGAACGGACGCGGCCGTGATCGATCGCTGATCGTCTACCACAACCGATTCGGCGATGCGGCGGGCTGGATCAAGGACTCCGTGCCGTTCGCGGTCAAGCACGACGACGGGACGAAGTCCACGACCCGCGACGTCCTGGCCGAGGCCCTTGCGCTCCACGGACCCGACGACGGCTGGCTCCGGTTCCGGGACCGGCGCTCCGGGCTGGAGTCTCTGCGCTCCGTCGGCGAGATCCGGGCACGCGGGCTGTTCGTCGCCCTCGGCAAGTACGAATGCCTCGTCCTCGACGATCTTCGCGAGGTGGTCTCGACCGCCGACGCGCCATGGCCCGAGCTGGCCGGCCAACTCGGCGGGCGTGGGGTCGCCTCGCTCGACGACGCGCTCGCGGACCTCCGCCTGCGGCCGATCCACGACGCGGTCGCGCGCCTGATCGCGGCACCGGACGAGGACGTGGCCGCGCGACGGGCGGAGCTGCTGGCGGCCGCCGGCATCGAGGCCGACTCCGTCCCCGCGCCTCGCGCAGCTCACCCGGCTCGCCCGACGACGCGCACCGCGGCCACTCCGAAGCGCACGCCGGCCGGGCCTGCACGCCCGACCGCGAACGTCGATCCGGCCGCCCGGGCGGCGGCGCGCCTGCGACCCTTCGACGCGGCGCGCTTCGAGACCTTCCGGATCGCCGGCGCCCTGCGCGCCGCCGGGCTCGATCCCGACGCCGTGGATCGGACGCGGGTCGGCGTGGCGATCGACCTGCCGTCGACTGCGAAGGACGTCGCGACGCTGGCGGCGTCGTGGTTGGCGGACCCGGTCGCTGCCGCGTTCCTCGGGGTCCACGATGGGGACGGCGTGACCTGGCTAGCCCGGAGTCGCTGGGTCGAGCTCGTCGATCTCGCGGCGGCCATCGATCGGCAGGCCGGGACGCCGGGCGCAGCCGCTCAGACGGCTCGGATCGCCCACCTCCGAACGGCGTCCGAACGGGCCGGCGACCGGGTCTCGGCGATCCCCGACGCCGCGACGGCGATCAGCCCAGCAGCAGGCGGCGGAGGAGCGGCATCGGCGGCGCCCCGTGGACGAGGCAGGCTTCAAGGTGGGAGCGGTACGTGAACCCGGGCGTCCGGCCGTAGCCGCCGACGACGCGCGGCTGGGCCACGGCGTCGGCCCCGCGCGGGTCGCCGGACGCGGTCGCCGCCCGGCGCCGGACCTCGTGCTCGAGATCCCAGAACGCGAGCGAGCCGACGAAGTAGGTCGACAGCTGGGTCGATGACAGGCGCGCCCGGTCGTACTTCGCCCGGGCCTCGGCCTCCTCCTGGAAGCCACCCTCGACCATCAGCGAGACGGCCTCGTCCTCGGTCATCCCGGTGGTGTGGATTCCGACGTCGATCAGGGCGTTCGTGACCGATCGCAGGTAGTACTTCCAATGGGTCAGGAGGAGCGCCGGATCGTCCGCCTGGTAGCCGGCGTCGACCATCACCTGGGTCGCGTACACCGCCCAGCCCTCGGCATAGACGCCGCTCCAGAAGATCGCCCGGGCGAGCGAGCCGCTCCGGTTGGCATACACGCCCTGGAGGTAGTGGCCGGGCACCGCCTCGTGGATCGTGAGCAGGCGGAGCATCCGCTCGTTGTCCTCGCGGAGCCTCGACTCGACCTCGTCGGCGACCGCGTCGTCGGGCATCGGGGTGATCGAGAAGATCGCCTTCTGGCCGCGCTCGAGCGGTCCGGGCGAACTCAGCATCGCCCCGCCGAACGCACGCATGAAGACTGGCGTCCAGGCGATCTCGAGTGGCTCCTCGACCAGACCGATCAGGTCGCGCTCGCGACAGAAGGCCTCGATGCCGGCGAGTTCGGTCCGGCAGAAATCGAGGAGCTGATGGCGCTTCGGGTGCTCGACCGCGATCGCGTCGAGGACGGCCCGGACGACGTCGGCATCGGCGGCGGGGACGGCCCGGCCGGCGAGCCAAGCCGGGGCGATGTCGCGGGCGATCCGGATCATCTCCGCCCGGACCGCGGCGTACTCGCCCTCCGCTCGATCGCGGATCCGATCCGGCGTCATCTCCGGGTCCTTCATCGTGTGGCCCATCTTGGTCGCGAAGAGCGCCGGGCCGAGGCGGCCCTCGCCGGCGCTGACGGGCAGGACCACGTCGCGGAGGTGGACCTCGACAGCCGCCAGGCCGTCCGCGGCCACGGCGCGGGCTGCCCGAAGGCGCGGCAGGATCGCCGTGACCGCGTCGTCGTCGGGCGCCGCCGCCTCGCCGGTCGCGATCGCCTCGTCGACCAGGCCGATCAGGCCCGGCCACTGCTCGAGCGCCTTCTCGGTGTGGAACCGGTCGACCGGCCGGCCCGGCGCGCCGACGAGCGTCTCGCGGGCCGCGTCGAGGACCGCGGGCAGGCGTTCGGCCCGGGCGGCGAGCGACGCCAGGCGATCGGCGAGCGGCGCGAACTCCCGGGCGATCAGCCCGAAGAATCCCTCGCCGATCAGGTAGACCCAGGCCATCGGGCTCCAGGCCTCCTCGCGCAGCTCCGTCTCGCCGAAGCGCATCGCCCCGAGCACGCCGAGGATGACGTCGCGATCGACCTGCTCATCGACGCTCAGGCTCGCGTCGGCGAATGCTCCGAATCGGTCGGTCCAGCCGCCGATGAACGCGAGCCGGTCCGGCGCGCCGGCCGCCGAAAGGTCCGGCCAGCGATCGTCGTGATCGTGCCTGCCGGAGCCGGTCGCCGAGAGCGGATCGAAGGCGAAGTACGCCTCGAAGAAGTCATCGACGTGCGCGGCGAACTCGGTCACGGGCAGATTCTCCGGGTGGCGCTGGCGGCTCGGCGGCGCATCTTCCGGCGCGAGCGGATGGGCGTCGAGTGTACCCGGAGCGACTACCATCGGCCGTCATGAACGCCGCCCGCCGACTCGAACCGGTCAGCCTCGAGGGACGGCGCGTCCGGCTCGTCCCGCTCGAGTTCGCGCACGTCCCGGCCCTCGCCGAGGTCGCCCTGGAGCCGGCCCTCTGGCAGTGGACCCTCGCCCGCCCGACCGACGAGGCCGGCCTGCGCGCCTGGGCCGAGGCGGCGATCGCCGGTCGCGACGCGGGCACGGAGCTGCCGTTCGTGACCCTCGAGGCCGCCACGGGCCGCCCGATTGGCAGCAGTCGCTACCTGAACATCGTGCTGGACCACCGCCGCCTCGAGATCGGCTGGACGTGGGTCGCCCCGCCGTGGCAGCGGACCGGCGCCAATCGCGAGGCGAAGCTCCTGATGCTGAGCCACGCGTTCGACACGCTCGGCTGCCGGCGGGTCGAGTTCAAGACCGACTCGCGCAACGAGCCGTCACGGACGGCGCTGCTCGGGATCGGGGCGCAGTTCGAGGGGATCTTCCGGAACCACATGGTCATGCCCGACGGACGGATGCGCCACTCGGCGTACTACAGCGTGATCGACGACGAGTGGCCGGCCGTCAAGGCCCGGCTGGAGGCTTCGCTTGCGCGCTGACCGGAGGCGTCGCTCGCGCTGAGCCGATCCGCGCCCGGATTCCATCTGCGATGATCGGCGTGCCGGCTCCGGAGCGGATCGCCCGGCCCGCAACGTGATTCGATCGGAGGGTCCCCGTGGTCGAGCTCATCGTCAAGATCCTGATCAACGCCGCCGCGCTGTTCGTGGCCGTCACGATCCTGCCGGCCAGCCTGCTGTCCTTCACCTACGGCAACGACTGGTGGAAGCTGCTCGCGGTCGCCCTCCTGTTCGCCCTCGTGAACAGCTACATCAAGCCGATCGTGAAGGCGCTCTCGATGCCGATCTCGCTGATGACGATGGGCTTGATCGCCTTCCTGATCAACGCTGCGATGCTCCTGGTCGTCGCGTTCGTGTCGGGCCAGTTGAAGCTCGGCTTCAAGGTCGGCGACTTCCCGCCCGACCTGCTCTCGTCAGACACGATCGTCGGAGCGATCATCGCGGCGCTGATCATCAGCGTGGTCTCGACGGTCGCGAGCATCGCCCTCTCGCCCCGAAGGCTCGTCTAGGCGGTGCCCGGGCCGACCACCGCCGGCGCGACCAGTGCCGAGGCCGATCGCCTGCCGGCCATCGCCGGCGCGCTGCGTGAGGCGGCAGGCAGGTTCGGGACCCCGCTCTACCTGACGGACGAGGCGACGGTCCGGGCGGCGCGCGCCGAACTGGCGGCCGCCTTCGCCGAGCCGTGGATCCGCCAGTACTCGGTCAAGGCGAACGATGTCGCCGCGGTCGTGGCCCTGGTGACCGCCGATCCTGGCGATGGGTCAGCTGCATTCGGCGCGAACGTGGTCTCCCGCGGCGAGTGGGCCGTTGCCAGGGCCGCCGGCGTGTCCAACGAACGGATCACGCTCGAAGGCGTCGGCAAGACCGACGCCGACCTGGCCGCGGCCGTGCGCGCCGCCGCAACCGGCGATCCCCTGGCATGGACCGCGATCGAGTCGGCCGACGAGGCCGCGGCGCTCCTCGACCGGGCGCGGCGAGCGGGCCTCGGTCGGGCAGGCCGGCCGGCGCTCGACGTCCTCGTCCGGCTCAACCCGGACGTCACTCCGGAGACCCAGGCGGCGCTCGCGGTCGGTGCCGGCGGATCGAAGTTCGGGATGACCGAGACCGAGCTGACCGCGGTCGTCGAGCGGCTCGCCTCCGCCGGTGGCGCGGTCCGACCGCGCGGGATCCACCTTCACGTCGGGTCGCAGCTCGGTGCCGTGGATGCGTGGCGCGACGCGGTCCGGCGCGGCCTCGCCCTCCTCGGGCTGCTCCGGGGCGGCCTGCCTGACGTGGACACGCTCGACGTCGGTGGCGGGTTCGCCGTCCCGCCACTCGGTGAGGCCGGTCCGCGGCCGGCGCGCTTCGCCCGTGAGCTGCCCGCCCTCATCGACGCGATCCCGGCCGATCGGCGGCCCGTCCGCCTCGCGATCGAACCCGGCCGGTTCCTCGTCGCCCGGTCCGGCTGGCTTGTCGGGCGGGTGCTCCACGTTCGCGAGCGGGGCGGCGTCCAGGTCGTCCTCGACACCGGCATGACCGAGCTGATCCGTCCGGCGCTGTACGGCGGCCGGCACCCGATCGTCGCCCTGACCTCGCTCGGCCGTCCGGTGGAGCACGCCACGGTGGCAGGTGCCCAGGAGTCGCGTCGCCGAGCCGCCCCGATTCCGGCCGGTGCCCCCACCCTCGAGCCGCCGCGGACGATCGACGGCCGGCCGCTCGCCGTCGCCCCTGAGCGCTCGGACCTCACCGCCGTCCACGGCCCGATCTGCGAATCGACCGAC
>JBKJOK010000120.1:0-10413 GCA_046595595.1 Candidatus Limnocylindrales bacterium
CGGTACGTCGTCATCGAGTACGGCGCGAGGAGGAGCGGGACGTGATAGCTGCGCGCCGTGTCGGCGATCCGGAGATCGACCGCGACCCGCCGGAAGAACGCATCGTCCTCGCGCCCGATCTCGAACTCGAGCCGGTAGTCCCCGGCGACCAGCGGGCGCTCGAGGAGGTCACGGATCCGGCCGTCGCCGTCGGTCAGGGCCTGGGTCATCCGGATCGGGGCATTCGGGACGTCGAGGCGGAAAAGCGTCACCCGGACGTCCGCGGCCGGCAGCCCAAGCTCGGTGTCGAGCACATGGGTCGAGATCGTCGGCCCGGAGCCGTCCGCCACCGTTATCCTCCGCTCATGACGACCCTCCAGATCGAGGTCGGCGACCTCCACTTTACCGCCCGCTGGGAGCCCGAGGCGCCCCAGACCATCGCAGCGATCCGACGAATGCTGCCGATCACCTCGAAGCTGATCCACTGCCGCTGGTCGGGCGAGTCGACGTGGATACCGTACGGCGACTTCCGGCCGGGCATCGACTACGAAAACCACACCTCGCATCCGGCGCCTGGGATGCTCGCGATGTACCCGGGTGGGATCAGCGAGTGCGAGATCTTCTTCCCGTATGGGGCGTGCCAGACGGCGTCGAAGGTCGGATCGCTGGCGGCCAACCACTTCGCCTCGATCGTGCCGGACGAGGGCTCGGCCGACCGGTTGCGCGAGATCGGGCGACGCTGCCTCTGGGAAGGCGCCCAGGAGATCGTGATCCGCGAGGTGGAGTGATGGACGTGCTGGCGCTGGTGGGGTTCGTCGCCGCCGATCTCTCGTCGGCCGACTACTTCGCCGGCCGCGATCCGGTCCTCCAGGCAATCCTCGACACGCCGGTCGCGCCGGGCTGACCGCCGACCGACCGAGTCGAGCGCGGGACCGCGTCGTTGCTCGCTATGCTCGGCGGGTGACGACGACGATCGAGCGGCTCGCGCCGGACCTTCTCGTGCTGGGCGGGACGGTTGTCACCGCGGCAGGGTCGCGGCGAGCCGACGTCGCCGTCCGGGGCGGGGAGATCGAGGCGGTCGAGCCGGACCTGTCGTCTCTCGCGGGCGCGGCACGCGAGGTGGTCGCGGCCGACGGGCTGCTTGTCCTGCCGGGCTGCGTCGACGTCCACACCCACACCCGGGTCGCGTCCGATGCCGAGCCCGACCGCTTCTTCCAGGACTCGCTCGCGGCGGCGTTCGGCGGAACGACGACGTTTCTCGCCTTCAACAACCCCGGGACGGGTTCGTCGCCGTCCGCCCATCGCTCGATCCTCGCCGGGATCGACGAGTTCCGGCGGGTGACGGCTGGCGACAGCGCGATCGATTTCGCGCTGAGCCCGGCGATCCTCGGCGGGATGGACGACCCGCTCGCCGAGCTGCCGGCGATGGTCGACGCGGGCGTCCCGACCGCGAAGGCGTTCATGGTCTTCGACTTCCGGCTGCCCGACCCGGCCATCTTCGAAGCCCTTCGGATTCTCGGCGAGCGTGGCGGGATGCTCGAGGTCCACTGCGAGGACCCGGTCCTGATCGACGCCGCCGTGGCCGCAGCGCTTCAGCATGGTGATACGTCACCACGTCACCACGCTGCCACGCGGACGACCGAGGCCGAGGCCGTCGCGACCCACCGGGCGATGGCCTTCGCGCGAGCGGCCGACGCGCCGATCCACGTCGTCCACCTGTCCTGTGCCGCCGCTCTTCGACACGTGGCGGACGCCCGGGCGAGCGGCGTCCGGGCGAGCGCCGAGACGTGCCCCCACTACCTGACCCTGACCGACGCCCGATACGACGAGCCCGATCCGCTCGAATGCGCGAAGTCGGTCATCTCGCCGCCCCTCCGCCCGGCTGCCGATGGGGCCGCGCTGTGGGCCGGGCTGGCGACCGACGACCTGTCGCTGATCGCCACCGACCACGTCCCGGACCGGGTCGCGGTCGAGAAAGGCGAGGCCGGCCGCGGCGTCAGCTTCGAGCGGATCAGCAACGGCGCGCCCGGGATCGAGACCCTCCTGTCGGTCGTGTATGGCGAAGGCGTGGCGACCGGTCGGATCTCCGTCGAGCGGATGGTCGACCTCATCGCGACGACGCCAGCGCGCCGATTCGGGCTGACCGGCAAGGGCGCGGTCGAAGTCGGGCGCGATGCCGACCTCGTCCTGTTCGACCCGACAGCCCGCCGGACGATCCGCGCCACCGACCTTCATCACACCAGTGACTTCACCCCATACGAGGGCCTCGCGGTTCGTGGCGCGGTCCGGACCGTCTTCGTCCGTGGCCGGCCGGTGATCCGCGACGGCGTGGCGGTCGGCGATCGCGGCTTGGGTCGGTTCGTCGAACGCGGCAGGGTCGCCGATGTTTGACCGTTTCGACGCGAGCGCCTGGGCAGGTCTCACGCCCGCCTGACACAGCGTGCCGGCGGGGTTCAGCGGCGGCGCGCCAGCCGGATCGTCGCGGCCCCGATGACGACCGCGAGCAGGAGCAGGGGCAGGAGAGGATTCGTCGTCCAGGCGTTCGCATCCGACGCGACGACCGCGGCGGCCACCGTGTCCGTGGGCGGCGCGCTGAGCCCCGGTGCACGGCTCGCAGCAGGGGCCGATGGCGCAGGGACGTTGTTCTCGAGCTCGGCGGAACAGATGACGAGCGCCCCGCCGCCGTTCGCCGACCCGTTGCACTGGTTGATCGTCACGGCCAGGCCCGCCGACTGCGTGCCTGTCGCGGTACAGGTCAGCTCGACGAGGGTCCCGCCATTGGCCGAACCGTTGCACTGGGTGACCGTGGCGCCGGTGGTCGTGGCCGGGAACGGATCGCAGGTGTTCGCAACGCCGTCGCCCGACCCGACGCATTGGTTGACGGTCACCGCCGTCGGCGCCGCCCCGGGACCGCTGAAGTTGTTTGTCACCCGGACGCTGCAGCGCAACGTGCCGCCGCCGCCGTTGATCGCGTCGTTGCACTGGGTGACGGCCGTGACGGGCTCGGTCAGGACGTCGGTCGTGATCGTGCAGTCGGCCGCCGGGTCACCCGCGGCGCCGTGGCACTCGCGGACGGTGACCGTCGCCGAACCGCCGCCGCTGGTGATCGTGTTGACGACGGTGACTTCGCAGATCTGGCCGAGGCCGCCCGTGTTGTCCAGGCCGTTGCCGCACGTCGTGGTCGGGGCGACCGTCGTGGCCGCGGAGACCACTGCGAGTGACCCGCCGAGCAGCGTGACGGCCGTGAGCAGGGAGACGAGGACACGGAGCGGGCGACGCATGCTGACACCGAGCAGGGTTCAGGCGTCGACGCCG
Organism: Candidatus Limnocylindrales bacterium; assembly: GCA_046595595.1. GTDB lineage: Bacteria > Chloroflexota > Limnocylindria > Limnocylindrales > CSP1-4 > CF-46. The sequence continues at coordinate 3,295 of JBKJOK010000120.1, forward strand.
ACATCTTCAGCGGCAAAGCCCGGAGCCCGACAGTGAACCCCGCGCCGATCGCAGGAGCATCCCGGGCCGGTTCGACGCGTTGCAGGTTTGCGACACACGTCGCGCCCAAGCGGCGCGCCGACCCTCGGGCCGTCAGTCCAGCAGCACGCCCGCCGGGAGCGTCAGGAACTCGGTGAACATGTCGTCGAGGACCAGACCGTCGAGGAGCTCCGCGGCGTCTCCCAGGTGGCCGTTGCCAGCGCCCGGCCCGCCGAGCGCGGCCAGCTCCTCGTCGCGGATCGTGCTGTACAGACCGCCGGTCACGAACCGGCCGTCCTCCATCTGCGCCCCGCCGACCCGCCACTGCCAGAGCTGCGAGCGCGAGATCTCGGCCGTCGCGGCGTCCTCCATCAGATTGTTGATGGCCGCCGCGCCGTTGCCGGCCAGCCAGGCGTCGAGGTACTGGAGCGCGACCGACACGTTCACACGGACGCCCTGCTCCGTGACGCGGCCGCCCGGGACCGCGAAGTCCAGGAGCTGCGCGGCCGACACGTGGACCTCATCCCGGCCGCGCGACTTCTGGTGCGGCCGATCGCCGAGCACCCCGTCGAAGATCTTCGTCGCGAGTGGCACGAGGTCCGGATGGGCGACCCACGTCCCGTCGAACCCGTCGCGCGACTCGCGCTCCTTGTCCGCGCGGACCCTGGTCATCGCCGCGTCGTTGACCACCGGGTCCCGGCGCGACGGGATGAACGCGGCCATCCCGCCGATCGCGTGTGCACCGCGGCGGTGGCACGTCCGGACGAGCAGCTCCGTGTAGGCCCGCATGAACGGCGTCGTCATCGTCAGTTGGGCGCGCTCCGGCAGGATCCGGTCCGGCCGGCCGCGGAACGTCTTGATGCAGCTGAACAGGTAGTCCCAGCGGCCGGCGTTCAGGCCGGCCGCGTACGGGCCAAGCGCATGGAGGATCTCGTCCATCGCGAAGGCTGCGTGGATCGTCTCGATCAGGACGGTGGTCCGGACCGAGCCGGCCGGGATGCCGAGCCGCTCCTCGGCGCGGGCGAAGACGTCGCGCCAGAGCGCCGCCTCGGCGGCCGATTGGAGCTTCGGCAGGTAGAAGTAGGGTGCCGTCCCGCGCCGGACGCGCTCCGCGCCGTTGTGGAACAGGTACAACCCGGCGTCGACCAGCGACGCGCTGAGGGGCCGGCCGTCGAGCGTGAGATGGCGCTCCTCGAGGTGCCAGCCACGTGGCCGGACGACGAGCTGGGCGGGCCGCTCCCCGACCCGGTACGCCTTGCCCTCGGGACTCGTGAACGTGAGCTCGCCGCGGACCGCGTCGCGCAGCGCGACCTGGCCGCCGATCACGTTCGTCCACGTCGGGCTGAGCGCGTCCTCAAGGTCGGCCATGAAGACCCGGGCGCCCGAGTTCAGCGCGTTGATCATCATCTTTGGCTCGGCCGGACCGGTGATCTCGACCCGCCGGTCATCGAGGTCGGCGGGCGCGGCCGGCACGGTCCAGTCACCCGCCCGGACGTCGGCCGTCGCCGGGTCGAAGTCGAGGTCGTCGCCCGCGTCGATCGCGGCCTGCCGGTCGCGCCGGGCCTGGAGAAGCGCTTCCCGACGAGGACCGAACGTCGCCTGGAGATCGGCGAGGAACGCGAGCGCAGCGGGCGTCACGATGTCGTGGACGGACGGGATCGGTGGACCCTGGATCTCGATCATCGGGCCATCCTAGCGAGCGCGGATCAACGTGGGATCTCGGTGACGCCGCGCGTCATTCCGGCCCGAGGTGGTAGCCGAGGCGGCGTGGGACCCGGGTGATCTCGCGAATGACTCGCGAGGGCCGCCGCCCGGCCTCTTCTGCCGCCTCGCGACGGACCATCGCGGCCCGGAAGATCCGGGCGCCGGCGCCGCGCAACGGCTCCGGCGGGAACGCGCGCGGGGTCGCCCCGTCACCGACGATGGGCAGGCTCGCGTCCTCGTCGTCGCGGGCCCGGCCGGTCGCGAGCGCCGCCAGGATCCGACCGCCCAGGATCGCCGGCGCGACGCCGTTGCCGCTGTAGCCGAGGCCATGATGGATCCGGCCGCCGGGCCGCGTCGCGAACCACGGCCGGTGGTCGTCGGTGATGTCGATCGGGCCGCCCCAGGCGTCCTCGATCCGGACGCCAGCCAGGCTCGGAAACCAGCGCCGGAGGCCCTCGGCGGCGCGCCGGGCGGACGCGCCATCGTGAGTGAACGCCCGCCCGATCCGACCGCCCCAGCCCGCCCGGCCGCCGCCGCCGCCGAGGGCGATCCGGCCGTCGGCGGTGGTCCGCGCGTAATGCAGGGTGAAGCGCGCGTCGGCGATCCCCTCGCCGCCGGTCCAACCGATCTCGGCCAGGCGCTCCGGGATCGGCTCGGTCAGGACGATGTAGCTCGACCAGTTGAGAAGCCGACCGGCCAGCGGTCGCCAGGCGGCGGCCCACGCATTGGTGGCCACGACGACCTGGTCGGCCTCGAGGACGCCCGGGCACTCCGCGGCCGTGGTCGCGATCTCGACGGGACCGCGCCCCCATCCCCCGTGACGCCGCGGAGCGTCGCCCGGCATCGTCGCGGTCGTCCGCTCGTGGATGACGATCCCCTGCTCGAGCGCGACCCGGCGCAACCCGCGGGCGAGCGCGGCCGGCTGGACCGTGCCGGCGCGGGGCATGAACGCGCCGCCTCGGAACACGGGCGACCGAGCCCGCTCGGCGACCTCCGCGCGCGACAGCGCCCGCCAGCGATCGCCCGCGCCGACCCGGGCGCTCGCCTCGGTCGAGTCGAGCCAGGCATCGTCCTGGGACGGAGCCGCGCTGACCTGGACGAATCCCGCCTCGACGATTCCGGCGTCCACACCGTGCGCCGCGCACCACGGCCCGAGCGACGCGATGGCGCCATCGAGCGCCCGCACCGACCGGAGCGCCTCCGTCTCCCCGAATTGGCGGATCAGCCCGGCAAGCTCGTCCCACCAGCCGGTGACGAAGCCGCCGTTCCTGCCGGACGGCCCGCCGCCGCAGATGTCCTGCTCCAGGATCACGACCCGGGCGGCCGGCTCCAGCTCGCGGATCCGGAGCGCGGTCCACAGTCCGGTGTAGCCGCCGCCGAGGATCGCCACGTCCGCCCGGGCGCGGCCGGCGAAGGGCGGCGCGGCGACGTCCGTGGCCAGGGACGGCGACTCGGCCGCGAGGGCCTCGCGGAGCCAGAACGAGCGACGGCCGCCGGGCCGCACGCCGTCGAGAGGGTCCCGATCGTGCGTCACCAGCCGCCGGCGTCGCGGATCATGCGATGAAGGGCCCGGGCCGCCACCGCGCGGCGATAATTGGCCGTCGAGCGGACGTCATCGATCGGGTGGATCTCGGCGGCAAGGGCCTCGGCCGCCGCGTCGGCCGTCTCGGGCGTGGGGGCGGCACCCTCGAGGATCGCCTCGGTAGCTCGGGCGCGGATGGGCCGGTCGGCGACCGAGCCGAGGGCCAGCCGGACGTCCGACCAGGCGCGGCCCGACCCGCCGCCGTCCCGCCATGCGAGCGCCAGCACGACCTTGCTGATCGCCTGGGCCCGGCGCGTCCCGATCTTCCGGAACAGAGCCTCGCGGCCGCCGGCGACCGGGATCCGGATGCGCAGGATCAGCTCGTCGGGCGCGAGGGCCGTCCGGCGATACGCGACCCAGAAGTCGGCGACCGGGATCGTCCGCTCGCCGCGCGCCCCGCCGACGACGACCTCGGCATCGAGCGCGAGCAGGACCGGCAGCGTGTCTCCGGCCGGCGACGCGTTGGCGATGTTGCCGCCGAGCGTGCCCCGGTTCTGGATCTGGGCGGCGCCGATCGTCGCCGCCGCGGAGACGAGTGCCGGCAGGTGCTCGCGGCAGGCGTCGGATCGGCGGATCTCGGTGTACGTCGTGCGCGCCCCGAGGACGACCGCTCCACCGTCCACCGAGATGCCCCGGAGCTCGTCGAGCCGCGACAGGTCGACCATGGCGGTCGGCGGCGGTCCGATCTCGCCGGTGATCCGGACCATCACGTCGGTGCCACCGGCGATCGGCGTGACCTGGGCGTCGGCCGTCGAGCCGGCCAGCACGGCGTACGCCTCGGCGAGCGAGGATGGCGTCGCGATCGGTGGCTCGACGGGCATGGGGTCAGCCGCCCTTGGTGCGCCGCCGGCGGCGGACGATGAGGCCGACGAGCCCGGCAACGATCGCGAGGCCGACCGCGACCTGGCCCGGGCTGAACGCGACCGAGTACTCGTTCGCGGTCGGAATGTCGTCCTCGTCGTTGTCCAGGAGAGCCTGCCGATCAACCGCCGCGTCCACGGCCGCCTCGGACTCGGACTCGGATTGCTCGAGATCGACTCGGTCCGTCATCATCGGCCTCCTGCGGCGATCGCGATCGCATCCACGATTTTCGTGTAGCCCGTGCAGCGGCAGAGATTGCCCGCGATCGCCTCGCGGATCGGCCCCTCGTCAGAGCCCCCGCCGGCATCGAGATAGGCGCGGGCCGCCATCAGCATCCCTGGCGTGCAGATCCCGCACTGGGCGCCGCCGGCCTCGAGGAACGCCTGTTGGAGCGGATCGAGGACCGGGCCTTCCGGCGACGGCTCGGCGAGGCCCTCGACCGTGGCGATCCGGGCGCCATCGACCTGGCAGACCGGGACCAGGCACGAATCGACCGGCACGCCATCCACGAGCACGGTGCAGGCGCCGCACTCGCCCTCCCCGCAGCCCTCCTTCGTGCCGGTCAGGGCGAGCTCCTCGCGCAGGACGTCGAGGAGGCGGCGCATTCCGGGCGCCTCGACCTCGACCGCGTTGCCGTTCACGCTGAACTGCCAGGCGGTCATCGCGGCTCTCCCGGGTCGCGCGGGCCGCGCATCGGCTGCGGGTCGGTCCGGGCGTCAGGACGCGGGTCGGTGCCCTCGGTGATCGCTGCCTCGATCGTGGCATCCACCGCGCCAGGCTCGGCCGAGGTCGTGTCGGCGGCGGTCGCGCTGTGCGGCGCGGGCGCGGCGGCGGCCGAAATCACGCCGAGCGCGGCCAGGATCCGCTCCGGCGACGCGGGCAACTCGTGGATCCAGGCACCGGTCGCGTCGTGAATCGCGGCGATGACCGCCGGTGCCCCGACATCCATCGGCAGCTCGCCGACTCCCTTGGCGCCGTGGGGCACGCCGCTGTACGGCGCCTCGACCAGGATCGTATGGATCCGCGGCGCGTCGAGCGCGGTCGGGATGATGTACGTCGCGAGGCGGTCGTTGAGGTAGCGGCCGTCACGGAGCTTGATCTCCTCGATCGTGGCGTAGCCGATCGCCTGGAGCGTGCCGCCCTCGACCTGGCCCTCGGCGAGGACCGGGTGGATGACCTTGCCGACGTCGTCGGCGGCGACCACGTCGCGGACCGTGACCTCGCCACTGTCGAGATCGACGTCGACGCTCGCGACGCAGGCCGCCCAGCCGAAGGCCGGGTAGGCGTCGCCGCGGTAGGTCGCGTCGTCGAAGTGGACGTGCGGATACGGCTCGAACTGCTGGTCGACTCGGGTGGGGCCATGGGCGGCGGCGTCGGCCACACGCACGTCGGCGAAGGGCGCGCCGCCGTTGCGCTCTTCGACGGTCGCGCGCAGCCGGCGCGCGGCCTGGATCAGCAGCCCGCCGACGACCATCGCCGTCCGGCTCGCGACCGTCGGGCCGGAGTCGGGGACGAGGGCGGTGTCCTGGGGCGCCATGTCCACGTCGTCAACGGCAAGGCCCAGTTCCTCGGCGACGAGCTGCGGGAAGATCGTCTTGGTCCCCTGGCCCATCTCGGTCGAGCCGGTCAGGATCCTGACCCGACCGTCGGCGGCGAGCTCCAGGGACGCGACGCTGGCGAGCTTGACCTCGCCGGAACCGGTGAACCCGGCGCCGTGGAAGGCGAGCGCGACCCCGATCCCGGACGCGGTCCGGTCGCGGCCGGTCCGAAACGGCGAGCCGGGCACGTGGCCCGAGCCGTCGCGGCGGCCACGGGCCTTCGCCGTGCGCGCCGCGACGCCCTCGAACTCGGCGGCCTCGGCGGCCCGCTCCAGGACCTCCTCGGCGGCGACGCTCTCACTCAGGATCTGGCCGGTCGGCGTCTCGTCGCCGATCCGGTACAGGTTCCTGCGGCGGATCTCGAGCGGGCTGATCCCGAGCGCCTCGGCCGCGCGGCCCAGCTGGACCTCGGCGGCGAACTCGGTCTGGGGAGCCCCGAAGCCGCGGAACGCGCCGTTGGGCGGAGTGTTGGTCCTCGTCGCGCGGGCGCGGATCCGGACGTTCGGGCAGCGGTATGGCCCACCGGAGTGGAGCGCGCCGCGGCTGAGCACAACCGGCGTCAGGGTGCAATACGCGCCGCCGTCCATCACGACCTCGATGTCCTGGGCGACGAGCGTGCCGTCGAGCTTGAGCCCGGTCCGGTGGGTCACGACCGCGGGGTGGCGCTTGGTGGTCGCGGCGAGGTCCTCGTGGCGGTCGTAGATCATCCGGACCGGACGTCCGGTCTTGAGGGCCAGGAGGGCCGCGTGGAGCGCGATGATCGACGGGTACTCCCCTTTGCCACCGAACCCGCCGCCCGTCTCGGCCTGGACCACACGCGCCTGTCGGTCGTCGATGGCGAGGCCCCGCTTCAGCGCCGTGTGGACGTAGTAGGGACACTGGAGCGAGCCGTGGACGGTGACCCCGCCGTCGTCCGAGGGCACGGCGATCATGGCGTTGTTCTCGATGTACAGCTGCTCCTGGTGGCCCACGCGGTACTCGCCCTCCAGGACGAAGTCGGCTGCTGCGAAGGCGGCGTCCAGATCGCCCGAGGCAAGCTCGTAGACGGCGAACACGTGGTCCGAGACGAGCGGATCGAAGACCGGCGGGAGCGGCGAGGTCACGACGCGCGCGGCATGACGCGCGGCCCGGAGCGTCGCCTTGTCCGGCGCTGCCAGGAGCACCAGCGGCTCCGCATGGTGCTGGATCTCGCCACCGATCGGGACGAGGATCGGCTGGTCGGGCTTGATCGAGCTCACGACGTTGTCGCCGGGGATGTCCGCCGCCATGACGACGACGACCTTTGACCAATCGAACGCGGGGTCGAGCTCGAGCGCGTCAAACCGGGCGTGGGCGTCGGTCGAGCGGATCGTCGCC
>JBKJOK010000332.1:0-3788 GCA_046595595.1 Candidatus Limnocylindrales bacterium
CGGATCACCGCTGCCGTAGCTCTCCCAGAAGATGCGGAGCCCGTCGGCACGCTTGATGAACCCGGTTTCGTCCGGGTAGCGGGCCCGGGACTGCTCGCGCGGCGCGGCGGGCGGCGCGGCGGCCGGCGCCGCCTCAGCCGGCCGGATGGTAGCCATCGGCGAACCTCCAGAGCGCGTTGACGATCTGCCAGCCCGCTCGCGTCCGGGCGACGCTGCCGGCTTCAGTGGCCATCAGGGACCTCCTCAGTGTGTCTCGTCTCGATCGCTCGGATCACCTCGCCGACCTTGGCGAGGGCCGCCCGCGCCGGGAGTTGCGCCTCGGTCATCCCGAGCAGCATCGCGGACTCCGCGCCGAGGAAGGTCATGCCCATCAGGGCGGCCACCTCGGCCGGCGTGAAGGGCTCGAGCCCGCCGATCGCGTCCGACGTCCGCTGGACCACCGTCGTCAGCAGGTCGAACCAGCCGCCGATCTGCTCCCGGACCGATGCCGCCAGCTCCGGATCCGACCAGCCGGCGGCGATCAGCTCCTGGAGGATCCGGACATAGCCCGACTCGAGGTCGACCTCGAGGAACGCGCACGCCCGCTCCCAGCGGACCCAGAGCGGTTCGGGTCCCGCGTACATCGAGGCCTGCCGCTCGAGCAGACGCTCCGTCTGGGCGGCCAGGACGGCGAGGATGAGCTGCTGCTTCGAGCCGAAGTGGTAATGGATCTGGCTGAGCGGAACGTCGGCGGCCTCGGCCACGCTCCGTGTCGAGAGGCGCGCGTAGCCCTCCTGCAGGAGAACGGTCCGGGCGGCGGCCAGGATCGCGGTCCGCGTCCGACCGGCATCGTGGCGTTCGCGCCCCGACGGGGCGGGGCCGGGCGAGGTCGTCGCTTCGTCCACGGCCCGAGGACACCCGCGTCCGGCTGCGCATCGCGTCCTCACCAGGACACGATCGCCGAGATCACGTGCAGACCTCCAGAAGCCTTCCTTCAATCTGGTACGCCACCGCGGCATCCTCGTAGGTCGGTCGGTCGACCGATATCGGTCGGTCGACCGAATTCTGCACATCTGGCGGATGATGTCAAGACCGAATCCGGTGCGCAACCGAGATGAGGCCGAGGCCGCGGGTACAATCGCAACCTGCAGCGATGCGTTTCCCCGCGCCGCCCACGGGTGGCGTTCACGACTCCGAGGAGCCTGCCCGATGGCCACGACCGCAACGTCCCCCGCCGAGCGCGAGCACCGCGCCACGAAGCGCTACATCTACGCCTGGGGCGAGGGGACGGCCGAGGGCGACGGCTCGATGAAGGACCTGCTCGGCGGGAAGGGCGCGGGCCTCGCCGAGATGACAAAGGCCGGCCTTCCGACGCCTCCCGGTTTCACGATCACGACCGAGGCCTGTAACGACTACTTCGCCGCCGGCGAGCAGCTCCCGGACGGCCTCTGGGACGACGTGCTCGGCGCCATGCGCCAGGTCGAGGAGCGCTCCGGCAAGGGCTTCGGCGATGCTGCCAACCCACTCCTCGTGAGCGTCCGGTCCGGCGCCAAGTTCTCGATGCCCGGGATGATGGACACGGTCCTCAACCTCGGGCTCAACGAGGACACTCTGCACGGCCTCGTCGCCCTGACCGGCAACGAGCGGTTCGGCTGGGACGCCTATCGCCGGTTCATCGCGATGTTCGGGCGAATCGTCCTGGATGTGCGAGCCGAGGAGTTCGACCATCCGCTCGAGGCGCGCAAGGCGGCCCATGGGGAGGGCGCCAAGGACACCGACCTGACGGTCGACGACCTGAAGGCCCTCGTCCGTGAGTACCAGTCGATCGTCAAGACCGAGACCGGCCGCGACTTCCCGACTGACCCGAACGAGCAGCTCGATCTCGCGATCAAGGCAGTCTTCGCCTCGTGGTTCGGGAAGCGAGCCAAGGACTACCGCGACAGCCAGAAGATCGCCCACGATCTCGGCACGGCCGTGAATGTCGTGACGATGGTCTTCGGCAACATGGGCGACGACTCGGGCACGGGCGTCGCCTTCACCCGCGACCCGAATACGGGCGAGCGCGTCCTGTACGGCGAGTACCTCACCAACGCCCAGGGAGAGGACGTCGTTGCCGGCGTCCGGACAGCGCCGAAGATCTCCCAGATGGCCCAGGACATGCCCGCGGTCTACGACGAGTTCCAGCGGATCGGCCAGCAGCTCGAGACCCACTACCGCGACGTCCAGGACCTCGAGTTCACGATCGAGCGCGGCAAGCTCTACATGCTCCAGACCCGCTCAGCCAAGCGGACGGCCGCCGCCGCGGTGAAGATCGCGGTCGACATGGTCGCCGACGGGATGATCACGAAGGAGGAGGCGGTCGGTCGGATCGAGACCGCCCAGGTCGACCAGCTCCTGCGTGCCCAGTTCGACCCCGGCGCCCGGCAGGGCGCCCAGCGGATTGCGAAGGGCCTCAACGCGTCGCCCGGCGCCGCGGTCGGCAAGGCCGTGTTCGACGCCGACGTCGCGGTCGAGTGGGTCGGGCGCGGCGAGAAGGTCGTGCTCGTTCGGGTCGAGACCTCGCCCGACGACTTCCACGGCATGGCCGTGGCCCAGGGCATCCTGACCGCCCGTGGCGGAGCGACGTCCCACGCCGCGGTCGTCGCCCGCCAGATCGGCAAGCCGTGCGTCGCCGGCTGCGCCGAGCTGCTTGTCGACTACGGGGCGAAGAGCGCCCGCTCGACCGACAGCGGCCTGAGCTTCGGCGAAGGCGACTGGATCAGTGTCGACGGCTCGACCGGCGAGGTCTTCGTCGGGGCGATCCCGACGGTCGAGGCGCGCTTCGAGGACCAGCCCGAGCTCCAGACGATCCTCGGCTGGGCCGACGGCTTTTCCCGGATGGCCGTCTGGACGAACGCCGACAAGCCCGAGGAGGCGACCCAGGCCCGGAGCTACGGCGCGCGCGGCATCGGCCTGTGTCGGACCGAGCACATGTTCCGCGAGGGCGATCGGCTCGACATCGTCCGTGGCGCGATCCTCGTCGCGAGCGTGGCGACCCGAGCGAAGGCCCGCCGCGACGCCAAGGCCGCGGCTGAGGCCAAGGCCGCGTCGGGCGGACACCTCAGCTCCGAGGAGAAGACCGCCCAGGCTCTGACGCTGAATGCCGACGAGCAGGAGGCGATCGCGACCTTCGACGCCGCGATGGCCAAGCTCGAGGTCCTCCAGCAGGGCGACTTCGAGGGCATCTTCAAGGCGATGGACGGCCTGCCCGTCGTCGTCCGCCTCATCGACCCGCCCCTCCACGAGTTCCTGCCGAACCTCGAGGAGCAGCTCGTCAAGGTCACCCGGGCCGAGATGCAGGGCGGGGCGTCCGAGGAGGACAAGGAACTCCTCGCCACGATCCGCAGCCTCCACGAGCAGAACCCGATGCTCGGCCTGCGCGGCTGCCGGCTCGGGCTGATGATCCCGGACTTCGTGAAGATCCAGACGCGGGCGATCCTCAACGCCCAGATCGCCGTCAAGAAGGCCGGCGGCAACCCGATCGCCAAGATCATGATCCCGCTCGTCGGCCACGTGAACGAGCTGGCCTTCACCCGGGCCCTGCTCGAGGCCGAGGCGACCGCCGTTCGCGAGGCCGCCGGCGGGGTCGAGGTCGACTACAAGTTCGGGACGATGATCGAGGTCCCGCGCGGCGCCCTGACCGCCGATGAGATCGCGACCGAGGCCGACTTCTTCAGCTTCGGCACGAACGACCTGACCCAGATGACGTTCGGCTACAGCCGTGACGACGCCGAGGGCGGGTTCCTCCTGAAGTACGTCGAGGACGGCGT
>JBKJOK010000095.1:0-3197 GCA_046595595.1 Candidatus Limnocylindrales bacterium
TCGTTCGAGCACCTCGAGTTCGATACCCGCCCCGACCAGCTTCTCGTCTACAGCCTGGTCCAGGGCGACGAGCGGGTGATCATCGAATACGCCCCGCTGTCGACCGAGCACGGTGGCTCCGGTGGCGCGCAGCAACTCGCGTTCGACACGAGCGGCTTCGTCCAGATGGAACTCCAGGGCCTGGGTGGCGAGTCGTCCGTCGGCGAGGTCTCGGTCGGCGACCCCGTCATGGACGGCCCCGAGCCCGCCCGTCGCGCGACGGAGCCCGACACCGAGGGATAGCCGGCGTCGGCCGATCGCCGCGTCGCAACCGCCTCCTTCCGCCCACCTCGCTCGCTCAGGTGGTCCGAAATCGAACGCTGCCGACGACCACCTCCGTTCACGCCGATCGTCCGCTTTCGGACGCCGATTTCGGAGGACCTGATGGGGTGGCAGTGACTTCCTGCGGCGTGCGATTTCGGAGGAACGCGACCTCGGCTCAGTGGCCCCGCTCGCCACGGACGTACGGGATCCCGAGCGCAGCCGGCGCCCCGATCCGGCGCCTCGCCGCCGCCCGTGAGCCGAGGATCACGACCGCGATCACGAACAGGTACGGCAGCATCTCGAGGAAGAACGTCGCCGAGCGCCCCGGCAGGAATGGGTTCTGGACGCCGAGGATCGTGGGGACCCCCTGGAGGCCCAGGATGAACGGCGAGATCGCCGCGAACAGGTAGGCCCCGAACGCCGCCCGGATCGGGTTCCAGCGGGCGAAGATCACCAGGCCGATCGCGATCCAGCCCCGGCCGTTGACCGTCTGGTCGCCGAACCAGCCGGGCGCGACCGCGAGCGTGATCGTCGCTCCGGCGAGGCCCGCCAGCATCCCGCCGAACGCGACGTACGCGAGGCGCAGCCGGTGGACCCCGATCCCCTGGGCGTCGGCGGCGGCAGGCGCTTCGCCGACCGCGCGAAGATGGAGCCCGGGCCGCGTGCGCTCGATCCAGAACCACGCGGCCGGCACGAGCACAAAGCCGAGATACACGAGCACGCTCTGGTCGCGGAAAACGATCGGGCCGACGATCGGGATGTCGGACAGCAACGGGATCGTCAGGGCTGGCAGGCGCTCGACGTTCGTGTTCGTCAGACCCTCGCCGAGAACCCGGGCGAGCCCCGTCCCGAGGAACGTCAGGGCCAGGCCGGACACGACCTGATCCGCCCGGAGGTGGATCGTGACGACGCCGTGGAGCAGGCCGAACAGCCCGCCGACGAGAAGCGCGGCGGCGACGCCGATAAACGGGTTGCCAGTCGTGCCCGTGACCGAGAACCCGGCCACTGCCCCCATCAGCATCATGCCCTCGACGCCGAGGTTCAGGACGCCCGCCCGCTCGGCGAAGATCTCGCCGATCGCGGCGAACAGGAGCACAGTCCCGGTGGCGATCCCGGCGGCAGCGATCAGCCCCAGGTCCATCAGCCGGCCTCCGTGGTCGGCGTCGGCGTCGGGAGCGAAGGTGGCGCGACGGCCGGGGGCGCGGACGGCGCGGGTGCGATCGGCGCCCCACCGCCACGATCGATCCGGATCCGGTAGCGGACCAGGACGTCGCCCACGATCAGGGTGAAGAGGATGATTCCCTGAATCATCGACGGCACGCCCGACGGCTGGATCTCGCGGCCGGCCAGGATCAGCGCTCCGAACAGGATCGCGGCCACGATCACCCGACCCGGCCGGAACTTCGCGAGGTAGGCCACGATGACCGCCGTGAAGCCGTAGCCCGGCGAGATGTGGTCCTGGAGGCGATGGACGGTGCCGTTGACCTCCGACATCCCGGCGAGGCCGGCGAGCGCGCCCGAGATCGCGAACACGATCACCAGCCGGCGACCGATGTCGATGCCGGCGTAACGCGCGGCGCGCGGGCTGTCACCGATCAGCCGGATCTCGTAGCCGAACCGCGAGCGCTCGAGGAACAGCCAGAGCAGCCCCGCCGCGACGAGCCCGAACAGCAGCCCGAGGTGGACCGTCAGGCCGCCGAACGCGGGCACGACGTCGGCGAGGTCCGTGAGGCGCGGCAGCCACGCCGCCTCGGGAAACGGCTCCGTCTGCTGGAACCCGCCCTCGCTCCACGGCCCGAAGACCCAGAACTGGATCCAGAACAGGGCGATGTAGTTGAGCATCAGGGTCGCGATGATCTCGTTGACCCCGAGTCGCGCCCGGAGGACACCCGGGATCAGGCCCCACAACCCGCCGGCGGCCATCCCGGCCAGCATCATCAGCGGGATCAGGACGATCCCCGGCAGACCGGCCGGCACGAGCGGAAACAGGACCACCGCGCTGGCGCCCCACGCCCCGAGAAGGAACTGGCCCTCCGCCCCGATGTTCCACAGGCGCATCCGGAAGGCGAGCGCGCAGGCGAGGCCGGTGAGGATCAGGGGCGTCGCCTTGACGAGCGTGTCGGACAGCACGCCGACGCTGCCGAAGGATGCCCCGAGGATGTGGAGGTAGGAGCGGACCGGGTCGCCGCCGACGACGGCGATGATCGCCCCCGAGATGACCAGGGCGACGACCACGGCGCCGAGGGTGATCGCCGGTGACAGCCAGCCCGGGGTCGCGGTCCGGGGCTCGAGGCGGACGTTCATCCGGTGACCGCGGTCGGGGTCGCGGCGCGCGATCCGGTGTCGTCGTCGCCGCCGGTCATCAGCAGCCCGATCCGGCCGATCTCCGCCTCGGCGACGGGCATCGAGCCGACGATCCGGCCCTCGTACATCACGTCCACCCGGTCGGCCAGGGCGAGGATCTCTTCGAGCTCCTCGGAGATCAGCAGGATCGCGGCGCCCTTCGAGCGCATCTCGAGGAGCAGGCGGTGGACCGACTCGATCGCCCCGACGTCCAGGCCGCGGGTCGGCTGGACCGCCACCAGGAGGCCGGGCCGGGTCTCGATCTCGCGGGCCAGGATCGCCCGCTGGAGATTGCCGCCCGAGAGCAAGCGGACCTGGGTATCGACGGTCGGGGCGGCGATCCGGTACGTCTCCCGCAGGCCGTCGGCGAGGGTTCGCGCGGAAGCGTCGTCGACAAGCCAGCCGCGGGCCACCGGGGCGTCGCGATAGCGCTTCATGATCAGGTTGTCGGTCAGCGACAGGTTCGGGGCGCTGCCGACCGAGGCCCGATCCTCGGGCACGTGGGCGACGCCCTGGCGGAGGACCGTCGCGGCCGACCGGTTGGCCACGGG
>JBKJOK010000196.1:0-12962 GCA_046595595.1 Candidatus Limnocylindrales bacterium
TCGGCGCGCGCCTCGACGAGGATCTGCTCCGTGTCCCCGTCCCAGCCGAGGGTCAGGGTCGTGGCCCGGAAGGTCTCGTTGATCGGCTCGTCGAGGGGCCCCGTGTCGGTCATCACACCCTCGACGGCCGCCGTGACGCCGCGGGCCTCGAGCTCGTCGAGGAGGACCCCGAGACGTTCGGCGAGGACGGCGACCTGGACCTTCTCGAGCACGACCGACACGATCTGGCCGGCCCGCCTGGCCTGGAGGAAGAACGTCCGGTTGCCGGGCTGGCCGACGGTGCCGGCGATGAAACGATCAGGGGGATCGAAGGAGAAGAGTCGGCGGGGCATCGACGGACAATAGCCTGAGATCGTTCGGCGCGCCGCTGACGCACTACCCGACCGACACCTCGATGGCGTGGTTGCCGCGGGCGCCGTCCGGGGCCGGCGGCGTCCGCTCGGCGGTCTGGACGGCGCCGGAGCCGTCGGTCGCCCGGACCACGATCGCGTGGCTGCCGGGCGTTGCGTCCCAGGCGACGAGCCACTGGACCCAGGTCGCGTCGGAGATCGGGGTCGTGAGCTTGGCATCCTGCCAGACGCCGTCGATCGCGACCTCGACCCTGGCGATCCCCCGGTCCGGCGCCCATGCGACGCCCGCGATCGCGACCCGGCCGGCGGCGACCGAGGTGCCGTTGCGCGGCGTGTCGATCCGCGACTGGGTCAGGATCGGGCCGTCCTTGGCCCAGCCCAGGGGGATCCAGTAGCCGTTGAATGCCTCGAGCGTCGTCAGCTCCAGCTCGCTGAGCCACTTGGTCGCCGACACATAGCCGTACAGCCCGGGGATGATCAGGCGGGCCGGGAAGCCGTGGATCCGGGGGAGCGGCTCGTCGTTCATTTTCAGGGCGATCATCGGCTCACGGCTGTCGTCCATGATCCACGCGGTCGGCATCCCGGCGGTCCAGCCATCCACGGATCGCCCGACCA
Source organism: Candidatus Limnocylindrales bacterium (assembly GCA_046595595.1). Lineage (GTDB taxonomy): Bacteria > Chloroflexota > Limnocylindria > Limnocylindrales > CSP1-4 > CF-46. The sequence goes on from JBKJOK010000196.1 coordinate 966, forward strand.
GCTGCGTCGCCGAGGCCTGGACGCCGGCGATCGCGAGCACGTCGCGCAGCCGGACCCCCGTCCACTTCGCGTTGCCGACGAGGTTTCCCCCGACCTCGTTACTCACGCAGGCGATCGTCACGTACTGCTCGAACAGCGGCAGCTCCGCGAGGTCGGCGTAGGTCAGGCTGATCTCGCGGTCGACGAGGCCGTGGATCCGGAGTCTCCAGCTCGCCGCGTCGACGTTGGGCGTGATGAGCGCCGTGTCGATGCGGTAGAAGCTCTCGTTCGGGACGACGAGCGGGCTGAGTCCCGTTTCGGTCAGCTCCGCGCCGGCCGGGATCGAGGCGGTCTCGGTCGCGCCCGGCAGGGGGACGGCCGCGCCGCCGGACGCAGCCGGGCCCTCGAGCAGGCGCCGGCCGATGAGGCCCGCCGCGGTCGAGACGACGGCGACCGCACCGGCCTGGATGAGGAACCCGCGCCGGGACCAGTCTGGCATGACGACCGCGGCCGGACTGCCGCTCGGGCCGATCCCCGCCCCGGCGGCCCGAAGCAGGAACGACATCACCTGGACGCCGACGACGGCGGCAACGAGGGCCACGATCATCGCGGTCGTCGGTGCAGCCGCGGGCGAGCGGAGGCTGGCGAAGAAGCCGGCGATCGCGAAGGCGCCGAAGCCGGCCGCGGACAGGGCGAACGAGCGCCGAACCGCCAGCACGCCGAGGCCCGCGCCGACGAGGGCTGCGATCAGGATGATCAGGATCTCGAATGCGAGCTTGTCGCTGGTCCCGAACAGGGTGACCGCGACGTCCTTGGCCCCGGCCGGCTGGTTGTCGATCACGAACGCGCCGATCGAGGCGAGGAGCGACGGGGCGCCGAGCACGCCCGCCACGAGCTCGGACAGCCCGATTCCGGCAATCGCGCCGAGGGCACCCGCGAGCGGGGGCCGGTAGCGGGCGCGGGACCCGGCGCCGGCAGGCGTGACGGCCGGGGTGCCGCTCGGCGGGCGGCCGTCGAGGGGACGCGGTCGGGGGAGGGTCGTGTCGCTCATCTCGAACAGTGTTCGTCGCAACGATGACGCCCGGATGTCGGACGCGCGTGGACGATCCCACGATGCGCGCTCGGAGCGGTCACCTCAACCACCGGCCGTGTCGACGAGGGCGTCCCAACCGGCGCCATCGCGGAGTGCCGCCATGCCCGCCAGCAAGGTCACTCGACGATCAGCCAGGGCAGCCTCGGCCGACGCGGCGTCCGTCGCCGTCAGGCGGACCCGGGCACCGGGCCGGAGCTGGCCGAGGATCGGCAGGTCCGCGCTGATCACGACCCCGACCACCGTGTACCCGCCGGTCGTCTGGTGATCCGGGCCGAGGAGGATCGGCCGGCCGTCGGGTGGCACCTGGATCGCCCCCTGGATCACGCCATGTGTCAGCGCCTCGCCGCCGACACCGATCGGCAGGTCGCCGCGCGCGTCGTCCAGGTCGAGCCGGATCCCGACCCGATCCGCCGCAGCGCTGACCCGCCACGAACGCGCGATCACGGCGTCCATGCCCCGCTGGTTCGTGGCCAGGACGCGGAGCACGGGCTCGCCCGCGGATCGGGACGAATCGGCAGCCCGGACCGGCCACACGAGCTCCGGCGTGATGCGGCCCACGACATCGCCCCGGTCGCGAGCGGCGGACAGGCGGTCGCCGGCCCGGAGCTGACGGCCCTCGAACCCGCCGAACGCACCGGCCAGGCACGTGGAGCGCGACCCGAGAATGATCGGCACGTCGATTCCACCAGTCAGCGCGAGGTAGGCCCGGGCGGCACTCGAAGGCGCGGCGGCCGGATCGCCCGGGATCTCGACGACGTCGCCGGCAGCGAGCCGATGGTTGCGGCCGGGATGGAGCCGTCGCCCGCCGCGGATCCGGGCGCCGAGGTCCGCACCAGCGAGGGCGATCGTGATCGGTGCGGAGACGGCGAGCGTCGGTCCCGTGAAGGTCAGCTCGAGCGCCGCCGCGCCCGTCTCGTTGCCGGCGAGCAGGTTCGCGATCGCAAGGCTCGTCGCATCGGCCGGGCCCGATCGTGGCACGCCGAGGTGCATCCAGTCGGCCCGGCCCGCGTCCTGGACCGTCGTGAGCAGACCGCCCTCGACGACGTCGAGCGTCATCGCGTCGGGACGAAGCGGACGACCGCCCCGGGCCGGAGCAGGGCCGGTTCGGGGAGAACGGGATCGAACAGGCGCACGTCGGTCCGACCGATCAGCTGCCAGCCGCCGGGCATCGCAATCGGATAGACCGCGGTCTGCTCCCCGGCGATCCCGACGCTGCCCGCCGCGACGCGCTCGCGCGGGCTGGGGCGACGAGGCGTGGCAAGCGCCGGCGGCAGCCCGCCCAGGTATGCGAAGCCGGGCGCGAAGCCGAGGAACAGGACCCGGTACGTCGCCCCGGCGTGGAGCTCGATCACGTCCGCAGGGGTGAGGCCGAGTGTCGCCGCGACCTCGTCGAGATCGGGACCGTCCAGCCCGCCGTAGCGGACGGAGATGTCGATCGATGTCCCGCCCGGGGTCGACTCACCCCGGCCGGCTCGCCCGGATCGGTCCTCGCTCGTTGCCGCCCGCTGGCGGATCGTGGCCAGCGCGTCCTCGAGGCCGACCACGAACGGATCGAAGGGCACGAGCACGCTCGCGTGGGCCGGCACCGCCCGGCCGAACCCGCCGTCCGCCCGCAACGAATCGAGATCCGCCGCCAGGCCCTGGGCTCGGGCGGCAACGGCGGGATCCGCCCGGTCGCCGATCGTCACGAGGACCGCCGCATCGCCGAACGGCGCGACGACCGGCGCCATGCGCCGGGACTCCGGTTCAGGCATCGACCCGATGGGCGATCCGGAACCCGGCCGAGCCGAGGGCCTTGACCACCGCCTCGGCGATCTCGAGCGCGCCCGGGCTGTCGCTGTGGATGCAGATCGTGTCGGCGCGAACCGCGATCGTCGTCCCGTCGCCGGTGGTCACCGTCCCGTCGCGGGCGATCGAGACCGCCTGCTTGGCCGCCTCGTCGGGGTCGAGGAGGGCGCCCGGCAGCAGCCGCGAGCGAAGGGATCCGTCCGGTTCGTAGCGGCGGTCCGCGAACGCCTCGTCGGCGACCGCGAGCTTCGCAGCGCGGCCTGCCGCAACGGACGCGGAGCCGGCGAGCCCGACGAGCATGAGGGCCGGACCGACATCGCGGACGGCGCCCGCGATCGTCGCCGCGACCACGGGATCGCGGGCCGAGCGGTTGTACAGGGCGCCGTGGGGCTTGACATGGCGGATCACCGTCCCGGCCACGCGCGCTGCCGCCTGGACGGCCCCGACCTGGACAATCACGGACGCCCGCAGGTCCGCGGCGGACATCTCGAGATCGCGCCGCCCGAATCCGACCAGGTCCGGATAGCCCGGGTGGGCGCCGACGGCGACCCGATGCTTCGCGGCGAGGACCGCCGTCCGGAGGATCGTCGCCGGATCGCCGGCGTGCGCGCCGCAGGCGATGTTCACGCTGCTGACGAGCGGCACCAGAGCCTCGTCGATGCCCATCGGCCATGGCCCGAGGGACTCACCGACGTCGGCGTTCAGGTCGATCGTGCGGATCGCTTCCTTCGCGGTGCTCACCCCGGTACCCGGGTCAGGGACGGGTGCTGGAAACCGGGTCGCTCGCGCCAGCGGCGGCGGCCGACGGCGCGGCCGACGGCGTCGGGCTGGGCGTCGGCTTCGGCGGCGGAGTCGGTTGCTGCGTGGGCTCGGGCGTGGGCGGCGGGGTGACCTCGGCCGAGGGTGGCACGGACACCTCCGCCGACGGACTCGGGGACGCGCTCGGCAGGCTGCTCGGCGTGGGACAGGGTTCGTAGATGACGTTTGCCGAGGGGTCGGCCGACGGCACCTCGAACGAGGGCACGAGACCGCTCGGATCCGGCGTCGGGACCGGATAGCAGGTGACCGACGGGCTCGGCAGGGTGCAGCCGCGGCCCTCGACCAGGGCGCCCCACGACTTGCCATACGGCGTGAATGAGCCGTCGTAGAAGAAGATGGCCGGGTCGCGGTTGACGCCGCCGACGGTGCCCGGACCGCGTTTCGCGCGGTTCAGCCAGTCGAGGTCGGCCGACAGCCAGTTCTTGTACTTCGCCTCGAAGATGCCCGGCAGCTCGAGGACGGCCTGGCCGCAGGCACCCTCGGGGACGGACGCCTGGGGCTCGGTGCCGGGCAGAAACCACTCGTCCACGGTCGGGCTGCCGGTCCGCGGCTGGAGTCCGGTGAACGCATCGATCTTCACCCGGCTGAGGCCCTCGGGCCGGACGAAGTCATTGACCGCCCACTTGTCGGTTGCCTCCTGGAGGAAGCCTTGCCAGACGAAGGTGGTGACCTCGATCGAGAAGACCGGCTTCTTGGGCGAGACGACGGTGTTGTCGCTGTTGCCGTTCCAGGCGCCGACGGCCAGGGCGTACTCGCCGCCCGCTCGACCATCCTCGGTCGGCGCGGCGATGAAGCCGTAGGCGTTGAGGTCCTTGGCGTCGTTGTTCGTGCCGGTCTTGAGGGTTGCCGGCCGACGCGCCTTGTCAGGCCCGGTGATCGCGAACTTGCCCCAGAACGGGTTGACCCGCGAGTTCGTGTTGCCGGCCAGGATGTCGGTCACGATGTAGGCGGACTGCGGCTTGGCGACCTGCTCGCCCTCGGTCTGTGTCCACGGCGGGATCACAGGGGCCCCGGACTGGTCCGTCACGCTCAGGATTGTCGTGTGGCCCATCTTCCGGCCCCCGTTGGCGAGCGTCCCGTAGGCCGTCACGAGATCGACCGGCCGGACCTCCTGGACGCCGAGGGCGATCGACAGGCCGGCGTTCGTCGTCTCCGACTGGAACGTCATCCCGAACTCCTGGGCCCGGGTGAAGACGTGGTCCGGGCTGTTGATCTGGGCGGCCTTCACGGACGGGATGTTCAGCGAGAACTGGAGGGCTGACCGGATCCGGACCGGACCGCGCTCCCGGTTGTCGGCATCGCCGGGGGCGTAGCCGCCACCGAAGTCCGTGCCCGTATCCATGAACATCGTGCCGGCGGTCATCGTCCCGTCGTCGATCCCGGTCAGGTAGTTGAACGGCTTGAACGCCGAACCGGGCTGACGGAAGCCGCTGCCGACGACGTCGTACTTCGCCTGGAACTGGGGCGTGCTCTTGGCCGCGTAGTAGTCGGCGCTGCCGACGTACGCGATCAGCTGACCGGTCTGGTAGTCGAGGGCCACGATCGCCCCGTTCTTGATGTCCTTGCCCCGCAGGTTCTTCATCCACGACGTGTACCCACCGGGGATCTTGAGGGTCCTGGCCAGCGCTTCGGGGTTTTTCGAGTTCGGGACGACGGCCGCGGCCTTGACCCACTTCTCGGCGATGGCCTGGAGTCGCGCGTCGAGCGTCGTGGTGATCCGGAGCCCGCCGGCCTCGAGGGCCTGGCAACTGCCGTCGACCTCGCCGCAGAGCTTCGTGGAGAGCTCCTTCTGGACCGCCCACACGAAGTGCGGGGCCACCCAGCGCGGCGTGGTCTGCTTGGCGACGAGGACCGGCTCGGTCTGGGCGGCGCGCAGCTCGTCGGGGCTGAACTCGTCCTTCGACAGCGTGGTCCGGCCGTCCGCGAGGAGCTCGAGGATCTGATTTCGGCGCTGAACGATGGTGGCGTCCGGCGGGACGACGAGCTTCGTGCCCTTCGCAGAGGCGCACGCCTCGGGCGTGTCGTCCGGGCTCGGCTCGACGCATTCCTCGACCGCATTCCGGACGAGGTCGTAGTTGGAAGGTGACTTCACGAGCCCGGCGAGGATCGCGGCCTGGGCCGGCGTCACCTCGTCGAGCGTCTTCACCCCGAAGTACGACTTGGCGGCGGCGAAGACGCCGTACGACTGGTTGCCGTAGTAGTTCTGGTTCAGGTAGGCGGCAATGATCTTCTGCTTGCCCTCGATCCCGGGATAGGCCTCGGTCAGGCGGATCGACTGGACGATCTCCTTGATCTTCCGCTCGGCTTGGCGCTTCGGGTCCTGGACGAGGGCCGGATCGAGCAGGCGCTGGCGGACGAGCTGCTGAGTGATCGTCGACGCTCCCCGGCTGTTGCCGCGCAGGCTGTCGAAGGCCGCGGCCGCGATCGCGACCGGGTCGAAGCCCGAGTTGTCCCAAAACGTCTTGTCCTCGATGGCGGTCTGGGCGTCGATGATGATCGGCGGGATGTCCTCGAACGCGACGATCTCGCGCTTCTCGCCGCCGAATCGGGCGAGCTCGATCTTGCCCGTTCGGTCGGTGATCACCGACTGCTCGGCGAAGCTGATCTTGTCGAGCTCGGCCAGGGACGGCAGGCCCTCGGTGTACTTCGAGAAAGCCGACACGACGCCGACCGTGAGCAGGGCGGCGAGGATCGCGAAGATGGCCCAGATCGCGAGGGCGATCCAGCCGGCCGCCGAGGGCGAGGTCCGGGCGGGGATGGCGCGGGTCGGGCGGCGCTCCGCGCGAGGGGCGTCGTGCACGTGGTACTCCGGGGACAGGGGAGGGGCTCGTCTGGCGAAGGATGCCATCGGATGCTGACCGGCGCAGGAGTCGCCGGGTGCGTGGACCCTTACGACGACGTGACAACCCCGCCTGTGGCGTTCCAGTCGTGGAGCGCCGCCCGCGCCGGCCGCGCTCCCGCCGATGGGTCGCCCGATCCCGTACGCTCTCGGGCAATGCCTGATCGCCGACCGCACGCCGTCGCGCCGACCCTGATGCGTCAGGAAATCGACGCGATCCCGGGCGTCGTGGCCCGATTCCTCGCCGAGAGCGGGCCCGAAGTGGCGGCGGCGGCCGGCGCGATCCGGGCCGCCGACCCCGGCTGGGTGAGCCTCCTCGCCCGCGGGACGTCGGACCATGCGGCGATTCACCTGCGCTACCTGATCGAGGCCGAGCTCGGGATCCCGGCCGGCATGGCGGCGCCCTCGACGGTCACGATCTATGGCGCCGAGCTGCGCTGGCGGGGCGGTCTGGTGATCGCCGTGTCCCAATCGGGCCGGTCGCCGGACCTGGTCGCGGTTCTGGCGGCGGCGCGGGCGGGCGGGGCGCTGACGGTGGCGATCGTCAACGACGCCCGGTCGCCGCTGGCGAGCGCAGCCGAGCACGTGATCGACTGCCGAGCCGGGGAGGAGCGCTCGGTCGCGGCCACGAAGTCGTACGTCGCTCAGGTCGCGGCCGGGATCGCGCTCGTCGCGGCGCTCTCGCCACGGGCCGAGCTGGCCGCGGCGCTGCCACGCATGCCGGACGTGCTCCGCCGGGCCCTCGACGTGGCCGCGGGCGCGGTCCATGACGATGCCCCGATCGTTGAGCAGTTCGCGACATCGGAGCGGTCGATCGTGATCGGTCGCGGGTACGAGTTCGCGACGGCGCTCGAGACGGCCCTGAAGTTGAAGGAGACCGGCCGCCTGTTCGCCGAGGGCTACTCGTCGGCCGACTTCAGCCACGGGCCCGTCGTCCTGAGCAGCGCCGGCATCCCGGTTCTCGCGATCCGCCCGGACGGGGCGATGGGTCCGCTCGTCGACGAGGGGATCGTCGCCGCCCGGGCGACCGGGAGTCGACCGTGGGTGGTCGGTGGGGCGGATCTCGGGGCCACGTCGGGTTCGGGCGCAACGGTGGGCGCAGCGGATCCGGACCAGGTGATCCGCTTGCCCCTGCCGGCCGACCTCCCCGCGGCCCTTGCCTCGCTGGCCATGATCCTGCCCGGCCAGCTTCTCGCCGAGGCCGTCGCCCGCCGGCGCGGCCTGGACCCCGACGCCCCGCCAGGCCTGACCAAGGTGACCCTGACTCGCTGACCGGTGCCGAGAGTCAGTTGAGACTCAGTCTCGACAAGTCGGCTGGATCCGACTATCCTCCCGGAATGGCCGCCATCAATCCGATCGTTTCCGCCCTCGGCAATGCCGGATACCGCCTGACCGCGCCGCGCCTTGCCGTGGCCGACCTGATCTCGACGCACGACGGTCACTTCACGGCGTCCGACCTGGCTGCGGCGGCGCGCGATCGGCGGCTCGGGATCAGCCGCGCGACGCTGTTCCGGGCGCTGGACCTGCTGATCGAGCTCGGCGTGGTCGAGCGCCTCGACTTGCCGAGTGGCGAGCACGCCTACGTTCCCTGCGCCCCGGCCCACCACCATCACGTCGTGTGCTCCCGCTGCGGGCGGACCGCCGAGGTCGATGACGCCGGCCTGACCGGCGCCGTTCGCGAGATCGAGCGCCAGAGCGGCTTCCGGATCGACACCCATCGGCTCGAGCTGTTCGGGCTCTGCCGGCACTGCCTTGCCCGGACCGAGGCCTGACGACGATGCCAGCCCACGGCCGCGGATCGGTGCTCCGAGAGATGAGACCAGGTCGCACCGGTTTGGCGCTGGCCGGGGCGGTCCTCGTGGCCGCACTGGTGGTCGTCGGCTGTACCGATCCCGGGCCGACCCGACTCGCGTCCGGCGCACCGGCCCCCGATGGCGACGCCCTCCGGGTCGTGACCACGACCACCGTCCTTGCCGACATCGTCCGCTCGGTCGGTGGCTCGCGGACGGACGTCCGCTCGATTGTTCCCGCCGGCGTCGGCCCGGAGGACTACGAAGCCAAGCCCGACGACGCTCGCAACCTCGCCGATGCGGCGCTGATCATCTCGAACGGCGTTGGTCTCGACGACTTCCTGAATCGGCTCCTGGCATCGGGCGGAGGCGGCGACACAGCGCGGCTCGTGCTCGGCGAGGGCCTGCCGACGATCGACGTCGATGGCGAGCCGAACCCCCACTTCTGGCTCGACCCCACGATCGTCCGGAACGGCTACCTGCCGCGGATCGTGGCCGCCCTCGGGGCGGCTGCTCCGGCCGACGTGGCGCGCTTCGAGGCGAACGCCGCGGTCTACGCCGCCGAGCTCGACGCCCTCGATGCCGACCTGACCTCCGAGGTGGCCACGATCCCGGCCGCGGACCGCAAGCTCGTCACGTTCCACGATGCCTTCCCGTACTTCGCGCGGCACTTCGGCTTCGAGCTGGTGGGAGTCGTCGTCGCCAACGTCGGCCAGGAGCCGAACGCGGCCGAGCTCGCGGCGCTCGTCGAGCAGGTCAAGGCGACGGGGGTGAAGGCGGTCTTCTCGGAGGCCCAGTTCAACCCGAAGCTTGCCCAGACCCTGGCCGACGAGGCCGGCGTCGATCGGGTCGTGACGACCCTCTACAACGATGCGCTGGGCCCCGCGCCCGCTGACACCTATCCGGGGCTGATGCGCTGGAACGTCCGCCAGATCGTGGAGGCTCTCCGATGATCTCGTCGCCGACCACTCCGCTCGTCGTCAGCGCAACTGGCGCCGGCCTGCCCGTCACGGCCGCCGAGCCCACGGTCATCCTGGATCACGTGACCGCGGGCTACGGCCGGCGGGTCGCCCTGGCCGACGTCAGCCTGACGGTCTCGGCCGGCTCGCTGCTCGCGGTCATCGGCCCGAACGGCGCCGGAAAGAGCACCCTCCTGAAGCTGATCGCGGGACTCCTCCGCCCCGACAGCGGCACGATCTCGGTCCTCGGCGCGGCGCCCGGCGTCGAGGCGAAGTCCGTGGCCTACGTCCCCCAGGCCGAGGCCGTCGACTGGGACTTTCCGGTGACCGTCGGCGAGGTGGCGATGATGGGCCGCTATCCGCGGCTCGGGTTCGGGCGGCGGCCCGGCCGGGTCGACCGCGAGCGGGTCGCGGCGGCGCTCGAGACCGTCGGGATGGGCGCCGCGACGAATCGCCAGATCGGGGCCTTGTCCGGCGGCCAGCGTCGGCGCGTCTTCCTCGCCCGGGCGATCGCCGCGGAACCGGACCTCTACCTCCTCGACGAGCCGGTGACCGGCGTCGACGCCACGACCCAAGAGGAGCTGATGGATGTCCTGGAGGCGGAGGCGCGGGCCGGCAAGACGGTCATCGCCTCGACCCACGACCTGATCTGCGCCGCGCAGCGCTTCCATCAGGCGGCTTTCGTCAACGGCCGGATCGTGGCCACCGGCCCGGCCGCGATGGTCCTCGACCGGCAGCTGCTGTCCGACACGTACGGCGGCCACGTCCTCGTCCTGCCCGGCGACGACGGCGGCCGCCTCGTCCTCGATGACGCCCACCACCATGACCAGGCGCCCGGCCACGAGTCGCACTACCACGAAGGCGGCCGCTGATGGACGTCGTCGGGTTCGTGGCCGATCCGCTGGCCTACGGCTTCATGCAGCGCGGCCTCGCGGCCGCGATCCTGGTCGGGATCGTGTGTGCGGTGATGGGCACGTTCGTCGTCCTGAAGGGACTCGCCTTCATCGGCGACGCGGTCAGCCACGCGGCCTTTCCGGGCCTCGTGATCGCGTTCATGCTCGGGATCCCGCTGTACCTCGGCGGGGCCGTGGCCTCGGTCGGCACGGCCCTCGCGATCGGCTTCGTGTCGCGCCGCAGCCGGCTCCGCTTCGACACGTCGGTCGGGGTCCTGTTCGCGGGTACCTTCGCCCTCGGGATCCTGCTGTTCTCGACGATCGACAACTACGTCGCCGACCTGCTGGGCTATCTGCTGGGCAACGTCCTGGGCATCGGAATCGGCGATCTTGTCCAGGTCGCGGTCCTCGGGGTCGTCGTCCTCGTCGTCGTCATCTTGATCCGCAAGGAGCTGCTCTTCGCGACCTTCGATCCGCTCGGGGCGGCCGCGTCGGGGCTGCCGGTGGCCGCCCTGGAGTACCTGCTCCTGGCCCTGCTCGGGGTCACGATCGTGGTCAGCATCCAGGCGGTCGGGATCGTGATGGTTGTTGCGATGCTGGTCACGCCCGCCGCGACCGCCCAGCTCCTCGTCATCCGCTTCGAGCGGCTGATGGTCCTGGCTGCCGGGCTCGCGTCGGTGGCCGCGATCAGCGGCCTGTACGTGAGCTTCTACCTGAACCTGGCGTCGGGCGCATCGATCGTCCTGATCGAGACGCTGTTCTTCCTCGTCGCCCTGGTGGCCGGGCCGCGGAGCGGGCTGCTGGCCGGCAGGCGAGCCCGGCGCGAGAGCACCGAACCCGCCTGACCGACCCGCGATCGCAAGCCGATCGTCAGCCGGGGAGCTTGTCGGCGAGCACGTCGAGCTGCTGGATGTCCGGCGCCGTCGCGAACAGATCGGGCGCCTGGGCCATCAGCGCCTCGGCGACCTTGCCCGAGAGGTGGGCCTGACGGCCGGCCTCGTCGGGGAAGACATCGAAGATCGCGAACGAGGTTGGTCCGATCTGGACCGCGAACCACGCCGTGGTGGCCGGCTCGTCCTCGACGAGGGGGCGGCCGCCCTCGAGGAATGCCCGGACGTCGGCGACCTTGTCGGGCTTCGCCTCGAGCGGAACCCAGAGTCCCTTTGTGACCATGAATCGGCCTCCTTCCGCGTCCCTGCGAATGGTGCTGCCGCCACCTGGGCGGTTGGCCCGTCCCTATTGCTGGTAGCGCTCGACGATCTCGGCCGGTCGCGGTTCGGCGTCGCGCGGATCGAGGCCCGCGGCGCGCCGAGCCGCCCGCTGGTGGAGCAGATCGTAGGCCCGGTCGAGCTCGACCTTGATCGCCTCGAGCCGCTCGTGCTCCTCGGCGGTCAGGCCGTGACCGTCGCCGGCGTGCTGCCAGAGACGCTCCTCCTCGTCGGAGAGCGAGTTGATCCGTCCGAAGATGTCGTCGTCGGCCATGGGGTTCCTCGTGACTCGAGCGTCGTCGAATGCGTCGCTCCAGCCTACGCCTGCCGCCCGATGGACGCCTGCCCGCGATCCTCAGATGGTCGCAGAAACCGATCCCGGTGCCGAACCTGACTCCTGCCCGTTGGCCCCCTGCGGAACCGTGGCTTGACCGGCCCGGGGGTTGCCTATATCGTGCCGCGATGTATCGATGGCCGGTGTAGAGCCGCGGCGCCTGGATGCCCGGACGCCGACATCCTGTGGGTCCTCAGCGTCCTGTCGATCCTCGGGACGATCCTGTGGTGCCTGATCCTCGGCGTCGTGCTGCTGGTTCGAAGCTTCCGGTCGGCCCCTGGGCCCGCTGCCATGA
>JBKJOK010000286.1:0-2571 GCA_046595595.1 Candidatus Limnocylindrales bacterium
GTCCGGAAGCTGGGCGGCGTGCTCGGCGAGACCGACGGCCTGGGCAGCGACGATCCGCGAGTCGTCGTCGGGATCGGGCTGAACGCCGACTGGCCGCTGGCCGCCTTCCCGACCGAGCTGGCCGGGATCATGACCTCACTGCGGGCCGCGTCGGGCGAGCGGCCGGTGGATCCGGCGCTGCTCCTCGACGCGTTCACCTCCCGGCTGGAGACCCGGATCGAGGCCCTCCACGGCGGCCGGTTCGACGTCGCCGACTGGGTCGAGCGCCAGGTCACGACGGGCCGGCGGATCGATCTCGTGGCCCCCGACGGCACCTCCGAGACCGTCCTCGCCCGCGGCGTGGACGCGGCCACTGGAGCGCTGCGGGTGGCCGCCCCGACCGACCCCGAGCCCGACGCCGAGCGCCACGTGTTCGTCGGCGAGATCCGCCACGTCCGGCTGGCGGGGGTGTAACGCGATGGCTCGACCGGTGTTTGGAAGAGTGAGCGTCCCGGGACGTGCGTCGTCGGCCCCAGCCGAGCGCTCGGCCCGCGTCGCCCATCTCGATCGCGACCGGCCGCTGGTGGAGGCGGCCCAGCGCGACCCCCTCGCGTTCGATGCGCTCTATCGCAGGTATCTCGCCCAGGTGTACAGCTACGCGTTCTACGAGCTCGGCGACCATCACGAGGCCGAGGACGCCACGGAACGGACGTTCCTCGCGGCGCTGACGAACCTTGGACGGTTCGAGGAGCGGGCCCGTCCCGCCGACGGCGATGGCGCCTCGACGTTCCGCGTCTGGCTCTTCCAGATCGCCCGGAACGCGGTCGCGAACCAGCGCCGTGGTCGGCGTCGCCATCCCCAGGCGCCGCTCGAAGCCGCCGCGCTCGTCGCCGATCCACTCGACATCGAGGCCGGAGCGGCCGCCCGCGACGACGCCAGCGCCGCGTATCAGGCCGTCGGGCGGTTGCCCGCAGATCGCCGGCGGGCGCTCGTCCTGCGCTTCGTGGAGGAGATGTCGACCGCTGAGATCGCAGGCATCCTGGGCAGATCGGAAGGTGCGGTCCGGGTGCTGATCCACCGGGCGCTCCGGAGCGTCGCCCGCGACCTGGAGGGTCGCGAGCGGTGATGCCACTCGACCGCGACGCCGCCTCGGCCGACGCGCTCCTCACCGACCTCTACCTCGACGCGCTGCTGGCCGGCGCTGTCCTCGACCTCCACACCACCGGACCGGCCGGCGTCGGCGGCCGGCTCGACCCGGCGATCGCGGGCGCGGCCGAGCGCCTCCGCCACGACCTCGTCCGGGTCCACCCGTCGTTCCGCTTCGAGGAGCGCCTGGCGATGCGCCTCGCGGAGATGGCGGTCGGGATGCGCATCCCGCTGGCCGTCGGCGGCGATGCGCGGCTCGTCCCGTTCCCGGTCCGCCCCGCCGGCGTGCCGTCGCTCGCCGAGCCCACCGCCAGCCACCTGCCAGCGCACGACCACCTCCTGGACGATTCCGCCCTCGCCGGCCCCGATCCGACGGGCCGTCGCGAGCGGACGCGGCCACTCCTGATCGGCGGGGCGTTGACGTCGGCCGCGATCTCGCTCGCCGGCGCCGCGTTCGTCGCGTGGCGCATCGGACGGCCCGGCCGGGCCGCGACCCCGATGGCCCGCGCCGCACGGGCGGTCCGCGAGGCGCGTCTCGCGACTGCGACCGCGCTTCCGGCCATCGATTCAACCGCGCTTCGCCGGCGACTCGACTGACATGCCGATCAAGCTGCCGTCCTTCCGACCGCGCCGCGACGCCTACCCGCCGGACCTCTGGACGAAGTGCCCGTCGTGTGCGGAGATGCTGTTCAACAAGCAGCTCGACAAGGTCCTCCGCGTCTGCCCGTCGTGCGGCCACCACTTCCGACTGTCGGCTGTGGCCCGGCTCGAGATGCTCGTCGACCACGGCTCGTTCGCCGAGCGCGATGCCGGCCTCGAGTCCGAGGATCCGCTCGGATTCACGGACCAGAAGAGCTATCCCGACCGGGTCGCGGCGGCCCAGCTCGCGACCGGCATGCGCGACGCCGCGATCTGGGGCACTGCCGCGATCGACGGCACGACGATCGCGCTGTGCGTCATGGACTTCGGGTTCATGGGCGGCTCGATGGGCGCGGTCGTCGGCGAGAAGGTCACCCGCGCCGCCGAACACGCGCTGGCCGCCCGGATCCCGCTCCTCATCGTGTCGGCCTCGGGCGGGGCGCGGATGCAGGAGGGGACCCTGGCGCTCATGCAGCTGGCCAAGACGGTCGGTGCGATCGAGCGCCTGCGGGGTTCCGGCGTGCCATTCCTGAGCCTCCTGTCGGATCCGACGACCGGCGGTGTGTTCGCCTCGTTCGCGGTCCTCGGCGACGTCAACATCGCCGAGCCGAACGCCCTGATCGGCTTCGCGGGGGCGAGGGTCTCGGCCGGGACGATCGCCCAGGAGCTGCCGCCCGGGTTCCAGCGCTCCGAGTTCCTCTTCTCGCACGGCTTCCTCGACCGGGTGATCCACCGCTCGGAGCTCCGGGCCGAGATCGCGACCCTGCTCCGGTACCTTGTCGCGCGGCCGGCGGCCGTGGGCGAGGA
>JBKJOK010000110.1:0-22057 GCA_046595595.1 Candidatus Limnocylindrales bacterium
CCGTCCGTCTGATTGGCCTCGGCGGTCTCGTTCGGGCCATCCGTCTGATTGGCCTCGGCGGTCTCGTTCGGGCCATCCGTCTGATTGGCCTCGGCGGTCTCGTTCGGGCCGTCGGTCGCATTCGGATCGGCCGTCTCCGCGGTTTCGGTCTGCTCGGCGAGCTCGAACGTGGCGCCGGGCGATGCGGACGAGTCGTCGCTGGCGAGGGTTGCGTCGATCGCGGCGCTGGATCCCACGGCGAGGGCGTTCGCGCCGAGTACGGCGCCGCTGACGAGGAAGAGGGCGACCGCCGAGGTGGCGATGCTCTTCGCTAGTCGAGTCCTGGTGCTCATTCGGTCTTGGTCTCCCGAGATTCGGGCCGGCTGATCGCCGACCCTCTGCCACCCTGAGACATGCGGTTCCGAAAAGGTTTCAGCGAGCGGAAACTGGCCAGACGTTCATCCACGGAACGTTGGGCGCGATCGAGAGCACCGAGGGGTGGTCGCGAGGCATCGGGAGCGGACAAACCACGCTCACGGGCCGGTGCGAACGGGCCTCGACCGCGTCCGTGGGCCGTCCAACCGCGCCCAACGTTCCACCGATGACACTCTGGCCAGGAATCCGCGGGCCGGGGACGGAGCGCCACTGGCGACGGGGCTCTCGCGGCGCGGACGGACTCAGCGTGTCGGCTGCCAGCCGGATCAGTCCGCGACGGGCTCCGTGTCAAGCGTTGCGGTCGGCTCCTCGGCGCCCGCGGTCGGGCCGGTCGGGCCCTCGTCGAGCGGCGCGAGGGGATCCTGGACTCCGGTCGCCCGTCCCTCGTCCTGGGGACCGCGATCGCGCTCGATGACGACCTTGCCGAAGCCCGCCGCCTCGAGCTCGGCTCCGATCGCATCCACGTCGCCGACGAGCACGATCGCCGACTCATGCGGCCGGATGTGCTGGGCCGCCGCCTGGACGGACTCGATCGTGACCGCCTCGATCGCCGGCCGGTAGCGGGTCAGCTCGTCGTCGCCGAGATCGTGGACCGCAAGACCCGCCAGCGCCCCGACGACCGGCCCGGGTGTCTCGAACCGGAGCGGGAAGACCCCGACGAGATAGTCGCGGGCCGCCTTCAGCTCGGCGGCGGTCACGGCCGTGTCGCGAATCCGGTCCAGCTCGGCGAGGGTATCGACGATCGCCGGGACCGTGACCTCTGTGTTCACCGCGGCCCGGGCGGCGAATGGACCGGCAGCCCGGCGCAGGTCGAAGCCCGCCCCGGCCCCGTACGTGTAGCCCTTCTCCTCGCGGAGCTTCGTGTTCAGCCGCGAGTTGAACAGCCCGCCGAGGATGGCGCCCATCACCGACAGCGAGTGGAAGTCGGCGATCCGGCGGGGCAACCCGATGTGCCCGATCCGGATCTCGGTCTGGACGGAGCCCGGCCGATGGATCACCCGGACGAACCGTTCGCGGACGGCGCCCTCGGCGACGATCGAGCCGGTCGAGCCGGCGCCATACGCCGCGCCCCACGAGCCGAGGAGACGCTGGACGATCCCCGCCACGTCGATACCGGACAGATCGCCACCGATGACGAGGGTCGAGCGGGCGGGGTCGAGGCCGCGCTGCCACGCCGCGCGGACACGGCCTGCGTCGAGGCCCGTGACGGTCTCGCGCGTGCCACCGGACGGCCGGCGGTACGGCGAGCCGCCGCTGTAGATCGTGGCCGCGAACACCTCGTCGGCGCGGCGGCGCGGATCGGCCTCAGCCTGGAGCAGGTCGTTGAGCCGCTCGTCGCGCAGCCGCTCCACCTCGGATTCAGGAAAGGTCGGCTCGAGGGCGACCTCGGCGAGGAGCTCGAGGGCGGCTTCCAGCCGGGCGGCCGGCACGTCCACGCCGACCGACATCGCATCCCAGCCGGCATCGGCGTGGATCGAGGCCCCGAGCCGCTCCCCTGCCTCGACGAGGGCGATCGCGTCGTAGCTCGTCGTGCCTTCGGTCATCGCCCGGGCCGCGAGGACGGTCGCGCCCGCTTCGCCGTCGGGCTCGTCGACCGCGCCATTGCGCAGGATCAGCGACCCGGACACGAGCGGCCGGCCGGGCAGGTCGATGACGGCCAGGGTCAGGCCGTTCGTCAGCCGCGTCCGCTCGACGTGCGGAAACTCGTACGGGCGGGGCGTGCCGGGCGTCGGACGCTCGGACACGATCCGGACGGCCTCGTCGGTCATGCGGCGACCTCCTCGTCGGCCGCGTCATCGGTCGCGTCGGATCCGGCATCAGGCGGCGCGTCCGCGGCCTCGTCGGCGGCAGCCGTCTCGGCCGGCGGAAGCTCCGGCAGGTAGGTGAGGACGACCCGGTTGTCGGCCCGGAACACGTCGGCGGCAACCTGACGGATCTGCTCGGCCGTCACTGCGAGGTAGCGCGGCAGCATCCGGTTGATCAGGTCCGGGTCGTCGAACAGGGTGGCGTACATCGACAGGCGGTCGGCCCGTTCCTCCACCCGCGACAGGCCGCCGAGCTCCTCGGTCTCGATCAGGGCCCGGGCCCGGGCCAGCTCGTCGTCGCTGATCGGCTCGCGGGTCAGGCGCTCGAGCTCCTCGTGGAGGGCGGCCTCGACCGTCTCGACCGGCACGCCCGGCCGGACGGTCGCCCAACCGGCACAGACCGACGCCCCGCCGACGAAGCCGAGCGGGACGAGAGCGACGTCCTGAGCGATCCGCTCGTCGCGGACGAGCCGGCGATGAAGACGCGAGCCCTTGCCGCCGGCGAGGACCTGGGCCGCGATGTCGAGCGCGTCGAGGCGATCGTCGCCGAACGCCGGCGCCCGGAACCCGACGTAGACCCGCGGCAGCGGCACCTTGTCGTAGACCGTCTCGCGGCGTTCCTCGCCGAGGATCGCGGGCAGCGACAGGTCGCCCAGCGGCGGAATCGACGGATTCGCCGGGATGCCCCCGAAGTAGCGCTCCGTCCAGCGCCGGATCTCGTCCGGATCGACATCGCCGACGACGGTCACGACCGCGTTGTTCGGCGCGTAGTACGTCCGGAAGAACGCGCTGACGTCCTCGATCGATGCTGCGTCGAGATCCTCCATCGAGCCGATCGTCGTGTGGTGGTACGGATGATCGGGCGGGTAGAGATGACCCTGGAGCTTCTCGTACCACGAGCCGTACGGACGGTTGTCGTACGACCAGCGCTTCTCGTTCTTCACGACCTCGCGCTGGTTGTCGAGGTTTTCCTGGTTCAACGCGTCGAGGAGCGTCCCCATCCGATCGGCCTCGAGCCACAGGGCGAGCTCGGCCTGGTGCGACGGCATCGTCTCGAAGTAGTTGGTCCGGTCGAGCCAGGTGCTCCCGTTCATCGTCCCACCGGCCGCCTGGACGAGGGCCATGTGCTCGGCCTTGCCGACGTTCCGCGAGCCCTGGAACATCACGTGCTCGAAGAGGTGGGCGAAACCGGTCTTGCCCTCGACCTCGTGCTTCGAGCCGACGTTGTACCAGAGGTTGACCGCGACGACCGGTGCCAGCCGATCGACGGAGATGATCAGGCGCAGGCCGTTGGCGAGGCGATCGTCGGTGAAGGACACGGTCGGCTGGCCAGGCTGGGTCGGCATCGGGCGGGTCGGCATCGGGCGGGTCGGCTCCATGGGCGCGGGTGGTCGATTGTAGGGCCGACGGGTCATTCCGGGCATCCGCCCACTTGACATGCGGGGATGGCGGTGTTAGATATTCGTCTAACACGAAGTCAGGAGCGATGAAACAGGCGATGTCAGCTCGACCGGCGACGAGACGAACCTCAGGACGGGCTGTCGATTCGCAGCAGCGCGCGATCGTGCGCGACCTGACGCGCGGCGGCGCCTCGTTCCGCATCGACTGGGACGTCCGGACCGCGTACGACTTCGTCTTCTCCCTCTCCGGCGACGCCGGCTCGACCGACGACACGCCGGCCCCCGACCGTGAGTGGCTGATCGCCAGCCGGGCGGGTCTCCCCGAGGCCATCCGGACCGGAATCCGGGAGCTGTTCGAGAGCGAGCTCGCGATCCACGCCGGCGTCCTCCTCGTCGACCAGCCCGACGTCCGGACGTCAGCCGACTTCGTGGCCCTCGTCGCGGCCACGAGCCCGGCCGACCTGGTCGGAGCCCTCATGGCCGACGACAGCCACGACGATGCCGTGGACGGCCTCGTCGACCTCGCGATCGGTGGCGACGAGGCGGCCCTGACCAGCCTGGCCGAGAAGCTGCCCGACTGGAACCGCAAGGGCCGCCTCCAGCTGCTCCGCGACCCGGCCGTGGCCAAGGACCGGATCCTGACGGTCCTGCGCGCGTGGCAGGCCGTCTTCGCCGAGATCGAGCCGCGCGTCCTGGCGATCCTCGAGCGTGACTACGACGAGCGCGCCGCGGATCGCGAGCGGCTGGCGCCCGGCGACCTGATCGAGACCACGACCGGCGGCGTCCGCTACCTGCCCGAGCCCGGGATCTCGCGGGTGATCCTGGGCCCGTCCTACTTCTCCCGGCCGTACAACTTCCTGATGTCGGCCCGTGACTGGCGGTTCTTCGGCTATCCGGTGGCCGACAGCGCGCTCGGCCCGTCGGACGCGCTCACCCCACCGCTGTCGCTCGTCCGTCTGCATCGTGCGCTCGGCGACGGGACCCGCCTCAGGATCCTCAAGCTGCTTGCTTCGCGCGACCTCTATCTCACCGAGATTGCCCAGCTCCTCGAGCTCTCCAAGCCGACGATCAAGCACCACCTCGCCCAGCTCCGCTCGGCCGGGCTCGTGACGATCACCGAATCGGGCACGGTCATGTACTACACGCTCCGCCGCAACCGGCTCGACGATGCGTCGGCCGAGGTCAAACGCTTCCTGATCGACTAGCCGGGCCGACCCGCCCTGGGCCGCGGTTCGTGCCGCGGCCCACTTTTCGGGCCACGAGTTAGACAACCATCGAACACATGAACGACGACGACATCCAGAAAGGACGAAACGGGGTGACCGACATGATCGATCTCCAGCGGGCCGCCGTGGCCGACCACATCGCCGACCTCGCCCGCGAGGGCGCCGCCCTTCGCGCCGAGCGGAGCCGTGACCATCTCCGCGAGCACGCCGCCGCGCCCGACGAGGCGCTGACCCACCCAGCCGACCTGCCGCCGCGGCGGGTTCGACTCGGGCGCTGGCTGGTGGCCGTCGGCGAGGCGATCGCCGGACCCGCGAGGCCCGCCCCGGTGCCCTTCTCGCGCGCGGTCCAGCCGTGCGACGACGGGCCGGATCGGCTGGCGCCGGCGGCCTGACAGCGCGGTCTCCGGACCGCTCCCCCTCCCCGCACATTCCTCCGGCCGCCGTTCCGATTCGCGGACCACTGGTTGACAAGGCGAGCTTCCGATTGGGCCGGCTGGCCCTTCGGTTCCGGGCCGGACGGCTCACCGGCGTTGGCCGGTACTGCCGCATACACTCGCCTCGATGACTTCCCGACGAACCACCCGGCTCGTGGCCGCCCTGTGCTTCGCGGCTCTCGTCGTCATCGGGCTGCCCGGCGCCGTCCTCGGCCACGCTGAGCTCTCGACCGTGACCCCGGCCGACACGTCCACAGTCGGCGGGCCGCCGGCCGAGATCGTGATGACCTTTACCGAGACGCTCGATCCCGGCAGAAGCACGATCCGGCTCCTCGATGCCGCCGGCACCCTCGTCGTCGAGGGTGGGACGGTCGACCCCGGTGATGACGTCATGACGATGCGACTGGCCATCCCGGCGAACCTGGCACCCGGCACCTACACGATCCGCTGGACCTCGTTCTCGACCGAGGACAACGAGCAGGACCGCGGCACAACCACCTTCACGCTGACGCCATCCACAGCGCCGCCGACCACCCAACCGAGCAATCTCCCGGTCGATGCGCCGTCGGCCAGCGCGCCCCCGGCGTCGGTCGTCCCGTCCACGGCGCCCTCGCCGTCCGCTCCGCCTTCGACCCCGACCGCGTCGGCCAGCGACGCTCTCATCCCGATCATCGTGGCCATCTTCGCGATCCTCGGGCTCGGCCTGTGGCTGGCCCGCGGCCGGTGCCGTCGCGGCGGATGATCGAGCCCACATGAGGAAACGCTTGCGCAGCCGCCTCTTCCTCGTCCTCGCGCCCGTTGTCGGAGCGCTCGTGCTTGCGGGCCCGGCGGCCGTCCTCGCCCACAGCATGTCGACCACGTACCAGAGCCGGCTGCCGCTCATCGTGTACCTGGCCGGCGCCGCGCTCGCGGTCGGCCTGTCGTTCGCGTTCCTGCTCGTCGCCGACGTGCGCGCCGAGCCGCCGGTCAGTGGCTCGGGCCACCGGCCGCCGGCGGCCATCCGGATCGGGCTCCGCGCGATCGGTCTCCTCGGCTGGATCTGGATCGTCGCCCAGGGGATCGTCGGCGGCAGTGGCACGGGCGAGGTCTCGACCCTGTTCCTGTGGGTCTACGGCTGGGTCGGCCTGGCGATGCTGTCGGCGTTCGTCGGCCCGGTCTGGCACTGGCTCGACCCGTTCACGACGATCCACGATCTCGGCGCAGGATTGCTCCGCCGCTTGGGCATCCAGGGCTGGGCGCCCGCCGCGTACCCGCCCGCGCTCGGTCGCTGGCCGGCCGTCGTCGGGCTTGCCTTCTTCGTCTGGCTCGAGCTCGTCGGTAACGTCGCCGGCCCGCGAGCGCTGTTCATCGTGCTCGTCGGATACACGGCGTTCACCGTCGCGATGATGGCCCAGTTCGGGCGCGACGCCTGGCGCCGTGACGGCGAGACATTCAGCGTCTGGTTCGGCCTCTTGAATCGCCTCGCCCCGTACGGCCTCGTCGGCGATCGGGCCGAGGGCCGGGTCGAGCGGAGGACGTTCGCCTCGGGCCTGCTGTTGCCCGGCTGGCGGGTCGAGGACCTGGTCCTGATCGGGATCGGGACGGCCTCCATCCTGTTCGACGGGCTGTCGCAGACGCAGCCGTGGTTCTCGGTCTTCGGGACGCCCGGCGTGCCGATCAAGACCCTCCAGCTGCTCGGGTTCCTCGGGCTGATCGTGGGAGCCTCGCTGCTCGTCTCGCGCCTGGTCGGCCTCGCGGCGACCGCGGCCGGCCTGCTCCCCATCGCGGCCGGCTATCTCGTCGCCCACTACTTCACGTATTTGCTCATCGACGGCCAGCGGATCATCGTCGCGCTCGCCGACCCGCTCCAGCAGGGCTGGGACCTTGGCAACTTCGGCTGGGCGTTCTTCGAGCCGTCCTTCAACTGGCTGCCGGCCGGCTTCGTCTGGACGATCCAGCTGGCGGCCGTGGTCGGCGGACACATGCTCGGAGCGTGGGGTGGGCACGTCGTGCTGGCCCGCGAGATCGGAGCGGCTCGCGGCGAACGCGGCCACCGCCGGCGCGAGGTGCCCCTGGCCGCGATCATGGTCGCGCTCACGACGCTGACCCTCTGGTCACTCGGCCAGGCACTCGTCCGGGAGGTGCCCGCTGCTGCGGCGGTGACGGCGACGGCCATGGCTCGTGCCTGACCCCGACGGAGGCCCGGCCGATCCTCGTGGGACGAGCGTAGCGAACACGATTCGAACCTCGCACGCCCGGATCTGCGGTTTCGACTCGTCGGGCGAGAATTCCGTGCCGAATCGAGGGCGCCCTGACCCCGATCGCGAATCCCGACTGACTTCGTGCTCGACACGCACGCTGGGTGAGTTTCCTCACCGGGCTGGCGCCGCGGTCAGCGAAGGATCAGCGCCGAAAGTTCGCGCATGGCTCCGAACACCGTCGTTCGCGGGCCTTCGAGCGCGCTCGAAGGCGTGACCCCGCCGCCGTAGGCGAACGCCCACATCCCGGCGGCCCGCGCGGCGGCAACCCCGTGACGCGAATCCTCGATCACGGCGCAGCGACCCGGCGCCGCGCCCATCACCGCCGCCGCATGGAGGAACAGGTCCGGGGCGGGCTTGCCGTGCTCGACGTCGTCGCCGCTGAAGATCCGGCCGTCGAACCGGTCGAGCAGGCCGGCTTTCGCGAGGTTCCGCCGGATCTTGCCGTGGTCGCCGCTCGAGGCAACGCACGTCGCGACGCCGGTCGCCTGGATGGCATCGACGGCCTCGATGACGCCGGCGACGGGCTCGAGACCGGCCGCGAAGGCGCGCAGGTACTCGTCGCCGAAGGCCGCCCACTCGCGACCGATGTCGCGCCCGAGGTGGGCCTCGATCTCGGCCCGCATCGCCGCATCGGTCCGGCCCACGAACCGCTCGACCACCTCGGCCTCCGACAGCGGCCAGCCGAGGCTGGCAAGGAGCTCGACGTCGAGCCCGACCGACAGGCGTTCGCTGTCGACGAGGACGCCGTCGCAATCGAAGATGACGAGGTCGAACCCGCTCATCGGCCGGCGCTGACCACGACGCGTGGACCCTCCGCCATCCCGACGACCCGGCGCGGCCGGCCTGCCGCCGGCACCCACTCCTCGAGCGAGCGCACGTCCGCGAGCCGGGCCGCGATCGCCGGATCGAGCGCCTCGGCGGCCGCGACCGCGGTCTCGATCGCGGTCAGGCACAGGATTCCCTCGGCCGTGGCCGCCAACCGGATCTCGGCCGCGTCGCGCACGGCGCCCGAGCGCGGTGTCGGGGTGTTGACGACGAGCCGGACCTCGCCCGAGGCGATCAGCTCGAGAATCGCCTCCTCACCGCCGGCCGGACTCGGTTCCGCGCCGAGCTTCGCGACTGGCCGGACCGTGAACCCCTCGGCCTCGACGATCGCCCGCGTTCCGGCCGTCGCGGCGATCCGGTAGCCCGCCGCGACGAGCGCCCGCGCAAGGCGCGGCAGCTCGGCCTTGTCCCGGTCGGCGATCGACAGGAGGGCCAGCGGCGCGTCCTCGGGCGAGCCGGCCGCCCCGCGTCGGCTCGGCGGCACGAGCGATGCGCCTGTCAGGGCCTTCGCCAGCGCGACCCGCGGATCCTCGCTGATCCCGATGACCTCGCCGGTCGACTGCATCCCCGGCCCGACCGACGGATCGACCCCGCGCAGCTTCGCCGTCGAGAACGCCGGCGCCTTGACCGCGACGAACGGCGGCGGCTCGAGCAGCCCGTTCGGCCAGCCGAGCTCGGCCAGCGTCTCGCCGAGCGAGATCCGGACCGCCAGCTCGACCATGGGCACGCCCGTGACCTTCGACAGGAACGGAACGGTCCGCGAGGCCCGCGGGTTGACCTCGATCAGGTACACGCCGTCCTCACGAACGATGAACTGGGCGTTGCACAGGCCGCGCACGCCGAGGGCGAGAACGATCCGCTCCATCGTCGCCACGATCAGGTCCTGGTCGCCGGGCCCGACCGTCTGGGGCGGGAACATCCCGACCGAGTCGCCGCTGTGGACGCCGGCCCGTTCGACGTGCTCGAGGAGACCGGGGATCAGGACCCGCTCGCCGTCGCTGACGGCGTCGACGTCGACCTCGATCCCCTCGAGGTAGCGGTCGATCCGGACCGGCCGATCGGGGTCGACGACGGTGGCCGCCGCGAGCTGCCGGACAAGGTCGTCGGGCGAGTAGCAGAAGTCGATCGCGAGGCCGCCGATCACGAAGCTGGGCCGGACGATGACCGGGTAGCCGATCCGCTCGGCGAGGGTCAGGGCCTCCTCGATGCTGTGGGCCATGCCGCCCTCGGGCTGGGGAATGCCGAGCCGATCGAGCAGCGCCGAGAAGCGGGTGCGCTCCTCCGCCTGGTCGATCGTCTCGAGGTCCGAGCCGAGGAGCGGGACCCCGCCGGCGGCAAGGGGCGCGGCGAGGTTGAGCGGGGTCTGGCCGCCGTACGCAACGACCGCGGGGAGGGCGGTCTCGCCCGGCCCGGTTTCCGCTTCGATGACGCTCCGGACGCTCTCCGCGTCGAGCGGCTCGAAGTACAGGCGCGAGCTCGCGTCGAAGTCGGTCGAGACGGTCTCGGGGTTCGAGTTGATCATCACCGCCTGCCAGCCGCGATCACGGAGGGTCTGGGCGGCCTGGACGGCGCAATAGTCGAACTCGATCCCCTGCCCGATCCGGACCGGGCCGCTGCCGATGACGAGGGCCGCGGGCCGTTGAACCGGCGGCGCCTCGGGCTCCGAGCCGGCGGCGGCGTAGGTCGAGTAGAAGTACGGCGTTTCGGCCGCGAACTCGGCGGCGCACGTGTCGACCATCGCGTAGCCCGGGCGCAGGCCGAGGGCCAGGCGGGTGTCGCGGAGCGCCTCCTCGTCCACGCCGGCCATGGCGGCGAGCTCGTGGTCGCCGAAGCCGGCTCGCTTGGCGGTGGCGAGGAGGATCGCCGCTTCGTCGTCGGTGGGGTCGGTGAGCCGGCCACGGAACGCGCGGACCTCGGCCTCGAGGGCGACGTTCCGGCCCATCTCCGCGAGGAACCACGGGGCGATGCCGGTCGCCTCCTGAATCGTGACCTCGGGAACGCCCCGACGGAGCAGGCCGAGGAGCCGCCACAGCCGCGAGTCCGAGGGCGCGAGGAACCGGCGCAGGACGATCGGGGCGGCGGTCCGCTGGGCGTGGCGGGTGGATTCGCAGGCCTGGCCGGTCTCGTCGATCCAGCGGATCGGTTCGTCGTCGTCGATCTCGTCGGCGGAGGCCTCGCCGCCGGTTCGTCCCGGCGACCCGCCGTAGACGCCGGCCAGGTAGTCGAAGCTCGGCGTCCAGCTCGGATCCTCCGCCAGCGGCCCGGCGCCCGCCTGCTCCAGCCCGCGGAGGGCCTTGTTCAACGCGGCCCCGAACGTTCGATCGATCGCCATCACCTCGCCGGTCGCCTTCATCTGGCTGCCCAGCGAGCGGTCGGCGCCGGGGAACTTGTCGAACGGGAAGCGCGGCAGCTTGACGACGACATAGTCGAGGGCCGGCTCGAAGGCGGCGACGGTCGTGCCGGTGACGACGTTCGGGATGTCGGCCAGCGTCCGCCCGATCGCGATCTGGGCGGCGACCCGGGCGATCGGATAGCCGGTCGCCTTCGACGCGAGCGCCGACGACCGCGACACGCGCGGGTTGACTTCGATCACCGCGTAATCCGTGGAGTCCGGCGAGAGCGCGAACTGGACGTTGCAGCCGCCCTCGACGCCGAGCGCCCGGATGATTTCGAGCGCCGCGCTGCGCAACCGCTGGTGGACGGGATCGGGGAGCGTCTGGACGGGCGCGACCACGATCGAGTCGCCGGTGTGGACCCCGAGCGGGTCGACGTTCTCCATCGAGCACACCGCGATGCACGTGTCGTCGGCGTCGCGCATCACCTCGTACTCGATCTCCTGCCAGCCGACGAGGCACTTCTCGACCATGACCTGGCCGATCGGGCTGGCCCGGAGCCCTGCCCGGATCCGCTCGCGGTACGCCTCCTCCGTTTCGACGATCCCGCCGCCGGTCCCGCCGAGGGTGAATGCCGGGCGGACGATCGCAGGCAGGCCGATCGTCGCCAGCGCCTCGTCGGCGGACGTGCGGCGAGCCTCGGCGGTCGCGCCCTCGACGATGAAGCTCGGGGCATACGGCTGCTTCAGCCGATCGAGCAGGTCGCGGAACGCCTCGCGGTCCTCGGCCATCCGGATCGCCTCGAGGGGCGTGCCGAGGAGCTTGATGGCGTGGCGCTCGAAGACGCCGGCCTCGGCCATGGCGGCGGTCAGGTTCAGGGCCGTCTGGCCACCGAGCCCGGCGAGCAGGCCCTCGGGCTTCTCCTTCGCGATGACCGCCTCGACCGCCTCGACGGTGAGCGGCTCGAGGTAGATCGCGTCGGCGACGGACGGGTCGGTCATGATCGTGGCCGGGTTGCTGTTGATCAGGATCGTCCGGACGCCCTCGGCACGGAGGGCGCGGCAGGCCTGGGTGCCGGCGTAGTCGAACTCCGCCGCCTGGCCGATGACCACCGGCCCGGAGCCGAGGATGAGCACCGAGGCGGGCTTGCGGCGCGGGGCGGCGACCGGAGGATCTCCGGGCAACTTCACCATCTAGTTGCCCCGAGACTCTTACCGCGGGTCGCACCGACGCGCCGGGCGGCAGCCGCTCGGTTGTTAGCCGCCGGCGGCTGATTCTGCCGATGTGGGCAGCCGCCCGGTCCCGAGACCCGCCGTAGCAGTCCCCGGGCGAATATTGAGGAGGATTGCGCCGACGGCCCCCTCATCGCGCCCGCTCCGCGGCCCGGGCCGACGCCTTCGCCACGAACCGATCGAACACCGCGAGCGCGTCGAGCGGTCCCGGCGCGCCCTCGGGGTGGTACTGAACGGTCTCGATCGGGAGCGTCGCGTGGCGCAGGCCCTCGACGGAGCCGTCGTTCAGGTTCACCTGGCTCACGTGGAAACCAGACGCGGCCGTCACGGACTCGCCCACCACCTGGACCTCGTGGTTCTGGGCCGTCACCTGGACCAACCCCAGCTCGACGTCGCGGATCGGGTGGTTCGCGCCGTGATGGCCAAACCGGAGCCGGGTCGTTTCTGCGCCGGCGGCCCGGGCCACGATCTGGTGGCCGAGACAGATCCCGAGCAGCGGCCGGCCGTCCTCGATGATCGCCCGGGCCAGCGCAACCGGCCCGTCCAGCCGCGCCGGATCGCCCGGACCCGGCGACAGGATCAGCCCGTCGATTTCGTCCGCGAGCGCCACGGCCGTCGAGATCGTGTGAGGCAGGATCCGGACGCGAGCCCCGCGCCGGCGCATCCCCCGGACGATGTTCGACTTCAGCCCGAAGTCCACGATCCCGATCAGCGGGCCGCCGTCCTCCGCCCGCCCGACGTCCATGATCGAGGCCGGCGAGACCTGGCCGACGAAGTCCTGGTCCTCCCAGCGCGGCAGCGCGCGCGCCCGGTCCACCGCCCCGTCACGATCGACGAACCCGGGCTCGGTCACGATCCCGCGGAGCGATCCGTTCGCCCGCAGATGGCGGGCGAGGGCGCGCGTGTCGACGCCGGCGATGGCCGGGATGCCGGAGTCGCGCAGGAGCGACGCGAGCTGGCGGACGTCATCGAGGACGGCGGCGGTCGCGTTGGCCACGACCAGCGCCCGGAGCCACGGCTGGATCGACTGGTCGTCCTCGATCAGCCGGCCGTAGTTGCCGATCAGGGGGTAGGTCATGACGACGACCTGGCCGGCGTACGAGGGGTCGGTGCAGACCTCCTGGTAGCCGGTCTGCGAGGTGTTGACGACCAGGTCGCCGCCGGCGGCGAGCGGCGCGCCGAACGCGATCCCGGGAAACACGGTGCCGTCCTCGAGGGCCAGGAGCGCCGGCCCGAGGTTGCCGACCCGGGGATCGACGATCGCGCCCGGGCGAGGCTGCGGCGGGATCGGTCGATCGGCCGTGATCACGACCCCCTCGCAGGAAAACGCCACCGGCCCGCGGGGGCTCGGTGGACGCGCGGACACTCGATCGTCGGCCTCCCTTCCGGCCTCTCGGGACCGGTCCGCCGGCCTCACAGGACCGGCCGTCAGAGATGCCCGAAGGGTACTACGGCGCGGGCGTCAGGCGCTCGACCGAGGTGAGGCGGGGCGGACAGAACGGGGTGTCGAACCCGACATTGCGGGCGTTCAGGCCACCGAGCATCAGGACACTGCCGTCGTTCAACGTGATCGCCTGACCTTTGGCGCGGATCTCGAGTAGGTCGGGCCCGACGAACCAGGAGTTGGTGGGCGGGTCGTAGATCTCGCTCGTCCAAACGATCTCGCCCTTGGCCATGTCCCGAGGCGGCCCGACGACGCCGCCCGCGACGAGGATCCGGCCGCCAGCCAGCGTCGTGATTTGGGCATCGGTTCGGCGCGCGCTCATCGGCCCGGTCTCGACCCACAGATCCGTGGCCGGATCATGGCGCCGTGGCGAGCCGGGCATGGCGTCACCGGTTGCCGGATCGTAGCTCGAGCCGAACGCCAGCACGCCACCGCCGGGGACCGCCACGATCCGTTCGATGAACTCGAAGCCGGTCGGCGCGAAGGGCATGAAGCCTTCGGCGCCGCCGCTTTCGCCGACGTACAGCTGGTCCGGACCCTCGAACGTCGAGCCGAGAGCGACCAGCCGCCCGGTGTCGAGGCCGACGACGGCGCGAATGTGTACGCCCTCGATCCGACCGCTTTCATCCCAATGATCGTTGCCCGGAGCGAGAATCTCGACCGTCGACGTGGTGTTGGTTTCGTCGGTGATCGTCGGGCCGAGAACGAAGATCCGGCCGTCCTTGACCGTCACCGCCGATGGATCCCCGTAGGCCCGGTTGAGCAACGGCCCGTCGACCCAGATCGCGGCGTCGAGGTCGAACCGTTTGGTGCTCGAGAACGGCTCGTCCGCAGCGTTCACGCCACCGATAAGCATCACGCCCCCGTCCGCAGCGGGCACCATCGCGAAGTCCTTGCGCGGGTTGTTGAGTGACGCGGCGATGGACCACTCGTCCGCGACCGGGTCGTAGCGCTCGGACGTCTTGCTGCCGGGCGACGCGCCACCGGGCGCACAGGCCTCGTCAGCACCGACGACGATGACCGTGTCGTCGCCGAGGACGAGCGCCCGGAATCCATCACGAGCCCGAAGCATCGGTGCGACGGCACTGACCGTCCAGATCCCCGGATCCGGTGGCGAGACCGTCGACACCGGCGTCGAAGTCGCGGCAGTGGTCGCGGCAGTGGTCGCGGCAGTGGTCGCGGCCGGCGTCGGGTTCGGGGACGTGGAACCCCGCGGCGCCGACGAAGGCGTCGGCACGGTTGCTCGCTCGTCGCACCCCAGGCTCGCGACCACGACGAGGCTGAGTGCAAGAAATCCCACTGAGCGTCGCACGAGGTCCTCCCGAATCCAGAAGACGGCACGGTTGGGGGCGTTGTCTCCAGCTGGGAGACGGGTTGGCGCCGACCCTGTTACTTGAACGGAGGCTCTTGTCGCCACGCCGACACTCGACGACGGCGCGGCGTGGCAGATTCTCACCGACTGGCGTAACGCGCACGGCTGCTGCTGCTGGCGGTCGTCAAGCCGGCCGACGGCGCGCGGAGTGGCCTGACTGTCAGTTGCGGGATCGGCGTCAGCCCCGAGATCTGCTTCGCGAAGCCATGACGCCGACGCCGAGGCAGCGCCCTACTTGAACGTGCCGGTGCAGGTCCCGTCGACCGAGGCGAGGACATGGGCCATCACCGTCGCGTCGTTGTCCATGTCGTTATGGCGCGGGCCGCTGACCTGGACGAAGCACGCGCCGCCGTCGAGCCGCGAGGCCGAGTTCGGCACGACCTCGTCGGTCGTGCTGTAGATCGTCGTCCAGGTGGTGTTGCCCGGCGTGTCGTCGCCCTTGTTGAGCGTCCGCAGGAACGAGCTGCTCGGGCACATCTGGCCGCCATACGTGACCGGGAGCAGGCAGCCGGCGAGGATCCCGTACTGCGGTGTCCCGAGCGACGTGTACGAGTCGACGACGACCTTGCCTCGGAGCGCCTTCGTGAAGTGCCGGGCCGACAGGCCGCCCATGCTCTGGCCGACCAGATCGACGTTGGTCCAGCCCTTCGCTGCAATGAACGAGGAGATCGCCTGGGCGTTCTTGACGTTGTCCTCGGTCGCGAGGTCGATCGCCTCGACGACCCGGCCGTTGGTCTCGAGGTAGGCCTTCATATCTGCCCAGGTCGCCGGATCGCCACGGTAGCCGTGGACCAGCAGGATCGGGTCCGGCGTTGCGGGCGCGGCCGAGACGACCGGGGCGACGAGCGTGGTCGCGACGAGCGCGCCGAGCAGCGCCGACCGAAGGATTACGTGGGATCGCCGACCGTGCGCCATGACTCGTCCCTCCTCGATCGCGACGCGCCGACACGTCGCGTGTACCTCCCCGGGCGTCGGCGTCGAATGTGGCAGGGATGATGGGCCCGGGTCAAGTCGCGCGCTGCAACCGGCCGCGCGGTCGCCGATGACCCGTACGCGACCTCGCGACCCCGATCACGAAGGCCCAGGTGGCCGTGACCGCGCCCGGCGCGAATTTCCGCGAGGCGCTCGGCCTGCCGCATCCGACGACGCCGCAGCCCTCACTCGAACGCGGAGTTGGCGCTCCACAACGCGTCGAAAGGCACTTGCAATCTCGCGGATTGTCGATGCGATGACGTTCGGGCTCCGGCGGCAGCAGGCTTCGGGAATGACTGATGAACACGCCATCGACGACGCCGTCCACATTGCACTTGACCGAACCCGAGCCGCCCAGGCGGAGGTCGAACTGGAGATCGCCCAACGCGACGTCCCGGATATTGAGACCGCCGAGACTGTTGTGCATCGTGCCGAAGATCTCGACGTGCTTGTTCAGGAGACGACTGACGCCCGTCGCGAGTTCTAGCGCTGGCGAATTCCGTGGGGAGTCCGGCTGAGCGGCATGGGACACGGCGTTGATACGGCGAGAATCAAAGAGGCCTCCGTTCATTCCGGAAGCCTCTTTCGTGCCTGGAGTGCTGGTGAGCCGGGGGAGACTCGAACTCCCAACCAACTGATTAAGAGTCAGTTGCTCTGCCATTGAGCTACCGGCCCAGCGCGGCCGAGTCTACCGCAGCCGACGTCATCTGGCCCGTGCAGCACGTCCGGACCTACAGATCGACCCCGACGATGAGCAGATCCGCGACGACTCTCTCGGCTGCCTCGTCGATCGTGGGGCCCGAGCCCGACGAGGAGAAGTGAACCGGATCCGTAATCGAGCAACTGATCATCCAGAACGTCTGGAGGTCGTCCGCCGTGCTGAGGTCGTCCGCACCGCTGAGATCGGCCGACATGCTTTTGGTCACGCTCAGCGCGACGCTCCTGTCCGCCGCCCATGTCCGTAGGCGTTGATAGCTTCCCTGGGTCATCTGTTTCCTCCGCGTGCAGCTGGCCTGATCGGATCGCGACCGGTCGCCGCACTCCAGATTGAACACGGTCCAACGGACGGCGACGGGCACCACGGTCAGGATCCGCCGACAACCGCGTGACAAATCCGCCGGCTGGCGCCGACTGGTGCAGGCCAGACGCAGCGGTCAGGCGGAGGCGGGCCGGGTCTCTGGCACGGCGGCCTCGCCGACTTCGTCGACCTCGCCCTCGATGGTGACGTGGGGCAGCCAGCCGAGCCACCACGGCAGCCACCAGTTCCACTCCCCGAGGAGCCGCATCGTGGCCGGCAGGAGCACGCTCCGGACGATCGTGGCATCGAGGAACACCGCGACCGCCAGCCCGAACCCGAGCTGCTTGATGATCGTCAGCTCGAGGGTCACGAAGACCGCGAACACCACGACCATGATCGCCGCGGCGCTCGTGATCGTGCCCGACGTGATCGAGATCCCGCGGGCAACCGCCTCGTTCGACGACATCCCGTGATCCCGGGCCTCCTTGATCCGGGTCAGGATGAAGACGTGGTAGTCCATCGACAGCCCGAACAGGATCGTGAAGATGAAGACCGGGATGAACGACTCGATCGGGCCGGGCTTGAAGCCGAGCAGATCCGCTCCCCAGCCCTCCTGGAACACGAGCACGAGCAGCCCGAACGCGGCGCCGGTCGAGAGCAGGTTGAGCAGGATCGCCTTGATCGGGATCACGATCGAGCGGAAGGCGACGAGCAGGAGCAGGAACGACAGGGCAAGCACGAAGCCCATCACGAGCGGCATACCCCGGGCGTAGAAGTCGACGATGTCGAGGGTGTAGGCGGCGTCGCCCGTGACGAGGGCACGGACGCCGGTCAGGCCGGCGAACGCGGCGGGAACCGCCTCCGAGCGCATCGTGCGAACGATGTCCTGGTTGCGGACGTCGTTGCTGCTGCCGGCCATCAGGTACGACACGAACGCGGCGTGGCCGTCGGATGAGGTGATGACCTTGGGCGGCCCGCTCAGGCCCGGGATCGCGCGCGCGGCGGTCGACATCTTCTCGATCGCGGCCTTGGTGGCCGGCTCGTCGGCCCGGGTGACGACCACCGACAGGTCGAGATCGGAGCCGCTCGGCCACTTCTCACTGAGGACGTTCACCGCCTGGACGCTGTCAAGCGAGTCCGGAAACGACGTGAAGTCCGCCTGGCCCATGTGGAGCCGGGTCACCGGGATGGCGACCACGATCAGGATCGCCGAGGTGACGACCGCTGCGACGACCGGGCGGCGCATCACCGCCCGGACGACGACCGCCCAGAGACCGCTCCCCTCTTCGCGGCCGCGGCCGACGAACGGCAGCCGGAGGCGGTTGACCCCATCGCCGAGAATCGCCAGCGTCGCCGGCAGGAACGTCAGCGAGCCGATCACCGCGACGAGCACGACCGCGATCGTCCCGACCGCCATCGACCGGAAGAGCGGATCGTCGAGGAGGAACAGGCCGCCGATCGAGATCATCACCGCGAGCCCGGAGAAGAACACCGCCCGGCCCGCGGTGTTGCTCGCGACGTCGATCGCGGCGAGCTTCGGGCGGCCGTGGCGGCGCTCGGTCCGGAATCGGGTGAGCATGAACAGCGAGTAGTCGACCGCGACGGCGAGCCCGATCAGGACGACGAGCTGGCTGGCGTACGGGCTGACCGGCGACACCACCTGGCTGTACAGGCCCAGGATTCCGAACGCGGCAAGGAGCGCGGTGACGGCCAGGATCAACGGGATGACCGCCGCCACGACCGCGCCGAACGCGAGGAGCAGGATCAGGAATGTGAGCGGGATCGTCAGGCGGAGCGAGGCGTCGAGGCCGCCGTTGATCAGCTCGCTGATCTCGTCGTTCGCGATCGTGTTGTTGAGGGCATGGATCCGGTACGCGGGGTACGCGGTCTTGATCTCGGCGAGGACCGCGGGCACGGGTCGAAGGCGCTCGGCGAGGACGGCCCCATCGCCGGGGACGCGGCCGACGATCCGGACGGTGGTTCGATCTGGCGAGACGAGGCCGGCGGAGGCAGGGACCTTGATCGGGTCGACCAGCTGGAGGATGACCGGGCCGGTCGTGCCCTCGACGGTCGCCTCGACCGCCGCCAGTCGGGCCGTGATCGCGGCTACGTCCGCTGCCACGGCGGGGTCATCGACGGTCCGGTCCGGGCTCGAGACGATGAGCAGGAACTGCTGCGAGGCGGGCTCTTCCTGGCCGGTCGGCGGGTTGGCCTCGTTCCAGACGACGTATGCCTCACCGGCCTCGTACTTGGCACGCTGGTCGTTCGAGACCGCCTCGACGGCCCGCGTCCCGCCGGCGACCAGGCTGCCGACGAAGATCCCGATCGTGGCGACGAACCAGAGGGCGAACACCGGCCAGCGATGGCGGGCGCTCCAGCCGGCGACGCGGGCGGTCCACGGCGGGCGGGCCTGGTCGTTGTCCGTGGGCGCGGGCGACGTCTGAAGCGTGCCGTTCATGGGAGCGCTCAGCGTACCCGACGCGGCTCAGGCTGAACCTCCCATCCGCCGGCACAGCGGACCGCCGCGATGTTCGAGCCCTTGCGACGAGCCGACGGCTCAGGCTTCCCTGCGCGCCATCCAGACCTCCTCGGTCGGCCACCGGCGGGCCCACTCGAGGGTCACGTTCGGGAACGTCGTCTGGGCGTCCTCGGCCGGCCACAGCTCGGCCAGCCGCTCGATGACGAAGCCGCTCTCCCGGAGTAGCCGGATCCACTCCCCGTGTGACAGCGCGAAGTTGACGGACTCGTCGCTCGACCACTCGAGGCGGTGCAGCCCGCGCAGCGAACGGAGCATCTCGTTCGTGGCCGGCCGCTCCTCGTCGGGCATGCACAGCATCAGCGTTGTCGCGTTGACCAGGAAGATCAGGTGGCCGCCCGGCCGGAGCAGTCGGGCCGCTTCCGGGATCCAGGCGAACGGGTCGGCCCAGATCGAGGCGCCGTACTCGGAGATCGCGACATCGAAGCTGGCGTCGGGATACGGGACGGACTCGGCGTTGCCGTGGATGAGCGGAAACTCCACCCCGTGCTCAGCCTGGAGGCGGCGAACCGTCGCGAGCTGCTGCTCCGAATTGTCGACCCCGACCGGCCGCGCCCCGCGCCGGGCGAGCCAGGCCGACACGTACGCCGTGCCGCAGCCGAGCTCGATCGTGTCGAGGCCGGCGAGATCGTCGGGCAGCAGCCGGACGTCGCGCTCCGGGATGTCCCAGACGCCCCACTTCTCGTCGCCCGGGGCGAGGCGCCAGCTCACCTCGCCGTTCGAGACGTAGTCGGGCGCCCACTCGTCCCAGGCAGTCCGGTTGCGCTGGACGTGCTCGGGCAGCGTCTCGTCGGGCGTCGTCACGGGGCCGTCTCCTCGTGCTTGGCGAAGGGGCCGATCGACTTGTGCATCGCCCGGTCGTACTCGCGGTAGCCGAGGGCGTGGTAGAGCCGGATCGCGTCGACGTTCGCCTCGGCGACGTTCAGGATCATTCGTTCGACTCCGTGCCCAGCGGCCCATGCCTCGACGTGACCGATCAGCGCCCGTCCGATCCCCTGTCCGCGGTAGCCGTCCAGGACCGACACGCCGAACTCGGCCGTCGGGATCGGGCGCATCATCGCTCCCGGATGCGGCGCGTCCTCGACCTGGATCGATGCCGAGCCGACCATCCGCCCATCGATGATCGCCGCCACGTACTCGCTCGTGGCGCCGCGCTCGTGGATCCGGCGACGGAGCCGGGCCGCGATGTCCGCGCGAGCCGGCACGTGGTACCACTCCGGGTCGATCGTCGCGTGGTGGATCGCGGTGTCGAGGTAGAGGTCGATCAGGACGTCGAGGTCGTCGAGCGTCACCGGCCGGATCTCCACGTCCGTGCTCGTCACTGGTTGTCGATTTGAGCTCGCTGGAGGCGGCCGCTGAAGTCGACGTAGATCGACTTCCACTCCGTGTAGGTGTCGAGCGCGGCGTGGCCGGCCTCGCGGTGGCCGTTGCCGGTCTCCTTCCAGCCACCGAACGGCAGGTGCGTCTCGGCCCCGGTCGTTCCGGCGTTGACGTACACGATCCCGGTCTCGAAGTCGCGCATCGCCCGGAAGGCAGTGTTGGCGTCGCGGGTGAAGATCGACGAGCTGAGTCCGTAGCGAGTCTGATTGACCGCGGTGACGGCGCCGGCATAGTCGTCGACGGCGATGACCGAGAGGACCGGGCCGAAGATCTCCTCCTGGGCGATCCGGTCCATCGGCGCGACGTCGCGGAAGATCGTCGGAGCGAAGAAGTGACCGTTGGCGAGGTCGCCGTCGCGGGCCGCCGCGCCACCGATCACGAGCTCGCCCTCGGTCCGCCCGATCCCGATGTAGCGCCCGACCTTGTCGACCGCCCCGGCGTTGATCAACGGGCCGACATCGACCGCGTCGTCCTGCCCGGAGCCGAGCCGAAGCTTGCGGGTGCGCGCCTCCAGCCGGCTGAGGAGGTCGTCGACGACGGCCCGCTCGACGACGACCCGGCTGGCCGCGGTGCAGCGCTGGCCGGTCGTCCCGAAGGCCGACCAGAGGATCCCGTCGGTCGCGAGGTCGAGGTCGGCGTCGGCCATGACCACGATCGCGTTCTTGCCGCCGAGCTCGAGGCTGACCCGCTTCAGGTTGCGCCCCGCCCGCACGGCGATGTCCTTGCCCGTCGCCGACGAGCCCGTGAACGAGATCACCGAGACGTCCGGGTTGTCGACGATCGAATGGCCGACCTCGCCGCCGGCGCCGGTCACGAGGTTCACGGTTCCGGCCGGGAAGCCGGCTTCGGCCATGATCTCGACAAGGAGCGTCGCGCAGTGCGGCGTATCGCTCGACGGCTTGAAGACGACGGTGTTGCCCGCGACGAGGGCCGGCATCATCTTCCAGCACGGGATCGCCATCGGGAAGTTCCAGGGCGTGATGATCCCGGCGATCCCGATCGGCTGGCGGATGCTCATCGCCCACTTGTCGGGCAGCTCCGAGGGCGTCGTGTCGCCGAACATCCGGCGACCCTCGCCGGCCATCAGGAACGCGATGTCGATCCCCTCCTGGACATCGCCCCGGGCTTCCGCGATCACCTTGCCCATCTCGCGAGTCATCGCCCGGGCGAGGCGCTCCTTGTGCTCCGCCATCAGGGCGGCGAAGGCGTACATGATCTCGCCGCGCTTCGGGGCCGGCGTCCGACGCCAGAGGGCCCCCGCCACGGCCGCGGCCCGGACGGCCATCGCCACGTCGGCCGGTGTTCCCTGCTGGAACCGCCCGATCACGTCGCTCGTGTCGGCCGGGTTGACGCTTTCGAACGTGGCGCCCGACGAAGAGTCGCACCACGCGCCGGCGATGAAATGACGGAAGGTCGGCGGCTCTGC
>JBKJOK010000025.1:0-5852 GCA_046595595.1 Candidatus Limnocylindrales bacterium
AAGTGCGAATGCCGGCACCCCAGATGCCGGCATTCGCTGTCCCCGAGACCCGGACGTGGAGGACGTCCGAGCCGTGCCCTGGAGAAGGATGTGGTGGTCCGGCAGCGCCGGACGGAAGAGTCGGTGCCTAAGGCCGACCCGGTCGCCCGCCGACCTGGCGGGACATCGGTCGCATCGATGACATCCGGCTGCCATTCGACGGGCCGCCGCTCGCCTGCCCGACTCCGGCGACGACGGGGCCCGATCCAACCGGCGCGGAGCGCGCCAGCGGGCGCTCCGGCGAACGGTTGGTGGTCGGTTCCGACGGCTGGAACGTCCGCCCGAAGCGGCGCATCCGGACGGCGAGGTAGTACTCCATGATCTGGCGGACCTGCGGCTCGCTCAGGAGCTCGTCGGCCCGCAGCGCGTACTCGACGCGGGCGGTCGGATTCGCGGAACCCGAGGCGACCAGGCCGAGGTACTGCGGGGTGTCCGCGTCGTCGCGCAGCTCGCGCAGACCGCGGGCCAGCTTCGTGGCCGTGCCGAGCGACGGCATCCGGTCACCCCGGATCAGCCGCGAGATCGTCGAGTGATCGACGCCCGACTGCTGGGCGAGTTGGCGCTGGGACATCTTCTTGGCCTTGAGCTGGGCTCGCAGCCATTCGTTGAACGCGCGACCGTTCTGGGTGGTCATGGCGTGGTTGGACGCTCCGTGTCTCGCTCAGCGGGGTGAGCCGATGCCTGCATGATCACGAACGGGTGGCACATCCCTGTATCACCCGTTCGTACCGGGAGGGGCCCCGCCGCCCATCCGATCGGCCGACGGGTCCTGAGCAGTTGGCTGCACTCCGTGCACGTTCGGGTATGGGACTCGCGTCTCATGCCGTCGATACGCACTTCGTGTCCGTCTGGATCAGGCGCACCGAACCGGAGGCGGGGGCGCGGGAGCGGCGTCGAACCCTCGAATCCGGGCGACATCCGTCCATCGAACGCCATCCGGGGCTGGCTCGGCGCGCGGGAACAGGCCCGTGGCGTTGCGATCGCGTTGCCATCGGCCGCCAGGCGCCGCGAGTGAGACGGCGCGGCGGCGTGGCACGGGATCAGCTGGTGGAAACCGGATCCGGTGCGGAATCGGCGCCGCGAACGCCCAGGCCGCGGCGCTTTGGCGAGAGCCAGTAGGCGATCGAACCGAAGCCGATGATCGAGAGGACACTGATCACGCGATCGACAAGGGTGATCGCGAGCGCCTCGGTCGGCGGCACGTTGTAGACCTGGGTCAGGACGAAGACGACGGCCGATTCGACGATGCCGATGCCGGCCGGGGTGAACGGCACCGCGGTCAGGAGCGAGCCCGTGAGGGCCACGAAGAATGCCCCGCTGATCCCGAGGTGGATCTCCGGAAAGCCGAGGGCCTCCACGACCACGAACAGGCGCATCGCCTCGGTCGTCCAGATCAGCCCGGTGAGCACGATCAGCTTGGGCAGCGCGCGCAGCCCGACGGCCGAGAAGACGCCCTCCTCGAAGCGGTCGTAGAACTCGATCACGCGGTGCGGCAGGGGCAGGGCGGTGATGATCTGTCGGCCGAAGTTGCGCATTGTCAGGAGGCCGCCGGCCAGCGCCACGACGACGACCACGCCGATCAGGAAGACCACCTGGACCTCGGCCGGCAACTTGCCCCGGAACGACCAGAAGCCGGAGCCGAGACCGAACACGACGATCGCGAACAGGTCGAGGACGCGCTCGATGAACACGGTCCCGAACGTGCGCGAGAGCGACACCGACGTGTTGATCTTCAGGAGGTACGCCCGGTACAGGTCGCCGAGCTTGGCCGGAACAAGGCAGTTCACCAGC
This sequence comes from Candidatus Limnocylindrales bacterium, assembly GCA_046595595.1. GTDB lineage: Bacteria > Chloroflexota > Limnocylindria > Limnocylindrales > CSP1-4 > CF-46. The sequence continues at coordinate 1,831 of JBKJOK010000025.1, forward strand.
CAACTGATGAAGATGATCTCGGTCGCATCCTTGACCCCGAGGCGGAAGCCGGTGCCCCGGATCAGGGTCGCCCAGCGCAGGCCGCGGAGCGGGAACCCGGCATAGAACACGAGGAACGCCAGCACGAGCAGGAGCACGTTCGCCTGGAGGATCAGGCCCGGCACCTGGTCCAGCTTGAAGCCCGGCAGGGCCCGCGCGAACAGGGCCAACAGGATGATGGGCAAGATCAGCGAGATGATCGTCCGGGGCTGGCGCAGCCTCCGCCCAAGGGACAGCTGGTCGGCGTTGACCTCGTCGATCGCGCGCCCGTCCGTGCCCGGCACCCCGCTCATCGGGCCGCCGTCGCCGGGGAGCCGTCACCTGGCCGGATCCGCCCGTTGCCGTGAGCCCGCTGGATCACTTTCGCGATGGGCGTGAGGAGGCGGACGTAGAACGACGCCCGGCCGGTCACGACGGTCGCGCTCGGCAGGGCCGCCAGGAGGCCTGCCGCGGTCGACGGGTCACGGTCGAGGATCGTGTACGACACGCCGATCTCGAACGCGCTGTGCGCGTCTGACACGGCGATCCCGGGCAGATCGTGGGCGAGGGCGAACTCGGCTGCCTTGTGGTTGCCGGAGCCGCCGATGATCCGCGAATTGTGGGTCTCGACCCAGTCCACGAGAGGCGCGAGGCGTTCCATCCGGGCGTCGCGCAGGAGAGAGCCTCGGAACCGGTCGAACGGATGGGGCACGCCGACGAGGCCGCCCTGCTCGCGGGCGGCGGCGATCGCCTCCTCGACGGGCAGGCCCGGCGGGATCGCCCGCTCGAGGAACAGACAGATCAGGTCGCCGTCGACCGTTCGGACCTCCTCGCCGACGATCACGGTCAGGCCCGGCGCGAGCTCGGCCGCCCGGTCGCACGCCTCGAGCGCGCCGTCGATCCGGTCATGGTCGGTGATCGCGAGGTGGGTCAGGCCGCGGGCCGCCGCTGTCCGGACCAGCGACGCCGGCGAGGCCAGCGAGTCGAACGACGCCCGCGAATGGGTATGAAGGTCAGCGAACCATCGGGGAACCGACTTCGCAAGGTTCGAGAGGTCATCCTTGGAATTGCGCATGGAATCTCCGAGGCCCCAAGCTGAGCTCCGCGAAGCCATCGCCCCGAGGGTTCCTAGATCTGGGACACGAGCGACTTCTTGAAGAAGTCGAAGTGCTCCAGGGCGATCCCCGTCCCGAGGGCGACGCAGTTCAGCGGGTTCTCGGCCACGTGACAGGGCACGCCGGTGACCTGAGTCAGGAGCTTGTCGATGTTACGGAGCATCGATCCGCCGCCGGACATGACCATGCCCTTGTCGATGATGTCCGAGCTGAGCTCCGGCGGGGTCTGCTCGAGCACGGTCCGGACGGCCGCGACCAGCTGCTGGAGCGGCGCCTCGATCGCCTCCATGACCTCGGAGCTGGTGATCGGGATCGTGCGCGGCAGGCCGGCGATCAGGTCGCGGCCACGGACCTCCATCTGGAGCTCGCGCTCGAGCGGGAGGGCCGTCCCGATCTGGATCTTGACCTCTTCCGCGGTCCGTTCGCCGATCATCAGGTTGTACTTCTTGCGGATGTACGTCGCGATGTGCTCGTCGAACTTGTTGCCGCCGACCCGGAGCGAGGTGGAGACGACGATCCCGCCGAGGGCGATGACCGCGATCTCGCTCGTCCCGCCGCCGATGTCGATGACCATGTTTCCGGACGGCCCGCTGATCGGGACGTTGGCCCCGATCGCCGCCGCGAGAGGCTCCTCGATCAGGTACGCCTCCTTGGCGCCGGCTTTGAGCGCCGCGTCGCGGACGGCGCGCTTCTCGACGGAGGTCACGCCGGCGGGCACCGAGATCATCACCTCCGGCCGCGAGAACCCGATCCGGCCCTTCGTTGCCTTGTTGATGAAGAAGCGAAGCATCGCCTCGGTAATGACGTAGTCGGCGATCACGCCGTCCTTCATCGGTCGGATGGCGGTGATGTTGCCGGGCGTCCGCCCGATCATCTCGCGGGCTTCCTCGCCGACGGCCACGATCCGGTTGTCGTCGGACACCGCAACCACGGACGGCTCCGTGATCACGACACCCTTGCCCTTGACGTAAACGAGCACGTTGGCCGTGCCGAGGTCGATACCGATCTTCATGAGGAGGTGGAAACGGTCCCTTCTTCGAGGCGCGCGATTCTCGCACCGAGGTCTGCGAACTTGCGTTCGATGTTCTCATACCCCCGCTGGACGTGGTGCGCACCGTGAATCGTCGACTCGCCGTCGGCGGCGAGTGCGGCAAGGATCAGGGACGCACCGGCCCGCAGGTCGCCGATCTCCGCGTCGGCCCCGTGGAGGGGCGTCCGGCCGCGGATCCTGGCGTGGTGCTTGTCGACGATGTCGATATTCGCACCCATCCGGGTCAACTCGCTCAGCCACTCGAGTCGATCCTCGAACATCGCCTCATGCACGGTCGAGGTGCCCTTGGCCTGCGTCAGCAGGACGCAGGTGGGCGGCTGGATGTCCGTCGGCAGGCCGGGATACGGCGCCGACTCGATGTCGCAGGCACTGAACGCGCCCTCGGCGACCCCGCGGCCGTCGATCTCGATCCGGTCGCCGTCACACGTGGCGACGACGCCGGCCCGGCCGAGGACCTCGAGGAACGCGGTCATGTGGTCGCACGGGGCGCCGGTGAGCGTGATCTGGCCGCCGGTCACGGCGCCCGCCACGGCGAACGTGCCGGCCTCGATCCGGTCGGGGATCACGTGGTGCTCGGCGCCACGGAGGCGGCGCTTGCCGAAGACCTCGATCGTGTCGGGGTAGGTCCGCTCGATCTCGGCTCCCATCTTCTGGAGGAAGACGATCAGGTCGTCGACCTCGGGCTCCTGGGCGGCCGGCCGGATCACGGTGTGGCCGTCGGCCAGGGTCGCGGCCAGCATCGCGTTCTCGGTGCCCATGACCGACACGAACGGGAAGCGGATCTCGGTTCCCCGAAGCCGGCCCGGCGCGGTCGCGAAGTAGTAGCCGTTGCGGTACTCGATCGTGGCGCCGAGGGTCCGCATCGCCTCGACGTGGAGATCCACCGGGCGCCGCCCGATCCGGTCGCCGCCGGGGTTCGAGATGATCACTCGCCCGAATCGGGTCAGGAGCGGCCCGAGGAGCATGAACGAGGCGCGCATCTTGGCCGCCGCCTCGAGCGGCACGAAGAGCCACTCGACGTCGCCCGAGGCGATCTCGTAGACGTTCTGCTCCGGATGGTCCACGACCACGCCGAGGTCCTGGAGGGTCTCGGCCATGACCCGGACATCCTCGATCTCGGGCACATTCGTGAACCGGCAGCGCTCACCGGTGAGGGTCGCGGCGGCGAGCATTTTCAGGGCGGCGTTCTTCGAGCCGCTGATCGGGACTTCGCCGTGGAGGGGCACGCCGCCCTCGATCTTGAAGACCTCGCGGGTAATCAGTTCGGGAACAAATTCCCAGTGGAATGGACGAGCGTCAGCCAATGGGGTACCTCTCGCCCTCCGAGGTCCAAGGGGGAGCTCCGCGACCCCGTTGGCCCGAGGATGTGAATTCCCAGTGGAAGGGCCGTGCGTCAGCCATGAGTCCGCCTACCCGCGCCGGCGCGGGCCCTCGCGGTGCCGTCGCTCAGCAACCCGGATCCGGATCAGGGCCGACTGGAGCGATGCCCGGGCGGCGGCCAGGTCGGCGCCCTCGACGAAGCCGCCCTCGAGCGCCTGCTCGGCCTTGCGCCGCGCCTCCTGGGCCTTCTCGAGATCGATCTCGGACGCCATGTCGGCCGTCTCGGCCATCACGACGACCTTGTCGGGCAGGACCTGGAGGAACCCGCCGACGATCGCGAAGGACTCCTCCTGGCCACCCTTCCGGAGCCGCAGCTCGCCCGCCCCGAGGGTCGAGACGAGCGGCGCGTGGTGGGGCAGGACGCCGAGCTCGCCCTCGCTGCCGGGCAGGACGACGCTGTCGACCTCGTCCTGGTAGGCGAGCTTCTCGGGCGTGACGATCTCGAGCTGGAGAGGCAT
>JBKJOK010000229.1:0-9771 GCA_046595595.1 Candidatus Limnocylindrales bacterium
AGCTGGCGCATGACGAACGGCTTGAACAGCTCGAGGGCCATCTTCTTGGGCAGCCCGCACTGGTGGAGCTTGAGCTCCGGGCCGACGACGATGACCGAGCGGCCGGAGTAGTCGACCCGCTTGCCGAGGAGGTTCTGGCGGAACCGGCCCTGCTTGCCCTTGAGCATGTCGCTCAGGGACTTCAGGCGGTGGTTGCCCGTGCCCGCGATCGCCCGGCCACGGCGGCCGTTGTCGATCAAGGCGTCGCACGCCTCCTGGAGCATCCGCTTCTCGTTGCGGATGATGATCTCGGGCGCGCCGAGCTCGAGGAGTCGCTTGAGGCGGTTGTTGCGGTTGATCACGCGACGGTAGAGGTCGTTCAGGTCGGAGGTCGCGAAGCGGCCGCCGTCGAGCTGGACCATCGGCCGAAGGTCCGGCGGGATCACCGGCAGGACCGACAGGATCATCCAGTCGGGCCGCGTGCCGGAGCGTCGGAAGGCCTCGATCAGGCGGAGCCGCTTGATCGCCTTCTTGCGCCGCTGGCCGGAGCTCGTCCGGACCTCGACGTGGAGGGACCGCGAGAGCTCCTCGAGGTCCATCCGGCTGATGATCTCGCGGACGGCCTCGGCGCCCATCCCGGCATTGAACAGGCGGCCGCCCTTGGCGCCTGAGCCGTGGCGCTCCTCGAGACCGCGCAGCTCCATCTCGCCGAGCGTCTGCATCGGCTTGAGGCCCTCGATCTCGTCGCGCAGCTTCTTGAACTCGTCCTTGGCCGCCTGGGCGCCGCCGGACAGCTGCTCGCGCTCGTTGCGGAGCGTCTCGTCGACACCCGCGGTGAGGTCGGCGACCTTCTGCTCGACCGCGCGCTCCTCGTCCTTCTCGCGCTGCTGGAGCTCGGAATTGACCCGCTCGGTCTCGGCCGAGACGATCTTGCGCAGGGCCGCGGTCGCGTCCTTGCCGCCCTTCGCGCCGGCGGCCACGACGACCTCGCCGGTCGGGGCGAAGACGATCGTGTCCTCGGCCTCGGCGGTCTTGAGCTCCGCCAGACGGGCCTCGACCAGCTTCGCCGCGGTGACGATCTCCTCGGTCCGGCTGGTGCGCTGGCTCTCGAGGTCGGCCTTGGTCGCGGCCAGGGCGACGTTCAGCTCGTCCTTCGTCTTGTTGACGTCGGCGCGGAGGCGGTCCTCCAGCTGGGCGAGCTCCTCGCCGGCCTTGCCGCCACGTCCGGCGGCCTCGTCCTCGAGGGCGAGGAGGGCGCGCTTGCGGGCGTCCTCGTCGACGTTCGTGACGATGTACAGGGCGAAGTAGAGGATGCGCTCGAGGTTGCGCGGGCTGATGTCGAGGAGGATGCCGAGCCGGCTCGGGGTGCCCTTGAAGTACCAGATGTGGCTGACCGGGCTGGCCAGCTGGATGTGCCCCATCCGCTCGCGGCGAACCTTCGAGCGCGTGACCTCGACGCCGCACTTGTCGCAGATGATGCCCTTGTAACGAATCCGCTTGTACTTGCCGCAGTAGCACTCCCAGTCCTTCGTTGGACCGAAGATGCGCTCGTCGAAGAGGCCATCCTTTTCCGGCTTGAGGGTCCGGTAGTTGATGGTCTCGGGCTTCGTCACCTCACCCTTGGACCACTCCCGGATCTGGTCCGGACTGGCAAGCGAGATGCGGATCGCGCTGAAATTGTTGACCTCGAGCATGGTTCTCCTTCGCGCCGCCGCCTGGCCCGGTGGCGCGCTGCGACCTCAGGACGCGTGAGGCCGGTCCGGTCGGGCCTCCACCCGACTGGTGCAAATGCGAATGGGTGCCGTCAGTCCTCGAATCCGGCGAGGTTGATCCCACCGAGATCGGGCAGCATGTAGCCGGAGACGTCGTCTTCGGCGAGCTGGATCTCCTCTTCGTTCTGGTCGAGGATCTCCGCGTTCAGCCCAAGGCTGCGCAGCTCCTTGATCAGGACCTTGAAGGATTCCGGGACGCGCGGCGGCTGGATCTCCTCCCCCTTGACGATGGCTTCGTAGGTCTGGACGCGTCCGAGGACGTCGTCCGATTTGACGGTCAGCAGCTCCTGGAGGATGTTCGCGGCGCCGTACGCCTCGAGCGCCCAGACTTCCATCTCGCCGAAGCGCTGGCCACCGAACTGGGCCTTGCCACCGAGCGGCTGCTGGGTGATCAGGCTGTACGGACCGGTCGAGCGGGCGTGGATCTTGTCCTCGACGAGGTGGTGGAGCTTGAGCATGTAGATGTAGCCGACGGTGATCGGGCGATCGAAGATCTCGCCGCTCCGTCCGTCGCGCAGGTCGATCTTGCCGTCCTCGGGGAGCGACTTCTCGACGCCGTAGACCTTGTGCTTGGCCTCGCGCAGCTCGGCCTTGATCTGGTCCTCGGTCGCCCCGTCGAAGACGGCGGTGGCGGCCTTCTGGCCCTTCTCGTGGAGGGCCCAGCCGAGATGGGTCTCGAGGATCTGGCCGATGTTCATCCGGCTCGGCACGCCGAGCGGGTTGAGGACGATGTCGACAGGTGTCCCATCGGGCAGGAACGGCATGTCCTCGGCCGGCAGGATCTTGGCGATGACGCCCTTGTTGCCGTGGCGCCCGGCCATCTTGTCGCCCACGCTGATCTTGCGCTTCTGGGCGACCGACACCCGGACCAGGCGGTTGACACCGGGCTGGAGGTCGTCGTTCAGCTCGCGCCGGAACTCGCGGATCTCGACGACCTTGCCGCGCTCGCCGTGGGGCAGGCGCAGGCTCGAGTCCTTCACCTCGCGCGCCTTCTCGCCGAAGGTCGCCCGGAGCAGTCGCTCCTCGGCCGTCAGCTCGGTCTCGCCCTTCGGCGTGATCTTGCCGACGAGGATGTCGCCGGGGCGAACCTCCGCGCCGATGTAGATGACCCCTTCCTCGTCGAGGTCCTTGAGGGACTCCTCGCCGACGTTCGGGATGTCGCGCGTGATCTCCTCGGGGCCGAGCTTCGTGTCGCGCGACTCGATCTCGTGCTTCTCGATGTGGATGCTCGTGAACAGGTCGTCGCGGACGAGGCGGTCGCTGATGACGATCGCGTCCTCGTAGTTGCCGCCTTCCCAGCTCATGAACGCGACAAGCACGTTCCGGCCGAGGGCCAGCTCCCCGAGCTGGGTCGACGAGCTGTCGGCGATCGCCTCGCCGTCGGACACCCGGGATCCGACGTCGACGATCGGGCGCTGGTTGATGCAGGTGCCCTGGTTGCTGCGGACGAACTTCTGGAGCTTGTACTCGTCGAGTTCGCCGGCGTCGGTCTCGACCCGGATCCGCTCGGCGGTGACGCTCGTCACGACGCCGCCGCGAACCGCGACGAGGACCTGGCCCGAGTCGCGCGCGGCGCGCTCCTCCATGCCGGTCCCGACGATCGGCGACTCCGGCTCGAGGAGTGGCACCGCCTGGCGCTGCATGTTGGAGCCCATGAGGGCGCGGTTGGCGTCGTCATGCTCGAGGAACGGGATCAGCGCGGTCGCGACGGACACGACCTGCTTGGGGCTGACGTCCATGTACTCGATCTGGCCGGCGCGAGCCTCCGGGAACGTGTCCCGGTAGCGCGACGGGATCCGATCGGCGAGGAAGTGGCCCTCGGCGTCGAGCGGCGAGTTCGCCTGGGCGACGACGTGCTCCTCCTCCTCGTCGGCCGGGAGGTACTCGATCTCCGAGGTGACGATCGGGCGGATCGGGAAGGCGTTGGCCTTCTGCTTCTTCAGCTCGGCGATCGCCTCGGTCGTGAACGGCTGGCCGGCCTTCACGATCGTCGCCCCGCCCTTGGCGATCAGGTCGCCGCCGGTCTCGTAGGTCGCGATCTTCGGGTCGTCCCAGGCCACGGTCCGCTTGACCTTGCGGTACGGGGTCTCGATGAACCCGTAGCTGTTGATCCGGCCGTAGGTCGCGAGCGACCCGATCAGGCCGATGTTCGGACCTTCCGGCGTCTCGATCGGGCAGATCCGGCCGTAGTGGCTGTGGTGGACGTCGCGGACATCGAAGCCGGCCCGCTCGCGGGACAGGCCGCCCGGGCCGAGGGCGCTCAGGCGTCGCTTGGACGTGAGCTCGGCGAGCGGGTTGGTCTGGTCCATGAACTGCGAGAGCTGGCTGCCGCCAAAGAACTCCTTCATCGCGGCCACAACGGGCCGGATGTTGATGAGCGCGTTCGGGGTCGCCTTGTCGATCTCCTGGATCGTCATCCGTTCGCGGACGACGCGCTCCATCCGGAGGAGGCCGATCCGGAACGCGTTCTGGATCAGCTCGCCGTTGGCCCGGATCCGGCGGTTGCCGAGGTGGTCGATGTCGTCCTTGGCGTGCAGGCCGCGGTTCGACTCGATCAGGTGGCCGACGATCGCGGCGATGTCCTCGCGAGTGATCGTCCGCTGCTCACGCGGCAGCTCGATCCCCATCCGGCCGGCGACGCCGTCCAGCTTCTTGTTGAACTTGTAGCGGCCGACCCGACCGAGGTCGTAGCGGCGGAAGTTGAAGAACAGGCTCTCGACGAGCTGGCGAGCGTTGTCACCGGTCGGCGGATCGCCCGGGCGGAGCTTCTTGTAGACCTCGATCAGGGCTTCGTGCTGGGTCTTCGTCAGGTCCTTGTCGAGCGTGTTTGCCGTGAACGGATGCTCAGGGTCGGCGTCGACCCCGGAGAACAGCGCGGCGATCGAGTCGTTCTCCTCGTAGCCGACGGCGCGCAGGAGGGTCGTCGCCGCGATCTTGCGCTTGCGATCGACCTTGACCCAGAGCTGGTCCTTGTTGTTGGTCTCGAACTCGAGCCAGGCGCCGCGGTTCGGGATGACCTTGGCGCTGAACAGCATCCGACCGGACGCCGGATCCTCGAGCTCGCTGTAGTAGACACCCGGCGAGCGGACCAGCTGGCTGACGACGACGCGCTCGGCGCCGTTGATCACGAACGTGCCCTGGCTGGTCATCCACGGGTAGTCGCCCATGTAGACCCGCTGGCGCTGGATCTCGCCGGTCTCCTTGATCAGGAGCTCGACGTTCACGTACAGCGGCCGGGAGTAGGTCAGGTCCTTGGTCCGGCACTCCTCCTCGGAGTACTTGGGGTCCCCGAACTCGTAGTCCAGGAACTGGAGTTCCATGACCTTGGCCGTGAAGTCCTTGATCGGGCTGATCTCGTCGAACAGTTCCCGGAGACCCTTCTCGGTGAACCACTTGAAGGAGTCCAGCTGGAGTTCGATCAGGTTCGGGATCGGGAGGACTTCGGGAATGCGGGCGTAACGCGTACGCGTCAGCGCCGCAGCCGTCCGGTTCGACGACTCAGCAGACAGCATGAAATACCACTCCTTGACGGAGGTCAGGGGGAAAGGAAAGGGCCGCGCTCACAGAAGGAGTAGGATACCGCAAATCGCCCGCACGTCAAACGAGGCCGGCGCGGATCGTGCCTCAGCCCGAGCCCGGCCGCTCGCCCCGCCGCTCGCCCGTCCGGGGTCGCCGCGCGGCAGCACGGGACCCGGCGTCGGGTCGGGATTGAACAGGCCGACGACTCACTCAACCACGACCCCGACGGCGATCACGAGTGCGCGCATTGGTGCACCGTGCTCCGTCACACCGGCCGGGGCGCGATCAGCCTGGCTGATCAAACCGGATGTGTGCGCACTCGGCCGACGGGCCCAATCGACGCGCGGCCGCGCCACATCGCGTACGGCCCAGCGCGCACCGGGATCATCTGATCAACGGCATCGATCAACCGCCAACCTCGGGCCGATGGTTCGCGACGCCGTGCGGTAGCGCGGCGAGATGAGCTCAGCCCGTCGGCCCCCAGGAATCGCGAAAGCCGGCAACCACGATGAGGTCGCCGGCTTCGCGCCTGCGGTTACTTGATCTCGACCTTGCCGCCGACTTCCTCGATCGCAGCCTTGATCTTCTCGGCCTCGTCGCGGGCGACGCCCTCCTTGACCGCCTTCGGGGCGGCGTCGACGAGATCCTTGGCCTCCTTGAGGCCGAGTCCGGTCAGCTCGCGGACGACCTTGATCACCGGGATCTTGTTGGGGCCGATCTCGGTCAACGTGGCCGTGAACTCGGACTGCTCCTCGGGTGCCGCAACTGCCTCGCCGCCGCCGCCGCCGGCCGCCGGGGCCGCCGCTGCCGCGACGGGCGCTGCCGCTGTGACGCCGTAGCGCTCCTCGAAGCGCTTGATGAACTCGGACAGCTCGAGGACGGTCATCTTGTCGATGGACTCGAGCAGGTCGTCCTGGGTCAGGACCGCCATGTCAGATCTCCTTGTCGGGTGCCGCGGTCAGCGACCGGGCGAGTGATTCGAACGGATTGGTTGCGAGGGCGCGGGGTCACGCGGCCTCGGACTGGGCCTTCTGGTCGCGGACCTGGCTCAACGCGTAGCCGAGGTTGCGGATGTTGGCCACGAGCAGACTGGCCAGCGTGGCGATCGGTGCCTGCATCCCGCCGGCGAGCTTGCCGAGCAGGATCTCGCGCGACGGCAGGGTGGCCAGGCTCCGGACGCCGTCCGCGTCGATCGCCCGATCGCCGAGCACGCCGCCGGTGACGGTCACCTGCTTGTAGGCCCGGGTGGCCTCGAGGACCGCCTTGGCGGTCGCCGACTCGTCGTCACCGAATGCGATCGCCGTCGGGCCGACCAGGAGCGGGCTGAGCGCCTCCCCGATCGAATCCTGGGCGGCGATCCGCATCAGGCGGTTCTTCACGATCCGGTAGCTCACGTCCTGCTTGCGCAGGGCGCGCCGGATCTCCGCAAGCTCCTTGACGCTGAGGCCGCGGTACTCGGAGACGATCAGCGTCCGGCTGCCGGCAAGTGCCTGGCGCAGCGCGGCGACCGTCTCTCGCTTGGCCTCTGTGGGCATGGTGCCCTCCAGCTCTGGGCGCACGGCCGGTGCGCGGCGGTGGCGCGGTCGCGGTCCGGAGACCACGACGCCCCTGCGACGGCGCCCTTCGGCTGGCCTTGAACGCAGGGGCGCGACCACCGCTGGGTGGCGCACGGATCCTGCCTCGGCGTGCTCACCGTCGTCCCCGACCGCCCTGCGGCGATCGATCCGGACCGGTGGATCAAGTCCCGACCGTGACGCTCCGTTGGAGCGACGCGGTCCGAGGACGCAGGCTGTCTCTGGCTTGTCCCGTCGATCTTCAGTTGTGGCGACGCATCGCGCCCGGGGGCGTGACCGTCACCGCGTATGGTGGCCGGCGGTCAGGCGGCAGCGGCCGCGGCGAGAACCGCCGGCAGGTCGACCCGGATGCCCGGGCCCATCGTCGTCGCGATCGTCAGGCCCTTGAGGTACTGGCCCTTCGCGCCGGCCGGCTTGGCCCGGTTGATCGCGTCGATCAGGGCGGCGAGGTTGGCGACAAGCGCCTCGGCCTCGAAACTGGAGCGGCCGAACGCCGTGTGGATGATCCCGGACTTGTCGACCTTGAACTCAACCCGGCCGCCCTTGACCTCGCGGACGGCCCGATCGAGGTCGAACGTGATCGTCCCGGCCTTGGGGTTCGGCATCAGGCCGCGCCGGCCGAGGATCTTGCCGAGCTTGCCGACCATGCCCATCGAATCGGGCGTGGCGAGGGCGACGTCGAAGTCAAGCCAGCCGGCCTCGATCTTCTTGACCAGATCCTCGCCACCGACCTCGTCGGCGCCGGCCTTGAGGGCCTCCTGGGCCTTGTCGCCCTGGGCGAAGACGGCGACCCGGACGACCTTGCCGGTGCCATGTGGGAGAACGACGGTGCCTCGGACCATCTGGTCGGCGTGACGCGGGTCGACGCCGAGGCGGAGATGAGCCTCGACGGTCGAGTCGAAGGAGACGTAGGCGGTCTCCTTGGCCAGCCCGGCCGCTTCCTCGGGGCTGTAGATGCGGTCGCGCTCGACGAGCTTCGCCGCCTCGAGGTACTTCTTGCCGTGTGCCATGTCCGATTCCCTTCCGTGCGGCCGGCGTTCCGGCCTCCCCCTGTGGCGAACCGTCGCGGCCGGGGTGAGCCGCCGACGGATCCTACTCGATGTTTCAGGATTCAGTCCCGTGACCGAACCGAGGTTTCGGCGCTGAGGTGGTCCAGCGCGAAGGCGCGGGCGAGGACCCGATCGAGCGCACCCGCAGGTGCGTGAGTGCGGGCGCGCAGACCGCAACGCCCGCGATGGGCCGCATCAGCGCCGACCCCTACTTGACCTCGATCCCCATGGAGCGGGCAGTGCCCTCGATCTGCTTCATCGCGGCCTCGATGCTGTTCGCATTGAGGTCGGCCATCTTGACCTCGGCGATCTGGCGGACCTGGTCACGCGAGACCCGTCCGGCGACCGCCTTCTTCGGCTCGCCCGAGCCCTTGTCGACGCCGGCGGCCTTGCGCAGCAGGTCGGCGGCGGGCGGGGTCTTGAGGATGAACGTGAACGAGCGGTCCTCGAAGATCGTGATCTGGGCCGGGATGATCTGGCCGGCCTTGTCAGCGGTCTTCTCGTTGTAGGACTTCGTGAACTCGACGATGTTGATGCCGTGCGGACCCAGGGCGGTGCCGACGGGGGGGGCGGGCGTTGCCTTGCCGGCCGGCAGCTGGAGGGTCAGGACGATTCGGATCTTCTTGGCCACGGTGCGGACGATTCCTTTCTAGAGCTTCTCGACCTGGAGAAAGTCGAGTTCGACCGGGGTCTCGCGGCCGAAGATGCTCACGAGGACCTTGACCTTGTTGCGCTCGGGGTTGACCTCGTCGACCGTGCCGATGAACTCGGCGAACGGCCCGTCGGTCACCCGGACGCTCTGGCCCTTCGTGAACGCGACCCGGAACTTGGGTGTTTCGACGCCCATGTGCCGGAGGATCTGCTTGACTTCATTCTCGTCGAGCGGAATGGGCTCACTGCGGACGCCCGGGATGTTCGCCCCGCCGACGAAGCTCGTGACGCCTGGCGTGTTCCGGACGACAAACCAGCTGTCCGGGTCGAGGATCATCTCGACGAGGACGTAGCCCGGGTACACCTTCTTCTGGACGGTGTGCCGCTGACCCTGGCGGATCTCGATCTCGTCCTCCATCGGGACGAGGACCTGGAAGATCCGATCCTCCATGCCCATGGACTCGATCCGATGCTCGAGGTTGGCCTTGACCTTGTTCTCGTAGCCCGAGTACGTGTGGATGACGTACCAGCGCTTCTCGGGCGCCTTGCTTGTCTCGTTCGTCGTTGTCTCGGTCATGGTCGTGTCCGTCACCCTCCGACCAACCGTGCGACGACCGCGGAGAAGCCGAGGTCCAGGACGGTGATGTAGACACCGACGGCGAAGGACACCACGAACACGAGCACGGTCAGGTTACGGACCTGCTCGCGCGTCGGCCACGAGACCTTCTTCAGTTCGGACCACGCTTCATCGATGAAGCGGCGAAGTCGACTCACGTCGGTGGTTCTTCTTTCAGCTACGGACGACAAGCGCGGTGGCTCCTAGGCGGAGGCCGCGACCCTCGGGGCCATCTGCCCGAGGAATGTGGCAGGGGCGATAGGACTCGAACCTACAACCGCTGGTTTTGGAGACCAGTGCTCTGCCAATTGAGCTACACCCCTGCGATGGCCCCCTACTTCGCCTCGCGATGGAGCGTATGGCGGCGCTCCCGGGGACAGTACTTCATCAGCTCGATCCGGTTGGGATCGTTCCTCTTGTTCTTGCGCGTCGTGTAGGTCCGCTCCTTGCACTCGGTGCAGGCGAGCTGGATCGGGGGACGTGCTTCGACTCGTGCCATGATCGCTTCCTTACTCGGCGATCGTGACGATCGCGCCGGCGCCGACGGTCCGGCCACCCTCGCGGATCGCGAAGCGCTGGCCGACCTCGAGGGCGATCGGGTTGATCAGCTC
>JBKJOK010000277.1:0-5193 GCA_046595595.1 Candidatus Limnocylindrales bacterium
CCGCACCGAGTCGGTCCTGGCTGCCGGGCCCTGGTGCGCAGTATGGTCGTACAGGCGTCATAAGCAGGGTTATCCCGAATCCGGCTGGCGGGCTGGATCGAGAGGAGCTGCATCCGACGCTAGATCGCTCGCCTGACCCGGCAAACTGACTGGCTATCCGACGACCGGCCGCGGTCATCGCCCCGCGCTAACCGTTCCGGGTGGCGCGATCAGTTGCAGCCCGGTACTCGACCTGAGCGGCCGCTTCATTGACACCGGCCATGGCTGCGTCGCTCGTTGCGTCGGCGAGGTCGGCGTTGGTGGAGAGCACAACGAGCCTTGCGGCTTTCGCAGTCTTCTCGGCCGACTCCTGGGCCAACGTCATCGAGGCGAGTGCATCCTTCGCTGCAGCGGCAGTAGCCTCGGCCGCGGCGGATGCGGGGTCCGTATCGGATGCCATTGGGGGCTCCTCGCGAGTGCCGGGATCAGAAGGACACTGTAGCGGGCGCGCCCTCCCCGAAACACCCGAAACGTCGTTGCAACTCGACACAGGAAATCGTCAGGCCTACGTCAGGACAGGCTCTCGATCCTGCTGGCATGACAGACGAACGACTGACGGATGAGGCCCTGATAACCGCGACCGATCACCTGATCGACGCGCAAGAGTTGGTAGGGGAGGCGATCGACTCCGGGACCCCTCCCGAACCAAGCGAGGTCGACGTCGTCGTGCGCCGCGCGGAAGACGTCCAGAGCCTTGCCGATGAGGCGGCTCACGAAAACGGCCAGGGCAGTCCCTCGCCGTAAGCGCAGCTAACCGCCCGGCTCAGGGTCTCAGCGGCCCGCCGCACGAAAGCCGGCCTAGGGGCCGGTTTTCTATTGTCGAGCGTCAGGTCCGATACCGCGAAAGCGGCAGAGCCCGGATGAGGGCTCTGCCGCCAGTGCCTTCGCTCCAAGGGAATGACCACCGTTTCGGCATGCCACACTGGGCAGGTGCCTCGTCGCCGCCGACTGGTCAGCGCGCTCCAGTTCTTTCCTCGTGGCGGCTCGTCGCACGTCGCCCGCGCACTCGCGCTCCAGCTGCCGTCGCACGGCTGGGATGTGACCCTCGTTGCGGGTTCACGGACCGACCTCGGTGAGCTCGGCGACGCGACGCGCTTCTACGCCGGCCTCGACGTCCACCCGGTGTCCTTCGACGAGGCGCTCGCCTCGCCCGATCCGCTCGACCCCCCGCCGGGGGCTGCGCCGATGCAGCCCTCCTATGAGGACCGCCGTGGTGCCCTGGACCGCGTATTCGCCAAGCTCGACGACGACGCTTTCGAGCGACAGGTGCAGGCATGGGCACGCGCCCTGGGCGACGCCGGCGCCGCGGACGCCGACGCCCTGCACCTGCATCACCTCACGCCCATCCACGAGGCGGCGTCACGCGTCGCGCCGCACGTTCCGGTGATCGGGCACCTCCATGGCACGGAACTGCTGATGCTGGAGGAGATTGCGGACGGCCCGCCCCCCGGCTGGGCGCATGCGCACGCGTGGGTCGAGCGGATGCGCGCGTGGGCGCACAGGTGCGAGCGACTGATCGTCCTGTCGCCATCACAGATCCCGCGCGTGGCGTGGCTGCTGGGCGTCAACCCGGATCGCCTCGTCGTGCTACCCAACGGGTTCGACCGCGAAGCCTTCCAACGTCGCGACGTTGATCGCGCGTCCGTGTGGCGCGAGGCACTCGTCGAGAAGCCGCGCGGCTGGCTTCCCGCGGGGCGCCCAGGCAGCGTGAGCTACAGCGCCGAGGAGCTGTCGCCACTCGTGGACGGCGTGACGGTGCTCAGTGCAAGCCGATTTACGGAGGTCAAGCGGCTTCCGCTGCTCATCGAGGCTTTCGCCCGCGCTCGCGACCGTGCGCGGACTCCCGCCGGCCTCGTCATCGTGGGCGGCCATCCCGGCGAGTGGGAGGGGGAGCACCCGGCCGAGACGATCGCCCGGCTCGGGGTAAGCGGGGTCTTCCTGGCCGGCTGGCACGACCACGCCGAGCTGTCTGCGCTCCTGTCGGCCGCCGATCTGTTCGCCTTGGCTTCGGTGCGGGAGCAGTTTGGCCAGGTGCTGGTCGAAGCGATGGCTTGCGGCCTGCCGCTGGTGGCCGTGAACCGCTTCGGTCCCGGCGAGATCGTCACGGACGGCCAGACCGGCTGGCTTGTAGAGCCTGATGACGTCGACGGCCTCGCCGCGGCGCTCCTCGAGGCGATCGACGACCCCGGCGAGCGGACGCGGCGCGGCACCATCGGGCAGCGCGTCGCGATCCAGCGTTATGGCTGGCCGGCGCTCGCTCGGCGCCTCGCCGATGTACTGGATGCGGCCGTGACGGGTGCGCTCGCGGACTGATCGCTCCACCGCGTCACCCTCGCAGCGCTGAGGTGAGTCTGGTCGGTGCCAGAGGCGCCGGGCCGACCGCCACTCGTCCGCAGGGCAATACCCTCGGGTTCTGGCAGACGCGTGGCAGAAGCTCGCCGACACGGAGTCCGTTGTCAGCGCCCGAGATCCGAACCGCGACACCTGTCGTACCCATGGTCAGTTCCGCGCGCCTGTCCCCTGCGCCGCAGACGATCATGGAGGTCGCACGAATGCGGATCACACGTTCAGCTGTCGCGCTCCTGACCCTCGCGACCCTGCTCCTCGCCAGTCTCGCCTTCGCCGGCGCCGCGATGGCCGGCGGTCGACCGTTCACGACCGAGTTGCTCGGCGCGAACGAGCGCCCGAACCCGGGCGATCCGGACGGATCCGGCTCTGCCTGGGTCAGCCTGAACCCCGGCACCGGCGAGGTCTGTTACGCCTACAGCGTCAGCAACGTCGCGCCGCTCGCGGCGGCCCACATCCATCGTGCCACGGCCGACGTGGCCGGCCCGGTCGTGATCCCGCTCCCGCCGACCAGCGCGACCGGCGGCAGCGGCTGCGTGACGGCCGATCGGGGCCTGCTGATCGAGATTCTCAGGAATCCGGCGGGCTTCTACGTCAACGTCCACAACGCCGACTATCCGCCCGGCGCCCTGCGCGGCCAGCTCTCGCGCTAGTCGTCCCCGCGACGCGAACCGAACGCCGGCCCTCGGGCCGGCGTTCGCGTGGTCACCGAACGCTCAGGCGGACGTGTCGGCCGCTCGGCGCGAGCCGAGCTCGCGGGCCGCGTCGTCGAGCGAATCGATCCGGTCCCGGTATCGATCGTGGGCGAGGCGCGCATCGGCCTCGGCCTCGTCACGAGCCGCAGTCGTCAGGTCCCAGTTCTTTGTCTGGGCCTCGGCAGAGCGCCAGGCGGTCAGCAATTCCTCGGTCATGGTTGCCCTCACATGTGTCCGGTCCTGGGGTCGGACACTCAACGTCGGCAGGGTAGGAATTGAGCCGTGACGATTCCAGATCACGAACGGGCCGGGGACATTGCAGGCGCATGAAATTCGCAACGATCCAGACGGATGCGGGCTGCGTATCCATCCATGACCGGCCCTTCAGCCCGTCGCCGACACTGTTTTCAACGGGGACCGAGGCCCCGCGACCGCCCTCCGAGTCGCGGGGCCTCACTCTGTCCGGGACGACGGCTAGACTCGGAGGGTGACCTCGATCAACCGGCCGACGCCGCTGCCCGACCTCGACGCCGAGCTCGACCCGGAGCAGATCGCGGGCATGACCGACATGGACCCTGAGGCCTTCCGGGCCGCGGCCCATCGGGTCGTTGACGTCATGGCCGATTATGTGGCCGGCATCGAGCGCCGGGCCGTGTTACCGGCGATCAAGCCGGGCAGCATCTCGGAACGCCTGCCGACCTCGGCGCCCGAGACCGCCGAACCGCTCGACGCGATTCTCGCCGACTACATGGCCCTGATCGAGCCGAACGCGACCGCCTGGCAGCACCCGGGCTTCTTTGCCTACTTCGCCTCGACCGCGTCCGGGCCCGGGATCCTGGGCGAGATGCTGACCGCTGCCCTCGGCCAGAATCCGATGCTCTGGCGGACATCGCCGAGCGGGACCGAACTCGAGCAGGTCGTCGTCGACTGGCTGCGCCAGGCGCTTGGGCTGCCGGCGTCGTTCGACGGGCTCCTGACCGACACGGCATCGACGTCGACGCTGATCGCTCTTGCCGCCGCCCGCCAGGCCGCAGGTGTCGAGGCTGCGGCCGAGGGAATCGCCGGGCGCCCGGACGTGCCCGCGCTCCGGGCGTACGCCTCGCAGGAAGCCCACTCCTCGGTCGACAAGGCGTGCATGACCCTCGGTCTCGGCCGGGCGTCGCTCGTCAAGATCCCGACTGACGACGACTTCGCCCTTCGGCCGGCCGCGCTCGAGGCCGCGATCGCCGCCGATCGGGCAGCCGGTCACCGCCCGATCGCGATCGTTGCCACCGTCGGGACGACGTCGTCAACGTCGATCGATCCGGTCGCCGCCGTTGCCGAGATCGCCTCACGCGAGGGGATCTGGCTCCATGTCGATGCGGCCTACGCCGGCGCGGTCGCGATCGATCCCGGGCTGCGCGAACCGTTCGCCGGCTGGGAACGGGCGGACTCGATCGTGATGAACCCGCACAAGTGGCTGTGGACGCCGGTCGATGCGTCGCTCCTCCTCAGCCGTCGGCTCGAGGTTGTCCGCGATGCGTTCAGCCTCGTGCCGGAGTACCTCCGGACGGTGGGTGGGGCGGGGTCCGAGCGGAACTACAACGAATACACGCCCCAGCTCGGGCGGCGGGTCCGGGCCCTGAAGCTCTGGATCCAGCTCCGCTGGTTCGGCCTCGATGGTCTCCGCCGCCGGATCCGCCACCATCTCGAGCTGGCTCAGGCGTTCGCCGGCTGGGTCGATGCCGAGCCCGCATGGGAGCGTCTGGCCCCGGTGCCGTTTTCGACGGTCTGCTTCCGCCACGTTCCACTCGCCCTGGCGGCCGACGAGGCGGCGCTCGACGCCCACAACGCCGCGCTCATGGACGCGGTCAACCGGACCGGCGAGATCTTCCTGTCCCACACCAGGCTCGTTGGCCGGTTCACGCTCCGCCTCGCCATCGGCAGCCTGCGGACCGAGGAGCGCCACGTGGCGCGGGCGTGGGCGCTCCTGCGCGACGCCGCAGCCACTCGCTGAACGGCTACGATCGGGTGTGCGCCGGGCTGGCCTGAGTTCCGGGCAGCGGCGACAGGAGGCTCGAAGGATCCATGTCGAGTGACGCCGCTGCCAACCCGCCGGTCACCGTCCTCTACT
>JBKJOK010000103.1:0-4067 GCA_046595595.1 Candidatus Limnocylindrales bacterium
TGCCGCCGAGCACCACGTAGCGCTCGACGATTGCAGCCGCCGGATACGTCTCGGCGGGCGCATGCCGGAGCCCGCTCGTGTTGATCTCGAGCGCGGTGCCGGTCTCGACGAGAGCGAGGAGCAGCGGCTCGTACAGCTCCGGGGCGGCGGCGAGCTGGGCCGTAGTCACGTGCGGCACGAGGTAGCGCTTCACGAAGTCGAGGTGGCCGAGCGTGTCGAACAGACCCGAACGGATGGCCGCCAGGATCTCGTCGAAGTACGGTGCCACGATCTCCGCCAGCGGCCGGCTCGTCGCCCATGCCGCCACGCGATCGAGGTGGTACGGCGAGCCCGAGAAGACGTGGACGCTGCCGATGACGTAGTCGTAGGGGTTCCGGGCGAGGTGCTCGCGGATCTCGGCTTCGCGAGCCTGCTCGTAGCTGATCTCGACGCCGAATCGGATCGCCAGCCCGTGCGGCGCCCAGCGCTCGGCCGCCTCGCGAACGACCCGCTCGCGCTCGGCGAACGTGGCAAACGCGTAGGCTGGCATGTCCGGCGAGAAGTCGACGTGATCGGTGATCGCGATCTCGGCGATCCCGCGCTCGACCGCCTGGGCTGCGTAGGCGTCGATCGGGACGTCGGCGTCGGGCGAGAGGTCGGTGTGGAGGTGGGAGTCGAGCGGGAGGTCGCGGGCCTGGATCGCGAGCGCAGCGCTCGACGGGGGCGGTGCCGGAACCTCGGGCCGATGGCCTCGGCGGAGCTCGGCCTCGGACCTCGGTGGGCGGGCATCGGTTCGGCGTTGAGGTCGCGAAGTCGTCACCCGCTGATCAGGCCAAACTCGCGGCCGACCGTGGCGAACGCCTCGAGGGCCCGATCGAGCTGGGTGTCGGCGTGGGCCGCGGTCACGATCGTCCGGATCCGGGCCTTGTCGATTGCGACGGTCGGGAAGACGACCGGCTGGGCGAACACGCCCTCCTCGATCAGGCGCTGGCTGAATCGGCCGGCAGTCTCGGGGTCGCCCATCAACACCGGCGTGATCGGCGTCTCGGAGCGGCCGGTGTCGAAGCCCAGCCTCGTGAGCTCCGCCTTGAAGCGGCGCGTGTTCGCCCAGAGCCGCTCGTGGAGCTCGGGCTCCTCCTGCATCACCTTGATGGCCTCGGTGCAGGCGGCGGCGACGGCGGGCGGGTGGGATGTCGAGAAGAGGAACGGCCGAGCCCGCTGGATCAGGATGTCGCGCAGGTCCTGCGACCCCGCGACGTAGCCGCCGAGCACGCCGACCGCCTTGCTCAGCGTGCCGACCTGGATGGCGACTCGTCCGTGCAGCCCGAAGTGGTCGACGGAGCCGCGGCCATCGCGGCCGAGGACCCCAGATGCATGGGCGTCGTCGACGAACACCGCGGCATTGGCCGACTCGGCCGCCTCGACGATGCCCGGCAGCGGCGCGATGTCGCCATCCATCGAGAAGACGCCGTCGGTGACCACGAGGATCAGCCGATAGGGCAGCCCGGTGCCTTCGCGGCCGTTCTCGACGGCGTCGTCGAGGATTTCGCGGAGGTGATCGGTGTCGCCATGGCGATAGATCTTTCGGGGCGCCTTGGAGAGACGCATCCCGTCGATGATCGAGGCGTGGTTCAGCTCGTCGCTGACGATCAGGTCCTGCTCGCCGGTGATCGTCGGGATCACGCCCGTATTGGCGCTGAAGCCCGACTGGAAGGTCAGGGTCGCCGCGGTGCCCTTGAAGGTCGCGAGGTCGCGCTCCAGCTCCTCGTGGAGGTGCATCGTGCCGGCGATGGTCCGGACCGCTCCGGAACCGACACCGAAGTCGCGGACGGCGGCGAGGGCCGCCTTGCGCAGCCTCGGGTGGTGGGTCAGGCCGAGGTAGTCGTTCGACGAAAGGCTGATCAGCCGCTTCTCGTCGACGGACACGATCGGCCCCTGGGCCGACGACATCACCCGCAGCGGCCGATACAGGTTCCGTTTGCGGAGGTCGTCGAGCTCCTCGCCGAGGAAGGCGAGCGGGTCCCGCAATGGCGTCGTCATCGAAGCCTCAATCCGTCCAATCCATGATCACCTTGCCGGAGTCGCCGCTCCGGGCGGCCGCGAACGCGGCCTCGTGGTCGCGATATGAGAAGCGATGGGTGATCGCCGGGCGGATGTCGAGCCCGGACTGGAGCATCACCGCCATCTTGTACCAGGTCTCGTACATCTCCCGGCCGTAGATCCCGCGCAGGGTCAGCTGGTTGAACACAACCTGGCTGATGTCGATCGGGATCTCCTCGGTCGGGATGCCGAGGATCGCCATCCCGCCGCCGTGGGCCATGTTTCCGAGCGCATCGCGCAGGGCGGCCCGGTTGCCGGACATCTCCAGGACCACGTCGAAGCCCTCGACCATCCCGATCTCGGTCTGGACGTCCTTGAGCGTCTGCGCGCCGGGATCGACGACGTGGGTGGCGCCCATCCGGGTGGCGAGCTCGCGGCGGAAGGCGTTCGGTTCGCTGACGACGACGAACCTTGCGCCGGCATGGCGGGCGACGGCGGCGGCCATCAGGCCGATCGGGCCCGCCCCGACGACGAGGACGTCCTCGCCGAGGACCGGGAAGCTGAGCGCCGTGTGGACCGCGTTGCCGAACGGATCGAAGATCGCGGCGACCTCCTCGTCGACACCGGGCCAGTGATGCCAGACGTTCGTGACCGGGAGCACGACCTGCTCGGCGAAGGCGCCGTCGCGATTGACGCCGAGCCCGACGGTGTTCGCGCACAGATTCCAGCGCCCGGCTCGACAGTGGCGGCAGCGGCCGCAGACGACGTGGCCCTCGCCGCTGACGAGGTCGCCAGGCTCGAGGTCCGTGACGTTCGCCCCGACCTCGAGGACGTCGCCCATGAACTCGTGCCCGACGACGAGGGGCGGCTTGATCGTCCGGGCGGCCCACGGATCCCAACTCTCGATGTGGAGGTCCGTGCCGCAGATCCCGGTCTTGCGGACGCCGATCCGGACGTCGTTCACGCCCATCGCAGGCTGCGCCACGTCACGGAGCTCGAGACCGGGGCCGGCAGTGCTCTTGACGAGGGCGCGCATCAGGTCACCAGTGTGCCGTGTCACGGCCGGCGGCGCCGTGACCGGTGGCGCCGTCCCCGGCGCTCCTGACAGACGCATTGCGCCTGTGAGACGCGGCCTCGGCACCAGTCCCTCGTGGAACCCGCGCTGATTGTCAGCGAGCCGCCATCGGGTACGCCGTCCATGAGGGATCTGTCTCGAATGTGCTCCTCACAGACGCAATGCGCCTGTGAGACGCGAACTGGGCGCGACCATCGATTCGTCGCGATCAATCGCCAGATAAGCGACGCGCGGTTGAATGAGCGACATGACGCTGAGAACGACCTTCGCTCGACTCTGTCGCGACACCAGGATCCGCCTCGACATCACCCAGGGCGATCTTGCTGACGCGGCCGGGCTGTCGCGCGGCTACATCGCGAACATCGAGTCCGGACGGGCCAACCCGACTATGAACCAGGTCGATCAGATCGGTCACGTGCTCGGTCTCGAGCTTGGTCTCGCATCCAGGCCACCAACCTTCCTCGGGCTGCGACGACCGCACGACCTCGTCCATGCGCGCTGCTCAGGGTACGGCGGTCGCCGCCTCATCGGCGACGGCTGGAAGGTCGCCCGGGAAGTCGAGGTCATCGAAGGCCGGATGCACGGATGGATCGACCTGCTGGCGTACGATCCGCGGACCGCGGTTCTCTTGATCATCGAGATCAAGACTCGTCTCGAGGATTTCGGCGCGATCGAGCGCCAGATGGCTCGATACGATCGGCTCGCCATTCGCGCTGCACATGCGTTGGGCTGGGAACCGAAGCGGCAGGCCAGCTGGCTGGTCCTGCTGGGAAGCGAAGAGGTCGAGGCGGCTCTCCGGGCGAACCGCGCCATCGTCGATCAGGCGTTTCCGGGACGTGCAAACCAGATGGCGGAAGTCATTCGCGGAGAGATGCCTCCGGTTCGAAGCCTGGCGATGATCGACCCCTCGAGCCGGCGCTCGGCCTGGCTGATCCGTACCCGGCTCGATGGTCGTCGGTCGCCGGCCGCGTAC
>JBKJOK010000238.1:0-16436 GCA_046595595.1 Candidatus Limnocylindrales bacterium
AACTGATGGCCAGCCTCACGGTCATCTGGTGGCGTGACATCCCCGCCCAGGTCCTCGCCCGCGAGGGCCGCCGGGCGAGCAAGGTCCAGCTCCACCCGCGCTTCCAGGTCGCGATCGACAAGGCAGCGAGCCGGTCCGGCAAGCGGACCTACAATGAGTACATCGAGGAGTGGCGCAAGGTCGCCCGGAACTGCGGCGAGGATCTCGAGGCGGAGGTCAACGCCGAGGTCGCGCGGCTCGAGACCGAATACGACCGCCACCGCCTGGCCGAGCTGATCCAGACCGGCGGGGTCGCCGGCGGCCCGATCTTCCCGCCCGCCCACGACGAGACGCAGCGCGGCCCGCGCGAGGCCAACGCCGCCCACCGGACGACGACCGACCCCGCGTCCGACCCCGCGACCGACCCCGCGACCGACCCAGCGACCTCAGATAGCCCGACCGAAGGAGAGCCCGCGTGACCTGGACCGTCGTCGGCTCGGCCACCCGCGAGGTCGTGATCGGCGACGACCGCCCCTTCGTGGTGATCGGCGAGCGGATCAACCCGACCGGCCGGAAGCTCCTCGCCGAGGAGATGAAGAACGGCGATTTCAGCCGGGTCGAGCGCGATGTCCTCGCCCAGGTCGAAGCCGGCGCCCACATGCTCGACGTGAACGCCGGCATCCCGCTGGCGGATGAGCCCGCGATCCTCGCCAAGACGATCCAGCTCGTCCAGTCCCTGACCGACCTGCCACTCAGCATCGACAGCTCCATCGTCGAGGCGCTCGAAGCCGGGCTCGCGGTCTATCAGGGCAAGGCGCTCGTCAACAGCGTCACCGGCGAGGACGAACGCCTCGAGCGGGTCCTCCCTCTCGTGAAGAAGTACGGCGCTGCGGTCGTCGCGATCAGCAATGACGAGACGGGGATCAGCGAGGACCCCGACGTCCGGTTCGCGGTCGCGAAGCTGATCGTGGAGCGGGCGCTGGACCACGGGATCCCGCGCGAGGACGTGATCGTGGACCCGCTTCTGATGCCGATCGGGGCGATGCCGACCGCCGGCCGCCAGGTGTTCCGGATCCTGGGCCGACTGCGTGACGAGCTCCACGTCAACTCCACCTGCGGCGCCAGCAACGTCAGCTTCGGCCTGCCGAACCGCGAGGGGATTAACGGCTCGTTCCTGGCGATGGCAATCGCGAGCGGCCTGACGTCCGCGATCACGAACCCGATCGCCGAGGGCGTCCGGACCGCGGTCATGGCGGCCGACGTCCTCCAGGGCAACGACCAGGATGCTTCGCGCTGGATCCGGACCCATCGCGTCGGACCGCCCGACGGCGACGTCGGCGGCCGCCGGGTGAACCGCCGTCGAGCCGGTCTCGAATCGGGACCTGGCTCCGAGGCGCCGCAGCGGATCGCCGGGACCGAGGCCGTCGCAACGGCCGGCGGCTGACCTCGCGAGGCGCGGCGATGGCCCAGGAATCCTCCGGCGAAGCACTCGTCATCTTCACCCCGTCGGGCCGGCGCGGGCGGTTCGCGACCGGGACGACCGTGCTCGATGCGGCCCGCCGCCTCGGGGTCGACATCGACTCGGTCTGCGGCGGGCGCGGGATCTGCGGCCGCTGCCAGGTGGAGCAGAGCGTCGGCGCGTTCGCCAAGCACGGGATCACGTCCGCGCCCGACCACCTGACGCCGTTCGGCAGCGTCGAGACCGAGTACCGGGACACGAAGGGCCTCGCCGACGAGCGCCGCCTCAGCTGCGCGGCTCACGTCCGTGGCGATGTCGTGATCGACGTCCCGCCCGAGTCGCAGGTCTACCGCCAGGTCGTCCGGAAGGGCCTCGACGTTCGCGACTTCCACATCGACCCGGTCGTCCGCCTCCACTACGTCGAGGTCGAGCCGCCCGAGCTCGCCTCACCCAGCGGGGACCTCGCCCGCCTCCAGGAGTCGCTCGCCCGCGAATGGGATCTCAACGACCTCGAGGCCGACCTCCACGTGATCCGCGCCCTCCAGCCCGCCCTCGAAGCCGGCAAGTACGGCGTCACGGTCGCGGTCCACGACAAGCACACGATCACCGGCGTCTGGCCGGGTCTCCACGACAAGGTGTACGGCGTTGCGATCGACATCGGCTCGACGACGATCGCCGGCCACCTGGCGAACCTCGCAGACGGGGCCGTCCTGGCCAGCGCCGGCGTGATGAACCCTCAGATCCGGTTTGGCGAGGACCTGATGAGCCGGGTCAGCTACGCGATGATGAACGACAGCGGCGCCGCCGAGATGACCGTCGCCGTCCGCTCCGCGCTCAACGGGCTCCTCGCCCAGCTCGCGAACAAGGCCGGGATCAAGCGCGACGCGATCCTCGAGCTCAGCATCGTCGGCAACCCGATCATGCATCACCTCCTGCTCGGCATCGACCCGATCCCGCTCGGTTCGGCGCCGTTCGCCCTCGCCACGGACCGGGCGGTCACGGTCCGAGCCGGCGAGCTGGACCTCCAGACCCACCCCGGTGCCCGGGTCTACGTCCTGCCGTGCATCGCCGGCCACGTCGGGGCCGACACCGCCGGTGTGATCCTCGCGGAGGCGCCCCACGAGTCCGAGGTCGTCGAGCTCGTCGTGGACGTCGGCACGAACGCCGAGATCGTTCTCGGCAACAGGCACTTCCTGCTCGCCGCGTCGTCGCCGACGGGCCCGGCGTTCGAGGGCGCCCAGATCTCGAGCGGCCAGCGCGCCGCGCCCGGCGCGATCGAGCGCGTCCGGATCGACCGAGCGACACTCGAGCCGCGCTTCCGGGTCATCGGCTCGGAACTCTGGTCGGACGATCCGGGCTTCGAGGCGGCCACCGAGGCCACCGGGATCACGGGGATCTGCGGATCGGGCATCGTCGAGGTCATCGCCGAGCTGTTCCTGGCCGGGGTGATCACCCACGACGGAATCGTCGACGGGTCCCTGGCGGCGCGGAGCCCGCGGATCGTCCCGGAGGGTCGCACGTTCAGCTACCTCGTCCACGACGGGACGGGCTCGGGCCGGCTGCGCATCACCGTCACCCAGAACGACGTCCGGGCGATCCAGCTCGCGAAGGCCGCGTTGTATGCCGGCGTCCGGCTGCTGATGGACCACGCCGGGATCGACACGGTCGAGGAGATCCGGCTGGCCGGCGCGTTCGGCAGCCAGATCGACCCGTTCCACGCGATGGTCCTCGGGCTGATCCCGGACGCGCCCCTCGACCACGTCAAGGGCGCGGGCAATGCCGCCGGCACGGGCGCCCTGATCGCGCTGCTGAGTGCCGCCGCGCGGCGCGAGATCGAGGCGGTCACCCGGCGGGTCGAGAAGATCGAGACCGCGGTCGAGCCGCGCTTCCAGGAGCACTTCGTCGAGGCCATGGCCTTCCCCCATCGGACGGCGCCGTCGACCCACCTGTCACTGGTCACGGAGCTGCCGCAGCGCGGCGCCGGGCCGGCGGGTGGGGCCCGGCCCGACGGTGGCGGACGGCGACGACGAGCAGTGGTGGGTGCCGCGAAGGAGGACCGATGACCGTCGAGGAATCTCCCCGCCAGCGGACCGGCGGTCGGGCGGGTCGCCAGGCGGCCCGGGCCCGGACCCACATCGCGCGCGAGCCGTTCCTGACCCGCGTCCTCGAGCCGTTCGAGGTCCTCAACGACGAGGGCCTCAGCCTGATCGAGCACAACGCCGACACGATCCTGGAGCAGGTCGGCCTCGAATTCCGCGGCGACGAGGACGCCCTGCGCCTGCTCCGCGATGCCGGCGCCGACGTCCAGGGCGAGCGCGTCCGCTTCCCGCGCGGGCTGTGCCGCCAGATCGTCCAGGCGACCGCACCGCGCCAGTTCACGCAGGTCGCGCGCAACCCCGACAACAACGTCGAGATCGGCGGCCGCCACACCGTCCTCGCTCCGGCCTACGGCTCGCCGTTCGTCCGCGACCTCGACCACGGCCGGCGCTATGGCACGATCGAGGACTTCCGGAACCTCGTGAAGCTCGCCTACCTGAGCCCGCACCTCCATCACAGCGGCGGGACGGTCTGCGAACCGGTCGACGTGCCGGTGAACAAGCGCCACCTCGACATGGTCTACAGCCACATGAAGTACAGCGACAAACCGTTCATGGGCTCGGTCACGGCGCCGGAACGGGCCCGCGACACCGTCGAGATGGCCCGGATCCTGTTCGGCGCGGAGTTCCTCGAGACGAACACCGCGATCCTGTCGCTGATCAATGCGAACTCCCCGCTGGTCTGGGACGCGACGATGCTCGGCGCCGCGCGTGCGTACGCAGAGGCGAACCAGGCGACCCTGATCACGCCGTTCATCCTGGCCGGTGCGATGTCGCCGGTGACCGTTGCCGGGACCGCCGCCCAGACCCTCGCCGAGGCGCTCGGCGGGATGACCTTCGTCCAGCTCGTCCGGCCGGGGGCGCCGGTCGTGCTCGGGAGCTTCGCGAGCAGCATGTCGATGCAGTCGGGCGCGCCGACATTCGGCACCCCGGAGCCGGCCCTCGTCCTGTACGTCATGGCCTCGCTCGCCCGCCGGCTCGGCGTCCCTTTTCGGTCCGGCGGCAACCTCTGCGCGTCGAAGGTGGCCGACGCCCAGGCGGCGTACGAGTCGGCCGCGACCTTCCAGCCGACGATCCTCGGTGGGGTCAACTTCGTCCTCCATGCCGCCGGGTGGCTCGAGGGCGGCCTGGCGATCGGCTACGAGAAGTTCATCCTCGACGCCGACCAGTGCGGGATGGCCGCGGTGTTCGTGAAGGGCGTCGATCTGTCCGAGAACGGCCAGGCGGTCGACGCGATCCTCGACAACGGGCCGGGCCAGCACTTCCTCGGGACGGCCCACACGCTGGCCAACTTCGAGAATGCCTTCTACCGCTCCGAGGTCGCCGACAACAACAGCTTCGAGCAGTGGCAGGAGGACGGCTCGCTTGACGCCTCCCAGCGCGCCAACGTGATCTGGAAGCGGATGCTTCGCGAGTACGAGGCCCCGCCGCTCGACGAGGGCATCGACGAGGCGCTCAACGAGTTCATCGCCAGGCGCAAGGCGGCCATGCCGGATTCGGAGGTCTGATGGCTGCCCTGCTGGATCGGGTCCGACGGCGCGGTCGGAGCGGGCTCGACGACGGCGGTCGCGCCGCGCTTCGGGCCGTCCTCGCCGACCCGATCTTCGAGCTGCTCCCGCTCAAGTCGACCCGCGAGCAGGTGGCCCATCTGCCGGTCGCTGCCCGGGTGTCGATCACCGCGTCGCCGGCGAAGGGGATCGACGCGACCCTGGATTGGGCGATCCGGCTCCAGGCCGACGGGTTCCGGGCCATCCCCCACCTGTCGGCTCACCAGATCCGCGATCGGGCGACGCTCGCCGGCCTGCTGGATCGGGCGCGCGACGGCGGGCTGACTCGTGCGTTCGTCGTCGGGGGCGATTCGCACGATCCCGGCGAGTACCGCGATGGTCTGTCCCTGATCCGGGCAATGCACGAGCTCGGCCACCCGTTCACGACGCTCGGCTGCCCGGCCTATCCGCAGGGCCACCCGGACATCCCCGATGCGGCCCTGGCTGCGGCGCTCCGCGACAAGGCTCCCCACATCTCTCATGTGACAACCCAGATGGACTTCGACACCGGGGCGATCGCGCGCTGGGTCCGGGCCAGCCGCACGGACGGCTTCGAGCCGGACGTCGTGATCGGCGTGCCCGGCGTGGCGGACCCCCAGAAGCTCCTGTCGATCGCGGCCCGGATCGGGGTCAAGGATGCGAGGCGGTTCCTCGTCAAGAACCTCCGCTTCGTCACCGGGCTCGCGCGGAGCGGTGGCTTTTACAAGCCGACCGGCTTCGTGGAGGCGCTCGCACCGCTCGTCGCCGATCCCGCTGCTCGCGTCAGCGGCCTTCACCTCTACACGTTCAACGCGGTCGAGGCGACCGAAGCCTGGCGCCAGACGATGCTGGAAACGCTCGCGGACTGACGGATCGGGGCGGCACCGGTCGCCCATTTGCTCATCCCGGCCACGTTTGGCACCATGCAGATCACAACTGAAGACGACTTATCCAGAGTGGCGGAGGGACCGGCCCGTTGAAGCCACGACAACCTACCGGCGTCGAGCCGGCAAGGTGCCAATTCCGGGCAGGTTCTCCTGCGCGATAAGGGACCGACCTTTGAGGGCCCTTCCGGCGGGAAGGGTCTTTCCGTGTTCCGGTCTCGATCGCCCGATCCACCCGCGAGCGTGCGTGCTCCGCGCCGCGCGACATCGAGGAGCCGAGACCTTGCCCACCGCACCGCGCCGGACACCACCCGCCTGATGGCCGACCCCTCGTCGGGCCTGCCGCGGCCGCGGTTTCGGAGCCGGCTCGCGAACCGCCCGCTCCTCGTGGACGGCGGACTGGGCACGCTCCTCTTCAGCCGCGGCGTGCCCCAGCGCGCTTGCCTCGAGGAGCTGGTCACGACCCATCCCGAGCTGGTCGGTGCCGTGCACCGGGAGTACCTCGAGGCCGGCGCCGAGCTGATCGAGACCCTGTCGTTCGGGGCCAACCGGCTGCGGCTCGCCGCCTGGGGCCTGGAGGGCCAGGTCGGTCGGCTGAACCGGCAGGCGGCGCAGCTTGCCCGGACGGCCCGCGAGGTCAGCGGTCGCGACGCCCTCGTCGGCGGCTCGGTCGGGTCGCTCGGGTCGCCGCAGCGCGGTCAGGCGTCTCTCCCGGAGGCCCAGGCCCGGGCGATCTTCCGCGAGCAGATCGAGGGTCTGCTCGAGGGCGGTGCGGACGCGATCGTCCTCGAGACGTTCTCCGACCTCGGGTCGCTGCTGCTCGCCGTCGACGAGGCGCGTCGGGCCTCTGATGTCCCGATCATCGCCTCGCTCACATTCGGCGAGGAGCTCGTGCTCGCCGACGGAACCGGCCCGGCCGCTGCGGCCGAGGCACTCGGTCGAGCTGGCGCAGACGCGGTCGGGGTCAACTGCGGGGCCGGGCCGACGGCGTGTCGCGACGCCCTCGAGGCAATGGGTCCGCGGGCTGACGGCGATCCGGCCCGCTCGATCATGCCGAACGCCGGGCTCTCGCAGCGGCTCGAGGGACGGTTCGTGTTCGCCGCGAGCCCCGCGTACTTCGGGGCGGTGACGCCCGCCCTGCTGGCTGCCGGGGCCCGGATCATCGGGGGCTGCTGCGGCACCACACCCGAGCACATCGCCGCGATGCGGGTGGCGCTCGATGCGGACGAGTCGGCCCGGAGCGCTGACGATCGCGGGGCGCTGGTTCGCGACTCCGGCGCCGTCAGCGTTCCCGCCCGGCCAGCGGAATCCCTGGCCGAGCGAGCCGCCCGTCCGATCCCGGCCGAGGACTCGCCACCCCCGACGCGGCTCGCCGAGCTGCTGGCCGCACGGCAATTCGTCGTGTCGGTCGAGATCGACCCGCCACGGAGCATCCGGATCGAGCGGACGATCGAGGCGGCTCGGCTCCTGCGCGATGCCGGGGTCGACCTCGTCAACGTCTCGGACTCGGCCATGGCCCGCGTCCGGATGAGCGCCCTGTCGGTGGCGTTCGGGATCCAGCACGATCTCGACCTCGAGTGCCTGGTCCACTGCACGACCCGTGACCGGAACCTGATGGCCCTCGAATCGGAGCTGCTCGGTGCCCACGCCCTCGGCGTTCGCAACGTGATCGCCCTGACCGGCGATCCGCCGCGGATCGGCGACTACCCGACCGGGACCGGGGTCTGGGACGTCGATTCGATTGGCCTGATCGACATCCTCAGCCGGTTGAACCGGGCGGAGGATCCATCCGGCGCGTCGATCGGCCAACGGGCCGGGTTCACGATCGCGTGTGCCCTCGATTCGACGGCGGCCGACGCCGCGACCGAGTGGGATCGGCTCGAGCGCAAGGTTGCGGCGGGCGCCCACCTCGTCATGACCCAGCCGCTGTACTCCGTCGAGCAGGTCGAGTCGATGTTCGATGAAGCGGGCCGGAGGTTCGGGCCGGGCGGCTTCCCGATTCCCGTCCTGCTCGGGGTGCTCCCGCTCGTCTCGACCCGCCACGCCGAGTTCCTCCACAACGAGGTCCCCGGGATCACGATCCCGGACGAGGCGCGAGCTTCGATGCAGGCCGCCGGTGAGCGCGGCTCGGAGGCCGGGATCGAGATGGCCGATCGCCTCCTCGCGGCGACGGAAGGCCGTGTCGCCGGGACGTACATCATGCCCAGTTTCGGACGGTACGAGCAGTGTGCCGAGCTCGTCCGCCGGATCCGGGCGCGGCATCCGGTCGTGGCCGCGGCGTCGTGACGGCCAGCGCGCCGCCCGATATCGCGCCGCGAAGCGCCGCGCCGTTCGACCGGGGCTCGCGCCTCGCCGCGCTGCCGGGCATCCTCCGCGAGCGCATCGTGGTCCTCGATGGGGCGATGGGGACGATGCTCCAGGCGTACGGCTTCAGCGAGGCCGACTTCCGCGGCGACCGCTTCCGCGACCACCCGCGCGACCTCCGCGGCAACAGCGACCTGCTGTGCCTGACCCAGCCCGCCGCGGTCTCGGCGATCCACGCCGGCTACCTCGCGGCCGGCGCCGAGATTCTCACCACGAATTCGTTCACGGCGACCCGCATTGCCCAGGCAGACTACGGATTCGACCCGGCCACGGTCCACGACCTGAACGTGGCGGCCGCCCGGCTCGCGCGCGATGCGGCGGACGCGGCGGAACGAGCGGATCCGGCTCGGCCGCGGTTCGTGGCGGGCTCCCTCGGCCCGACGAACCGGACCGCCTCGATGAGCGCCGACGTCGCCGATCCGGCGGCGCGCAGCGTGACGTGGGACGAGCTGGCCGTCGCCTATCGCGAATCGGCCGCCGGGCTGATCGAGGGCGGCGCCGATCTGCTGCTGATCGAGACCATCTTCGACACCCTCAATGCCAAGGCCGCGATCTTCGCCGTCCAGTCGCTCTTCGATGAGATCGGTGAGAGCCTGCCCCTGATCATCTCCGGGACGATCGTGGACGCTTCGGGCCGGACGCTGTCGGGCCAGACGGTCGAGGCCTTCTGGCACAGCATCCGCCACGCCGACCCGCTGATCGTGGGCCTCAACTGCGCCCTCGGTCCGCGCCAGCTGCGCGAGCACCTCGACGTCCTCTCGCGGGTGGCCGATCGGCCAGTCTCGGCCTATCCGAACGCGGGCCTGCCCAACGAGCTCGGCGGGTATGACGAGACGCCCGAGGAGATGGCGGCGGCGCTTGGAGAGTGGGCCCAGCACGGCCTGCTCAACGTCGCCGGTAGCTGCTGCGGGTCCACCCCGGACCATGTCGCCGCGATCGCCGACGCGATCGCCGGCCTGCCGCCCCGCCCGATCCCGGAGCCGACCGGCATGACCCGCCTCGCGGGCCTCGTGCCGCTCGCGATCCCGCCGCCGGGCAACGCGTTCGTGAACGTCGGCGAGCGGACGAACGTCACCGGCTCGCGCAAGTTCGCTCGGCTCGTCGCCGCCGGTCTCGAGGACGAGGCGGTCGACATCGCCCGGGAGCAGGTCGCGAACGGCGCCCAGCTCATCGACGTCAACATGGACGAAGCGATGCTCGACGGGCCGGCTGCGATGACCCGCTTCCTGCGCCGGATCGCGGCCGAGCCCGACATCGCCACCGTCCCGGTGATGGTCGACAGCTCCAAATGGTCCGTCCTCGAGGCCGGTCTCCAGCAGCTCCAGGGCAAGGGCGTCGTGAACTCGATCTCGCTCAAGGAGGGCGAGGAAGAGTTCCTCCGG
Source organism: Candidatus Limnocylindrales bacterium (assembly GCA_046595595.1). Classification (GTDB taxonomy): domain Bacteria; phylum Chloroflexota; class Limnocylindria; order Limnocylindrales; family CSP1-4; genus CF-46. The sequence goes on from JBKJOK010000238.1 coordinate 9,691, forward strand.
CAAGCGCATCTCTGCCGGCGCTACGGGGCGGCCGTCGTCGTCATGGCCTTCGACGAGCGAGGCCAGGCCGAATCCGTCGAGCGTCGAGTCGCCGTGCTGCGCCGCGCCTACGACCTGCTCACCGGTGTCGTCGGGTTCGCTCCCGAGGACATCATTCTCGACGCGAACATTTTCGCGATCGCGACCGGGATGGAGGAGCACAACGCCTATGCGGTGTCGTTCATCGCGGCCGTCAAGCGCCTGAAGGTCGAGTTCCCGGGAACGCGGACCTCCGGCGGCGTGTCGAACGTGTCCTTCGCGTTCCGCGGCAACGACCGGGTCCGCGAGGCGATCCACTCGGTCTTCCTGTACCACGCCATCCGGGCCGGTCTCGACATGGCGATCGTCAACGCCGGCGTGCTGCCGATCTACGACGACATCGAGCAGGAGCTTCGCGAGCGGGTCGAGGACGTCGTTCTCAACCGCCGCCCGGACGCGACGGAGCGGCTGCTCGATCTCGCCCAGCGATACGCGGGCGAGAGCGGCATGGAGCGCGCTGCCGAGGACCTCGCCTGGCGCGAGGAACCCGTCGACGCGCGCCTGACTCACGCTCTCGTCGCCGGCATCGACGCGTACATCGCCGAGGACACCGAAGAGGCCCGCCTGGCGGCCGCCCGACCGCTCGACGTCATCGAGGGCCCCCTGATGGCCGGGATGAACGTCGTCGGCGACCTGTTCGGCTCGGGCCGCATGTTCCTCCCCCAGGTCGTCAAGAGCGCCCGGGTGATGAAGAAGGCAGTGGCCGTGCTCATTCCGTACCTGGAGGCGGAGCGGGCCGGGACCGGCAAGCGGTCCGGGACGATCGTGACCGCGACCGTCAAGGGCGATGTCCACGACATCGGCAAGAACATCGTCGGGGTCGTCCTCGGCTGCAACGACTACGAGGTGGTCGATCTCGGGGTGATGGTTCCGGCCGCCCGGATCCTTGAGAAAGCAATCGAGATCGATGCCGACCTGATCGGACTATCCGGGCTGATCACGCCGTCGCTCGACGAGATGACCCACGTCGCCGCGGAGATGGAGCGCCAGGGGTTCACGATCCCGCTCCTGATCGGGGGCGCGACGACGTCGCGGACCCACACGGCCGTCAAGATCGCACCGGCGTATTCGGGGCCGGTCATCCACGTCCTCGACGCCTCGCGCGCCGTCGGCGTGGCCGGGTCGCTCGTCCAGGCGGACCGCCGCGACGCGTTCGTCGCCGGCATCCGCGACGAGTACGAGAAGGTCCGCCGCGATCGAGCCGGACAGCGGGCCACGGAGAAGCGGCTGACGATCGCCGAGGCCCGGGCGAACCGCGTCCCGGTCGACTGGTCTGTGGTCAGCCCGCCGCGGCCGACGTTCCTTGGCCCGCGGACGTTTGCCGACTACCCCCTCGCCGAGCTGGTCGACTTCATCGACTGGACGCCGTTCTTCACGACCTGGGAGATGCGCGGCGCCTATCCCGCGATCCTCGACGATCCCCGCCTCGGCGCGGCCGCCCGGGACCTGCATCGGGATGCCCTCGCGCTCCTGGACCGCCTCGTCGCCGATGGCCGCCTGAAGGCGAATGCCGTCGTCGGCTTCTGGCCGGCCAACGCCGACGACGCCGACGACGTCGTCGTCTGGCGTGACGAGCAGCGGGACGTTCCGCTCGCCACGTTCCGGACGCTCCGCCAGCAGATGGCGAAGCCGGCGGGTCGCCCGAACATCGCGATGGCCGACTTCGTTGCCCCGATCGAGACCGGCCTCGCCGACTTCATCGGCGCGTTCGCGGTGACCACCGGTCTCGGTCTCGACGAGATCGTCGCCGAGTTCGAGGCCGCCAACGACGACTACTCGGCGATCCTCGCCAAGGCCCTCGCCGATCGCCTCGCCGAGGCGTTCGCGGAGCGACTCCACGAGCGCGTCCGGCGCGAGCTCTGGGGCTACGCTCCCGACGAGACGCTCTCGAACAGCGACCTGATCGCCGAGCGCTACCAGGGCATCCGCCCGGCGCCCGGCTACCCGGCCTGTCCCGACCACACGGAGAAGGGGACGCTGTTCGAGCTGCTCGAGGCCGAGTCGCGGGCAGGCATCCGGTTGACCGAGTCGTTCGCGATGTGGCCTGGCGCGGCAGTGTCCGGGTATTACCTGTGGAACCCGGCCAGCCACTACTTCGGGGTCGGCCGGATCGGTCGCGACCAGCTCGCCGACTACGCCGCCCGGAAGGGCACGCCGCTGGCCGACGCCGAGCGATGGCTGGCCCAGAACCTGGTGGACGCGGACGAGGTCGTCGCCGTGGGATGAGCGCCCATGCGGCAGCGCGGCGTGACGCCAGCCGAGCGGGCGTTCAGCGGAGAGACCTGGGAGAACCTCCGGATCGCGCGTCCTGGATCGTGACGACGATCACGAGATCCTGCTTGTCGTCGTGCGCGTAGACGATGAGCATCCACGACCACGGCCCGAGAATGGACCGGAACCCGTCCCACCGGCCGGCGAGCGCCGGTCCAAGAAGCGGGAACGTCGCGAGCGGCTCGATGGACTGGCGGACGCGGAGTCGTGTCGATGGCGGCAGGCTGCGCGTGCGAATGAGGTCGGCAAGATCCTGCAGCGCCGGCTCCGCGACGATGACCTGCGCCACGGCCGAACCTACAACTCGTCGAGCGGAACGAAGCGACCGGCTCGAGCAGCGGCGAGGCCCTCCTGGGCCCGTTCCCATGCGCCAGGGATGGAGTCGAGGATTTCGGTGATAGTGGCGGCATCCGGATCGGCCTGATCGAGGGCAGTCGACAGAAGCGATCTCGCGATCGTGCCTGGCTGGACATAGACCCGCGCCGCGACGGCGTGCAACTTTGCCGTGTGCTCGTCGTCGAGCTGAACGTTGAAGCGATTCGACCGCTCGTCCGACATCACGCTCACCAACTACACAGTCCTACACGACCTGTGCATGGTCGTGGTCGCAGTGGTCCGTGTCAAGGCGGCTGGGGGCCAATCGTTCGGATCCCTGGTTGACAACATGATGTCGCCGGCTCAATGTGATACGCATGAGTAGCACGTTTAGGCGCGGTCGCATCCTCGGAGCGGCAGTAGCTCTGGTGATGTGGTTGCCGCTCGCGCTGATTGCCGTGTCCCCGCGCGAGGCAGACGTTCGGTATGCCGCGCTCGGGATCGCCGGGCTCCTCGTCAGCTCCATTGTCGGAGCAATCCTCGGACCGATCGCCGTGTGCAGCTCCGGGATGCCCTACCGCGTGGCGTCGCTCTTCGCACTGACGGCGGTTCTGGTTGGCTCGGTGGTTTGGGGTGCGTTGTTCACCGTCCTGACAAGTGGGAATGTCGGGGACACCCTGGGGTTCGCCGTGGTTGGCCTGATCGTCCTGGGCATCCCCTTGCTCATCCTCGCCTTCAACCTCGCCTTGCTGTGGGCAGTGCTGGTTCGCCGGCTGGCCCCGAAGCTGTCGGCGGCGTTCCAGTAGTCCCTGGTCAGCGGCGTACTACTCGTGAGCATCGCCACTCGTCTCGCCGAATCAGTCCGGAAATCGAAGCACCACCCGACCATGCAAATCGCTACTCGAACCGTCCCGGTACCCTGACGGCCATGCCGACGTCCCTCCTTTCCGATGCCTTCTCTCATCACGTCTGGGCGACGATCCGCCAGCTCGATATCTGCGCGACCCTCAATGACGAGCAGCTTGCGACGACCGTGACCGGCACCTACGGGTCGATCCTGGACACCCTCCGCCACATCGTGGACGGCGATGTCTTCTACCTCGACATCCTGCGCGGCGGCGCGCCCGAGCCGTTTGACAAGGGCGCCAGCGACATCCCGACCCTGCGTGCTGTGATGGAGGGCCATGGCCCGGCGTGGGAGGAGATCCTGGCCCGCTATCAGTCGACCGATCCGACGAGCGATGTCGTCGAGTACGAGAGCAACGGCTACGAGACCCACGCCCCGCTCGGGATCCGGCTCGGTCAGGTGCTCTACCACGGGACTGATCACCGGAGCCAGGTCAACACGGCGCTGACGGCCCTCGGGATCGAGCCGCCGGCGATCGAGGGCTGGGACATCGCGCGCGAGGACGGCCGGATGTACACGATCGAAACGCCCGGAGCCGCCGACCCGCGTTCCTGAGGGACGCACGCGGGTTCGCTCCCCGTGCCCGCGCCCCCGTGCCCGCGCTCCCGTGCCCACGCCCCGTGCCCACGCCCCGTGCCCACGCCCCGTGCCCACGCCCCGTGCCCACGCCCCGTGCCCACGCCCCGTGCCCGCCGGCCCGGCTCCCTCTTCATTCCAAGAAGGATTGATTTCGACGATCAGCGTCGCCTTCAGCCCGTTTCATGCCGGGGACGCATGAACGGCCATCACGCTGGCACTCCAGCGCCGATCCCATGTCTTCCAGGCATGAATCGCGATGACCCGCGACCGCTTTGGCTCGGATAAGCCTTCTTGGAATACGCGACGGCGGAGGCCGCTCCCGTGGACGAGCCCCGTCCTCAGGCCGATCGTTTGCGTCGGCGGAGGCCGCTCCCGCGCCCCTGTGCCTCGGACCTCGGCCCCGGCCCCGCCTCCCGTCGTATCCTCGGGACCATGACGAAGATCGATCGTGCCGCCCTGTCCGTGTTCCGCGCGCCCGAACCAGAAGCGGACGGCGGCGCCGATGGCGGCCTGCGGGCCGGCGCTGCCTCGCCCGACGGCCTCCTCGAGGCCGCCCTGGCGATCCAGGACGACATCGTCGCGATCCGCCGCCGGATCCATCGCCAGCCCGAGATCGGGCTCGACCTGCCGAAGACCCAGGCGGTCGTCCTCGAGGAGCTCGCGAAGCTCGGAATCGAGGGGACGAAAGGCAAGGCGTTGAGCTCCGTGGTCGCCGTCATCGAGGGCGGCCGGCCCGGCCCGACGATCCTCCTCCGCGGCGACATGGACGCCCTCCCGCTTCACGAGGACACCGGCATCGAATTCAAATCGGAGATCGACGGGGCGATGCACGCCTGCGGCCACGACACCCACGTGGCGATGCTCCTCGGTGCGGCGCGCCTCCTCCAGGAACGGCGGGCCGACCTGCCCGGCAGCGTGATTCTTATGTTCCAGCCGGGCGAGGAGGGGATGGGCGGGGCGAAGACGATGCTCGAGGAACGATTGCTCTCGGCCGCCGAGGCCCACGGCGGCGCCCGGCCGACCGGTGCCTTCGCCGTCCACATCGTCACGAGCTATGCCGCGGGCGAGGTCCATCTCCGACCCGGTCCCGAGATGGCCTCGACGGACGTCATCCGGATCACCGTCCGTGGTCGCGGCGGCCACGCGTCCGAGCCGCACACGTCCCTCGACCCGATCGTTGTCGCGGCCGAGATCGTCCTCGCTCTCCAGGCGATGGTGACCCGCCGGATCGATGTCTTCGACCCGGCCGTCGTCACGATCGCCCAGATCACGGCCGGCACGACGAACAACATCATCCCCGAGTCGGTCTTCCTGTTCGGCACGATCCGGACCGTCTCCGAGAAAAGCCGGGCCGAAGTCCGGGCGGGTGTGAAGCGCGTCGCCGAGGGGATTGCCGCCGCCCACGACGCGACCGCCCACGTGGACCTCGAGCCCGGCTACCCGGTCACGATCAACGACCCGAATTTCACCGCGTTCGTGATGGACACGGCCCGCTCCCTGATCGGCGAGGAGCGGGTCATCGAGATGCCGGCCCCGATCATGGGCGGCGAGGACTTCTCGTACGTCCTCCAGCAGGTCCCGGGTGCGATGGCCTTCGTCGGCGCCCGGCCGGACGGCCAGGATCCCGCGACCGCGCCCCAGAACCACTCGAACCTGGTCGTCTTCGACGAGCCGGCGATGGCCGTCGGCGTCGCCCTCTACGCTGCGGTCGCCATCCGCCACCTGACGGGAGCCTGAGCGATGACCGACGAGCCGATGACCCCGCCCGACCCGCCGGCCAGGCCGCGCTGCCCGCTGTGCGGGCACGAGGAGTTCCAGCACGAGAAGGGCAAGATCGATTCCGCGTGGGGCATGACCGCCCACAAGATCGACATGCTCGTCTGCCTGCGCTGCGCCAACGTGCTCCTCTTCTACGAGGGCAACACGATCTTCGACTTCGACTGATGGATCGGCTGTTGCTCGAGCGGCTCGAAGGCGTGCCGGATCGTCTGGCGAGTGCCGCCCGCGGCGCTCCGCCCGCGGCCGCGCCCGGCGAGTGGAGCCCGTCGGACATCGTGCGCCATCTCATCGCCGTCGAGCTGGAGGTCTGGCACGTCCGGATCGCGCAGCTCGCGACCGAGGACCATCCGGTCTGGGCGTGGGCCGAGCCCGACCGCTGGCAGGGCGAGCCCGGCGCGTCGCTCGAGCGCCTCCTCGATGCGTACCGCGCTGCTCGTTCACGGACGGTCGCGCTGCTCGTCGCCCTCGACGAGGCCGGTTGGGTGCGGACGGGCACGCACGACACATTCGGCATCCTCGACATCGCGGGCCTGCTGAGGCGGGCCGTCGATCACGATGAGGAGCATCTGCTCAGCCTGGCGGGCTGACCTCCCTCCCGCTCACAGGACCCGCGCCCTCGTCAGCGCCCATCCCGGCTCGTCGCCGACCGCGACCGACGGCGGACCTGGTCGCCGGATCGTGACCGCGCCCGCCGGGGTGACGAGGTCGACGTCGGTGTGGCTGCCCCGGAACCGGACCGCGGCAACCCGCCCGGGGAGCGACCCGGGCAGCGTGGCCCAGTCGGGCCGGACGAGAAGCCGCACCGCTCCGGTCGCGC
>JBKJOK010000374.1:0-20558 GCA_046595595.1 Candidatus Limnocylindrales bacterium
GGCTGAGTCGACGCTGGATCTGGTCAGCCCGGCTCAATCCCAGAGGTTCACCGGCGCCAATCCGGCGCGGCCGAGCGTCTCGTTCAACTCGGCGATGTGCGAGACGTCGTGGGCGAACCGGATCCGCTCTCGACTCCACGACGCCCTGATCCACGCGGCCGGCTCCGGACACAGAGACAGGGCCCGAAGGCCCTGCACTGTTGGGGTCACGATGGTGGGCGATACTGGATTCGAACCAGTGACCCCGCGGATGTGAACCGCGTGCTCTAACCACTGAGCCAATCGCCCGGGAGCGGCCGCGACGCCGCTCGAGGCGTCAGGGTCCGGGTTCGATCATACCCGCAGGCCCGGCCACCGGGCAATGACCGCCTCGCGTTGCAGGCCGTCGACGACAACGAGCTTCTGGCGGCCGGCCTCGCCCGCGACAAGGTGGACGTCGCGGCGCGGAACGCCGAGCTCGCTCGCCAGCAGCCGGAGGAGAGACTGGTTGGCGGCGCCGCTGACCGCCGGCGCCGCGACCCGCGCCCGGAGGATCCCGTCGACCACGCCGTCGACATGGTCGGACCCCGACCGAGGAGTCAAACGAACGGCGAAGCGGACGTCGGTGTCAGTCAGGACTCAGATCAGGCGCCACAGGACGCTCAGCACGATGAGGACGATGAGAGGCGACAAGTCGAGGGCGCCCGTCTGCGGAAGGGCTCGCCGGATCGGCCCGAGGAGCGGCTCGGTCATCCCGATGACGAACCGGCCGGCCGTCGTCCGGCCCGCCGGGTCGACCCACGACAGGAGGACTCGACCGAGGACCAGGATCCAGACCGCGAAGAAGAGGATCTGGAGGAGGTTGCCGAAGAACGCACCCATCGCCCGAGTCTACCAGCGATCGTCCTGAGAGCCGGTCGGGCGACCCGCGCAGGTGGGGCCGAGCAGCCCGTGGGGCGCGAACCCTCAGACGCGACTCCCGAACAATGCCCGCCCGACCCGGACGATCGTCGCCCCCTCCTCGACCGCGACCGCGAAGTCGTCGGACATGCCCATCGAGAGCTCCGGCCCGAGGACGGCCGCGACGGCCGCGTCGGACCGCAGCCGCTCGGACAGGACGCGCAGCGCGATGAACGTCGGACGGGCTTCCTCCGCCCGTTCGACCAGGCGCCCGACGGTCATCAAGCCGCGGATGTCGAGCCGCTCGAGAGTGGCGAGGCGTGCCAGCCCATCGGCCAGCGACTCCGGCGCGAACCCCGCTTTCGACGGGTCCCCGTCCACGTTGACCTGGAGGAGGACGGGCACGCGGGTGTCCGGTCGCGCCTCGCCCGCCAGGCGATCCAGCCGTTCCGCGAGCTCGACCGTATCGACGGATTCGATGACCGAGAATGCGCCGAGGGCACGCTTCGCCTTGTTCGACTGGAGCGGCCCGACGAGATGCCAGGTCGCGCCGGCCACGAGTCCGGCCTTCGACTCGGCCTCCTGGACGCGGTTCTCGCCGAGTGTCGTGAGGCCCGCCGCGACCGCCGCCACGAGACGCTCGGCCGGGACGGTCTTCGAGACCGCGACCAGGGTGACCGCGGACGGGTCGCGGCCGGCGCGAGCAGCGGCTGCGCCGATCTGTCCGAGCACCCGCTCGCGGGCGGCCGCGAACGCGGCGACGTGGACAGGATCGGGCTGCAGCAAGGCGGGTGGCGGCCCCTCCCGGGACCGCCGATCTACTTGCGGCGGAGGAAGCTCGGGATCTCGAGGTCGTCGGCGTCATAGGCCGCGCGCTTGGCCGGGACAGCCTCGCCGACCGAGCGCTCGACCCGCGGGACCATGACCGCCGCGGCCGGCCGCTCCTCGCGACCGTTGTCGGCCGTGCCGTCGCTCGACTCCTGGCGCTGGCGCTCGAGCTCCTCGAGGAAATCCCGCTCGCGCGGGGCCCGGATCGATTGATTCTCGGTCGCGGGCTGGGCCGACTGGGCGTGGCGGTTGACGTCGCGCTTGCGGTTGCCGTCGAAGCCGGTCGCGATGACCGTGATCATCACCTCTTCGCCGAGCCGCTCGTTGAAGCTCGCCCCGAAGATGATGTTTGCCTCTGGATCGGCCGCGGCCCGGATCTCCTCGGCCGCCTCGGTGACTTCGAAGAGGCTCAGGGTCGACGAGCCGGTGATGTTGAACAGGATGCCCTGGGCGCCGGTGATGTTGACCTCGAGGAGCGGGCTGGCGATCGCCTGGCGGGCGGCCTCGACGGCGCGGTTCTCGCCTTCGGCCCGGCCGATGCCCATCAGCGCCGACCCGGCGTCCTTCATGATCGCCCTGACGTCGGCGAAGTCGAGGTTGATCAGGCCCGGCATCGTGATGATGTCGCTGATCCCCTGGACGCCCTGGCGGAGGACGTCGTCGACGACCCGGAAGGCGTCGATGATCGAGGTGTTCTTCTGGACGACGTCCTTGAGCCGATCGTTCGGGATCGTGATCAGGGTGTCGACCTGGGCCTTCAACTCCTCGGCGGCCTTCTCGGCGACGAGCTTGCGCTTGGCGCCCTCGAACGAGAACGGCTTCGTGACGACACCGATCGTCAGGGCACCGGCCTCCTTGGCCAGCTGGGCGACGACGGGCGCCGCACCCGAGCCGGTTCCGCCACCGAGCCCGGCGGTGATGAAGACCATGTCCGAGTCGGCGAGGGCCTGGGCGATCTTCTCCGAGTCTTCCTCGGCCGCCCGCGCCCCGATCGTGCTGTCACCGCCGGCCCCGAGGCCGCGCGTGATCTTGTCGCCGATCCGGATCTTGTGGGGCGCGTCCGACTGGAGGAGCGCCTGGGCGTCCGTGTTGAGCGAGATGAACTCGACGCCCATCATCTCGGCCCGGATCATCCGGTTGACGGCATTGCTGCCGCCGCCCCCGACGCCGATGACGCGAATGAGCGCGAAGTTCTCGGAATCGGATCGCAGCGGCATCGCCTTCCTCCGGGGTCAGTCGTGGCTGTTGATGAGCGACCGGACCTCGGGATGAGGCGGCCGACGGTGTCTGGCTCGGCTGCCGATGGACCCCGCAACGGGTGCGTTCCTCTGGGTCGCTCGGGTTCCCGGGAGTCTACCACCGGGCCCGCGCCGGCGAGCATCGGGATCGGGCGCCTCCCGGCCCTCCACGACGTTCCGCCGGCCACCTGGAGCCCGCCGTCCGGTGCGCCGGGGCACCATGTCGGGCGGTCATGACGGCAGGAACCCGATAGGGCATGCGCCTTATGGACAGGCACGGACGGCGGCCGCGATGCTGCGCACCGTACCGGCACTGGTACTTCGGGGAGAGCGCGCGTGGCACTTCAGTACCGCACGATCCGGGCGGCGGCTTCCGCCCTGTTGATCGCCTTCGCCTTGGGCGCCGGCGGCATGACCGGCATGACGTCGGCCCTGGCCGCCGACCCGCCGGCCGACGTCGCCTTCGACGCGACCGTCACGGTCAACCTGCCTCTGTCGACCCACGCCGGCGTCTCGCTCGTCGGGGCCGTCGTCCAGCTCGACGCGCGTCGGGACGGCAGTGAGCCGTTCCAGACACTGGAAACGGTCGCGACCGACGAGGTGGCCGTCGTCTTCCACGATGTCGCGCGGGCGACGACAGGCGCCCCCGACGTGCTCCTGGACGCCCGGATCTCGTTCTCGTCCGAACAGCTCGACGGGTTCGGCTGCGTTGAGCGCGGCGCGGAGTCCGGCGCCGAGGACGGGCGCGTCTCGGCCGATGGGCTGACGATCGACTTCGACGCCCTCGCTTCGTCGGTCTCCCCGCCGGACTGCACCGGCGTGGCCGACCTGACAGACGGCGTCGCCACGGTCCGCTTCATCGACGCCGGGACGCTCCTGCCGGTCCCGGACGCGGCGGTCACGATCACGGTCAGCCATTCGCTTGTCGAGGGCGACGAGCCCGCGATCCTGTCGGGAATCACGGACGCGGACGGCGTCGCGACGATCTCCGGCGTGCCCTACCGACCGAACGGCTCGGCCGAGGTCGAGCTCAGCGTCGCAGCACACAAGGCCGAGACCTGGACCGATGCCGCCACCGGCTGCACCGGCAGCGAGACCTGGGATGCCGAGCGGACGGGCGTCGCGGGCGCGGCGGCCATCGAGGTCGCCTTCACGCTCGACGAGCAGCTCGTGTCGAGCTCGATCGAGTGCGGTCCCAACCCGACCCCCGACGGCGGCGTCCTCGGCGCGACCGGGACGCCCGGCAGCGGCCTCACCCCTCCCCCGACCGACGTTCTCGGGACCCGCGCCGCCGCCCCGGATCGGCTCGGACCGGCCCTCACGATCGGCTTCCTGATCGGACTGATCGTCTCGGCCCTCCTGCTCACGCCCCGGCCCGGGTCCCGCCGCCGGGACTGATCGGCCCGGCTCCGAGCACCGGCCGGGCCCGCGCTCAGCCCGCGAGAAAGCTCAGGAGCACCGTCCGGGTCGCGTTGTCCGCGTTCGGGTCGAGGAGCGCGATCGACTGCCACGTCCCGAGGGCCAGCTCGCCGCCGAGCACCGGGATCGTGACCGACGGCGAGGCCAGCAACGGGACGACATGATCCGCGCCGTGGCCGGCCGAGCCGTGGCGGTGGCGCCAGCGATCGTCGCGCGGCAGGAGTCGGTCGAGGGCAGCCATGGCGTCCTCGTCCGACCCGGCACCCAGCTCGATGATCGCGACCCCGGCCGTGGCATGGGGCACGAAGACCGACAGGAGGCCGTCGCCACCGCCGCTGCGCTCGGCCACGAACCGCCGGCAGGCACCGCTGAGGTCGGTGAACCCGCGCTCGGAACCGGTCCGGACCTGGATCTCGAGGATCTCCAATGGTCAGTGGTGAGCCGCCGCTCGCTCTCCGCAGGCGGAGGGGAAGCTCCGCGACCCCATCCGCCTAAGGAAAGATGGAGCGGAGCGCGTCGCGCAAGCGACCCAGCCCGCCGCTCGCCGGCGCCGACTCGTAGCGCATCGGCTCGTCCTCGGCCAGGGTCGACGCGCCCCACAGGAGGAGCCCCACCGCGGTCGAGTAGCCAGGGGTCAGGATCGTGTCCACGAGGCCGCCGATCCCGTTCGGAGCGGCGATCCGGACCGGCATCCCGAGGACCTCACGGGCGAGCTCGGCCGTCCCGCCGAGCTGGGCGCCGCCGCCGGTCAGGATGATCCCGGCCGGCAGCATCCCGGCCCCGCCGCGAGCCATCTCGCCGCGCATCAGCTCGAACGTCTCGCGCATCCGGGCCTCGATGATCTCGCAGACTTCGCGCCGCCGGACGGTCCGGCCGGACTCCTCGCCGAGGACGCTGACCGTGATCTCGTCATCGTCGTCGACCGCCGCCAGGTTGCACGTCCCGTGCTGGATCTTCAGCTCCTCGGCGACCTTGAGTGAGGTCTTCAGCCCGAGCGCCAGGTCGTTGGTCACGTTGTTGCCGCCGATCGGCAGGACGGCGGTCCGGAACGGCGAGCCGTCCGAGAACATCGCCAGATCGATCGTGCCGGCGCCGATGTCGGCGACCGCGACCCCGAGCTCCTTCTCGGTCTCCGACAGGACCGCGTCGGCCGAGGCGAGGGCGGATGCCACGAGCTCGTCGATCTTGACGTCGGCCGCATTCACGCACTTCGAGAGGTTCTGGACCGCAGTCGCGGCGCCGCTGACGATGTGGACCTCGACCTCGAGCCGCAGGGCGCTCATGCCGAGCGGGTCCTTGACGCCCTCCTGTCCATCGACCTTGAACCCGCGCCGCTCGACGTGCAGCACGACCTGGTTCGACGGGATCGAGACCGCCCGGGCGACCTCGACCGCGCGCATGACGTCCTCGCGGCTGACCTCCTTGCGCGGCCCACTGACCGCGACCTGGCCGGGCGAGTTCAGGCTCTCCACGTGCTGGCCGCCGACCGCGACGAACGCCCGGTCGATCTTCCAGCCGGACAGGCGCTCGGCGCGTTCGACGGACTCGGCGATCGAGCGAACCGTCTGGTCGATGTTGACGACGACGCCCTTCTTCAGCCCGGACGAGACGACCGTGCCGTGGCCCATGACCGTCATCCGGCCGTCGCGGCTCACCTCGCCGATCAGCGTGCAGACCTTCGACGTCCCGACATCGATCCCGACCAGGACCGCTTCTCTCTCCACCGTCGTCGTCGCTGCCTCCTGCGTGATGGCGCCGGGCCCTGCTGGCCGCCGGCGCGGATCCTTGCCTAGACGAAGTGGCGCCGGATGAGCGCCACGTTGTTGAAGATCCGGAACCCGAAGTTGATCAGTGCGACCAGGTACAGGTCCAGGCTGAGCCGATCGCCGATGAACGTGAGGATCACCGCCACGATCGCATTCGTGATGAAGCCGCTGATGAAGATCCGATTGTCGTAGACGCCGTCGAGCTCGGCCCGCACGGCCCCGAGGACCGAGTCGAGCGCGGCGAGGATCGCCACGGCCGAGTAGCGGGTGAACTCGAAGCCGACGTTGACATTGAGGAGCAATCCGGCGGCAACGCCCACGACGAGACCCAACAGGGGTAGGTACACGCCTCGCCGACCTCGCTCCGGTGCGTTTCGGCAAGGCTACCCGACGCGCGCAGGCGGTGCCACCCAGCGACCATCACGGCGCCTTCGACGGCTTCGGCGTCGGCGAGGGCTTCGGCGTCGGCTTCGGGATCCACGTTCCGTCCCGGTCGTCGGCGAGGATCACGGTCTGGACGGCGTCCTCGCGCCCGGCGAGGAGCGCCGCCAGCAGCTGGATCTGGCCCGGAATCAGGTCCGGCGTCCGCTGGCTCCGGCCGTAGAAGCCGAAGACCGCGAGCCAGCCGCCGCTGCCGCTGCCGACCGTGAAGCCGCGGTCGTCGCTGACCCGGATCGCGAGCTTGGTCGCCTTGCTCCCGATCTGGCTCGGGGACAGGGAGCCGAGGCGCGTCGCGGCGTCGAGGTCGACCGGATCGAGCCTGGCGCGGATCGCCAGGCCGGCCGAGGCCGCCCGGTCGTCGCGAACGACCGGGATCCCGCCGACGAGGCGCCCGGCCGCATCGCCGTCGACGACGGCGAACAGAAGGCCGTCCTGATCGACCACGAGACGCCGGTCGCCGATCGCCCAGACGACGATCGGGCGCCGTTCGTGCAGGCGGACCTCGAGCGTGTCGGGGAGACCGACCGTGACCTCGACAGTGTCGACCGCGGCCAGCTCGGCGACCCGGCCGGCGATCGGGCCCGTGTCGAGCCCGACGAGGTTCGTCCCGGGCGTGAGGCTGACCGCGGCCCGGATCGCGGACTCGGGGATGAGGGAAGTGCCCGAGATCGCGAGCTCGCGGAAGCCGAACGCGGGCGTTGCCGCGAGACCGTAGATCGCGCCGCCGGCGAGGAGCATCGTGAGGATCGCCGCGGACCGGATCGGGGTCAGCCCGGCGGACGCCCGCCGGACCCGCGGCTGGCGGCGGGCGGTCCCGCCTGCGGCCCGGTAGCGGCGAGGCGTCCGCTGGCTCATCGGCTCAGCGCGGCAGGTCGGCGACGGTCAGGCGGCCGGCCGTGCGTCCGGCGTGCCGCTCGAGCCCGAGGTCGACCACCCGCCGGCAGACGTCGCCGAAGGTGTAGCCGCCATCGGACGGCATCGTCGGGAAGAGGCTGATCGGGGTGAAGCCCGGGATCGTGTTGATCTCGGACAGGAACACCTGGTCGCCGGCGACGAGGAAGTCGATCCGAGCGAAGCCCTCGGCGCCGATCGCCCGGTATGCGTCGCGAGCGATCTTGAGAATCGAGGCCTTCATCGGCGCCGGGACCTCGGCCCGGATCTTGGTCTCCGACAGGCCCGGCGTGTACTTGGCGGCGTAGTCGTAGAACTCGTGGCCCGCCAGGATCTCGCCCGGGCCGTACAGCTCGAGGCGGGCGTGGTCGTTGCCGATGACGCTGACCTCGAGGTCCCGGGCGCCGACAAGGTAGGCCTCGGCGAGAGCCACGGTGTCGTGGCGGAATGCCTCGTCGAGGGCGGCCGGGTATTCCCCTGCCCCGTGGGCCAGGCTGATCCCGACCGACGAGCCGAGACCCGACGGCTTGATCATCAGGCGCTCGTCCCCCGTGCCCGCGGCGAAGGCCGCAAGCTCGGTGAGGACGGCGTCGCGATCGGCCCGCCAGCGCGCAGCCCGGACCTCGCGCCACTCGGTGACCGGCAGGCCGATCCCCCGGACGAGACGCTTGAAGACGGCCTTGTCCATCCCGAGGGCCGACGCGGTCACGCCTGAGCCGGTATAGGCCAGACCGGCCGATTCGAGCATCGCCTGGACCGTTCCGTCCTCGCCGAACGGACCGTGGAGGGCGACGAACACGAGGGGTGGCGGCCCGCCGGCGGCGAGGCGGTCGATGGCCGCGCCGGCGCGCAACGGTCCGTCGGCGCCGAGGGTGGTCGGGTCGTCGTAGGCGGACTGCGATCGACCCGCACGTCGATGGTCGGCGGGCAGCCACCACCATCCGCCGGAGAGATCGATCAGGACCTGGCGGACGTCGTCGCCGCCGTCGATCAGGGCCTCGGCGATGGCCGTCCCGGACACGATCGAGACGTCGTGCTCGGCCGACGGACCGCCGAGGAGGACGACGATCGGCGGACGATCGGTCATCGGTCGGCCTCCGGTCGATCGGGTGTGGCGGGAGCGGGCGAGTCCGCAGACGCGGGCGCGGCCCAGTCGCCGAGGAAGACGACCTCGGGCTCGAGCTCGATGCCGGTTGCTTCCAGGACGGCCGCCGCGACCTCGTCGACGAGGCCCCGGACGTCGGCCGCGCTGCCCTTGCGGTCGTTGACGATGAAGTTGGCGTGCTTCTCCGAGACCGTCGCACCGCCCCGGGTCCGGCCCTTCCAGCCGAGCTCGTCGATGAGTCGGCCAGCCGAGTCGCCGGCCGGGTTGCGGAACGTCGAGCCGGCCGACGGGATTCCGAGCGGCTGATGCTCGCGCCGCCAGCGCTTGATGTCGTCGAGCCGGGCCGCGATCGTCGGCGGGTCGGCGGGCGTGAGCCGGAACGTGGCCTGGAGGACCACCTCGTCGGGGTTGTGCTTCAGGCGGCTGTCGCGGTACTGGAAGTCGAGCTCCGCGGGCGTCAAGCGGGCCTCCGTACCGTCGCCGAGGAGGACGTCGGCGGTCTCGAGGATCCCGGCCACGTCGCCGTCATGGGCGCCGGCGTTGGCCCACACCGCGCCGCCGACGGTGCCCGGGATCGCGAGCCCGAACTCGAGTCCGCTCAGGCCGGCATCTTTCGTCTCTGTCGCGGCTCGGGCCATCGCCTGGCCCGACTCGACGATGTAGCGATCGCCGTCGATCGTCGAGCCCTCCGCCCGGTTCTGGACGACCAGGCCGCGGATCCCGGCGTCGGCGATCACGACGTCGCTGCCCCGGCCGAGGATCGTGAGCGGGATCGACCGCGCCCGGGCGAAGCGGACGATCGCCCGCAGCTCGTGCAGGTTGTGGACCGTCGCGAACAGATCGGCCGGGCCGCCGACGCGCATCGTCGTGAACCGCCCGAGCGGCTCGTCGCGCGAGGTCTTCACCCCGATCCGGCGCTGGATCGCGGTACCGACCGCGATTGGGTCGAACGGCGGCGTGACGGCCTCCAGACCCGTATCGGCGACCGGCGCCGAAGCCGGGGTCGAGCCCGGGCCCGCTCCGCTCACGAGGGCCCGCCGCGCGCGATCGCCTCGATCGTGTCGACCGCCGGCATGGGCCGCCGCTCGGCGAGGCCCAGGACGAGGGCCGCGATCGCGTCGGCGGCGCCCGGCCGCCCGAACCCGCGCGAGGCCCGGGCCATCGCCGCCCGGGCCGGTTCGTCGAACAGGATGTCGGCTGCCGCGAGGAGCGCCTCGGCGTCGAAGGCCTCGTCGGCCACGATCCGGGCGGCGCCGGCCTCGGCCAGGATCTCCGCGTTTGCGCCCTGGTGGCCGGCGGCATGGGGATACGGGACGAAGACGGCCGGGATGCCGAGCGCGGTGACCTCGGCGACCGTGGACGATCCGGCCCGGCCGACGACGAGATCGGTCGCGACGAGGGCCGCGAGCATCTCGTCGCGCAGGAACGGATACGGTCGATAGCGGCCGCGGATGTCGGCGGGCAGCTGCTCGCGGGCGCTCAGCGCGGCCGCGTAGCCCGCCTCCCCGCTGACGTGGATCACGTGGACCCGCTCGACGAGCCGGGGCAACGCGGCGGCGACCGCGGCGTTGAACCGCCGAACGGCCTGCGAGCCGCCGAAGATCAGGATCGTCGGCGCCTCGGCCGGCAGGTCGAGCCGGGCCCGGGCGGCGGCGCGGTCGATTGCCCCGACGTCCCGGATCGGCGTGCCGGTCACGTAGATCGGTGTCCCCGCCGCGGCGAGGACGCCACCCGCCGCCTCGTACGAGACCGCAAGCGCATCGGCCAGGCGGGCCGTCGCCCGGACCGCCCGGCCCGGCATCGCGTTGCCCTCCCAGAGCACGACCGGGATCCGGAGCGGAGCCGCGGCCATCAGGACCGGGACCGACACGTAGCCGCCGGTCGTCAGGATCGCGGCCGGACGCTCCACGGCGAGGATCGCGGCCGCCTGGGGGACGGACAGTGCCAGCCGGACGGGGTCGAGGACGGCGTGGACGTTCAGCTCGACCGTCCGGAGTGAGCGCAGCGCGAGGCGGCGCACCCGGATCCCCGCGTCGCGGACGAGGTCCGCCTCGAGGCCGCGATGGCCGCCGAGCCAGACGAGGTCAGGCGCGCTCGGTTGGTCGGGCCGCTCGCGGAGCGACCGTGCCACGGCGAGTGCCGGGTAGATATGCCCGCCCGTCCCGCCCCCGGCGATCAGCAGCCGCATCGTTCCATGTTCCTCGTTCGACGGTCTCGCGCGAGATCGACAGCAGGATGCCGACGGCCGCGAGACTGATGGTCAGCGACGAGCCGCCGGCGCTGATGAACGGCAACGTGATGCCGGTCACCGGGATGAGCGCGACGACGACGCCGATGTTGATGAACGCCTGGATGCACAGCCAGGCGGTGATTCCGGCCGCGAGCAGCGCCCCGAACGTGTCGGGGGCGGCCAGCGAGACGCGGATGCCAGAGTAGGCCAGGGCGACGAACAGCACGATCACCACGCCCGCCCCGATCAGCCCGAACTCCTCGCCGATGATCGCGAAGATGTAGTCGTTGCTCGCGTTGGGCAGGAACAGCCCGCCGGCCAGGCGGCTCTCCCCGAGCCCGGCTCCGAGGATGCCGCCGAGGCCGAGCGCGAGCAGCCCCTGGATCGTGTGGAAGCCGGCCCCGAGCGGATCGGACCACGGATCGAGCCAGGTCCGGATCCGGGTCAGCTGGTAGGCCCGCAGGCCGACGACGACCAGCGCGGCGAGCGCCGCGAACCCGATCGCCGCGAGATGGATCAGGCTGCCGCCGGCGAGGAAGAACATCGTGACCCCGGTCAGGCCGATGACCATCGTGGTCCCGAGGTCGGGCTCCTTGAAGACGAGGGCCACGACCGGGACCACGATGACGAGGAACGGGATCGTGCCGCCCCAGAACGACTTGATTCGGGTACCGCGCTTGGCCGCCCAGTGGGCGAGGTACACGATCATCGCCAGCTTCGCGAACTCGGCCGGGTGGACCGCCGGCAGCGGCCCGACCTTGAGCCAGCGGGCGGACCCGCCGACGACGACGTTGATGCTCGGGACGAAGACGAGAACGAGCAGGACGAGCGCCGCGACGTACATCGCCACCGACACGAAGCGCAGGTAGCGGTAGTCGACCTTCATCATCGCGAACATCGCGATCAACCCGAGACCGGCCCAGGCGATCTGGGGGCCGACGGTCGAGAGCGTGTCGTCGGTCGCGATGTAGGCCTTCATCGCCGAGCTCGAGTAGACCATCAGGATCCCGATCGCGGTCAGCGCGACCACGATGACGAGGATCGCGTAGTCGGCCTGGTGGCGCTCGCGCTGGAGGACGGTCGCGTTCTGGCGAGTGGGGTTCCGACCGCGCGGCCCGTCGCCCTCGACCTTCTCGAGTCGTCCGGTCCCGGCCGGAGTCAGGCCGCGGACCGTGGGGCTCGTGACGGACGCCGCCCGGATCGTTCCGCTGGCGGCGCCGCGGGTCCGGGGCAGGCGGGCGCTCCGGGCGTCGCTCATGCGGGCCTCCCTGTCCGGCGCTCGGCCGCGATGACGGCCACGGCCTCCTTGAACGCCCGACCTCGGGCGGCATAGTCGACGAACATGTCGAACGAGGCGGCCGCGGGGCTGAGGAGCACGGTTGCGGGCTCCTGTGCCCCGGCGGCGAGTTGCTCGCGGGCGATCCCGTCGGCCGCCCGGACCGCTTGCTCGAGCGAGGCCGCCTGCTCCGTGCGGACGAGGCCGGCCGCCCGGAAGCGTGCCTCGAGGTCAGGGCCGCTCTCGCCGATCAGGACGGCGGCGATGGCCCGCTCGGCGGCGACCCCGGCGAGTTCGTCGAGCTCGATCCCCTTGTCGCGACCACCGGCGATCAGGACGAGCGGCCCGTCGAAGGCGCGCAGGGCCGCGATCACCGCGTCGGGCTGGGTGCCCTGCGAGTCGTTCACGAATCGGACGCCGTCGATCAGACCGACCGACTCGAGCCGGTGCTCGACGCCGGTGAACTCGGCGGCGGCCCGCCGGATCGCGTCCGGCGCGACCCCGAAGAGGAGGGCGGCACTGACCGCGGCGAGCGCGTTCGAGACGTTGTGGCGGCCGGGGATCGCCAGCTCGCCGATCGGCAGGATCCGGCCGCCGGGACCGGTCGCGGCTGCTCCGCCCCCGGCCAGTGGCAGGCGGACGACGCCCGCGGCCACGATCCAGCCGTCGACCACGCCGACGCCGCCGGCCATCGGACGCTCCTGGCGATACAGGGTCGAGGGCGCGGTCCCGAGCCCGGCGTAGGCCGTCACGACCGGGTCGTCGGCGTTCAGGACGAGCGCACCGTCGGGATCGACCAGCTCGGCCAGGCGACGCTTCGCCGCCCGGTACCGGGCGAGCGATCCGTGCCGGTCGAGATGATCCGAGGTGACGTTGGTGTAGACCGCGACCGTCGTGCCCCGCGTCAGGGTCGGGAGCTGGAGCTCGCTCAGCTCGATCACGACGCGGTGCTCTGGCGTCAGCTCCGGCAGGCGCTCGATCAGCGGGATGCCGATGTTGCCGCCGAGCACGACCGGGTGCGACGGGTCGCCCGCAAGGAGCGCGCCAAGGAGGGACGAGGTCGTCGTCTTGCCCTTCGTGCCGGTGACCCCGATCGTCGGGGCCGGGCACAGGCGCAGGAACAGGTCCGGCTCCGAAATCAGGGCCGGTGTCGCGAGGTCCCCGCCGCGGCGGGCCTCGACGAGCGCCCGCAACGCCTCGCGAAGGCGCGGCTCGGTCGTCGGGTAGTCCGGGTTGATCGACGGCGAGGTCGTGACGAGCGCAGCGTCCGACCAGGCCGTCGCGGGATCCACGTCCGGCCCGACCAGGAGGCGGACCGCCCGCCCCTCGAGCCGGTCGATCGCGCCGCGCAGCTCCGCCTCGGGCCGGCCGTCGTAGACCGTGACCCGGGCCCCGGCCTCGACGAGGAAGCGGGTCAGGGCGATCCCGCTCCGGGCGAAGCCGAGGACGGCGATCCGGCGACCGCGCAGGATGCCCGCCCGGACCGCGTCCATCGTGAGCGCGTCAGGGTCGAGCGGGCCGTCGGTGCTGGCGTCGATCGGCCGGTCGGTCGTCATTCGCGCCGTCACGCCAGCCGATCGATCGAGGCGAGGAAGAGGGTGACCCCGAGGAGGCCGGCGAGGATCCCGACGATCCAGAAGCGGAGGGTGATCTTCTCCTCGTCCCAGCCGGCCAGCTCGAAGTGGTGGTGGAGCGGGGCCATCCGGAAGATCCGCTTGCCGCCGCTCAGCTTGAAGTAGCCGATCTGGATGATGTCCGAGGCAGTCTCGATCACGAAGATCAGCCCGATCAGGGGCAGGACGAGGATCTGGCCGGTGATGAGGGCGATGACCGCGAGCGTCGCTCCGAGCGACAGTGAGCCCGAATCGCCCATGAAGATCTGGGCGGGGTGGACGTTGAACCACAGGAATCCGAGCAGCGCCCCGATCACGAGGGCGCACAGGAACGCGAGATTTGGCTGGGCCGGGACGTTGAGCAGGGCAACGAGCAGGAACGCGACGAAGGCGAAGACGAGGGTGCCACCGGCGAGACCGTCCAGGCCGTCGGTGATGTTGACCCCATTGCTGGCGGCGATGATCGCGAACGCCGCGAACAGGACGTAGATCGAGGGGTCGATGTGGACCGCGCCGACGAACGGCACCGCGATCTGGTCGATCTGGTACGTCCGCTGGATGAGGAACGCCGCGGCGAAGGCGAACACGACCTGCCACAGGAGCTTCTGGCGGATCTTGATCCCCTCGCCCGTCTTCGCGTTCAGGTAGTCGTCGAACGCACCGAGCAGGCCGACCCCCGCGAGCGCCGCAAGTGGGGCGTAGATCCCGCCCTCGGGGGGCCAGCGCAGGAGCAGGTACAGGGCGACGACCACGGTGATGATCAGGGCCCCGCCCAT
Source organism: Candidatus Limnocylindrales bacterium (assembly GCA_046595595.1). GTDB lineage: Bacteria > Chloroflexota > Limnocylindria > Limnocylindrales > CSP1-4 > CF-46. Next base: position 14,463 of record JBKJOK010000374.1, read on the forward strand.
CGTCGGCGTTCCGTGCTTGATCTGGTGGCTGTCGGGACCCTCGATCCGGATCTGCTTGGTGAACCCGGTCGCCTGGAGGAGCCGGATGTAGGGCGGCATCAGGATCACGACGATCGCGAAGGCCAGGAGCAGGCCCTGGATCAGCTGGACGGTCATCGCGCCGCCTCGGCGCGATCGGTGCCATCGGCCGCGGCCCCGACCAGCCCGACCCGGAGCTGGTCCACGAGGATGTCGAGCTCGACCCCGCGGGATGCCTTGACCAGCACGACGTCACCGGGTCGGAGCTCGGCCAGGAGCAGGTCGCGGGCCGCGTCGCGGTCGGCCACCTGGACGATGGAATCCGGGGCAAGTCCGGCGGTCCGCGCCCCGGCCACCATTCCGGCCGCTTCGTCGCCGACCACGACCAGTCGATCGACGACCGCGGCGGCGGCCGCACCGCTCTGCCGATGGCCGGCCTCGTGCCCGTCGCCGAGCTCGCGCATCGCCCCGAGGACCGCGATCCGACGACCCGGCATCCCGGCGAGCAGCTCGAGGGCTGCGGCCACCGAGCCCGGCGACGCGTTGTAGCTGTCGTCCACGATCGTGACCCCGCCGGCCCGGACCAGCTCGCCGCGATGGGGAGCGCTCCAGCCGGTCGCGAGGGCGGCCACGATCGCGTCGGGTCGCAGCCCGGCGGCCAGCCCGGCGGCCGCTCCGGCGAGCGCATTGTGGACGGCGAGGCGGCCCAGGGTCGGGATCCGGACCGGCCGGCGGCCACCGGCCGCGACCAGCTCGAAGCTCATCCCGTCGGGCCCGTGCGAAACGACGGAGACGGCCCGGACGTCGGCGTCGTCCGCGAACCCGTAGGTCATCGAGCGGGCGCGCGTTCGGCTGCTCATGGCCCGGACCCGCTCATCGTCCGCGTTGAGGATCGCGACGCCGTCCTCGGGCAGCGCCTCGATCAGCTCGCCCTTGGCCTGCTCGACCGCCTCGATCGTCCCGATCCGCGACAGGTGGACCGGCTGGACCGCGGTCACGATCCCGAACTCCGGCCGCCCGATCCGGGCCAGCTCAGCGATCTCGCCGCCGACGTACATGCCCATCTCGAGGACGGCCGCGCGATGCTCGGCGCGCAGGCGGAGGACCGTCAACGGCAGGCCGATCTCGTTGTTCAGGTTGCCCTCGTTGCGGAGCGTCGGCATCGCCGAGCCCAGAACCGTCGCGACCGCCTCCTTCGTCGAGGTCTTGGCGATCGAGCCAGTGATCCCGACCACGAGCGGGTCGAAGCGGGCGCGCCAGGCCGTCGCGACCGCCTGCAGGGCGCGCATCGGATCCGCGACCCGCACGACCGTCGCATCCCGGCCGGCGAGGATCGCGTCGTCGACCGGCCGCGAGACAAGGACGGCGGCGGCGCCGGCAGCCAGGGCGGCCGCGATGAACGAGTGGCCGTCGGTCCGCTCCCCCGCCAGGGCGACGAACAGGTTGCCCGGCTCAACCGACCGAGAATCCACCGCGGCGCCGAGGATCGGCCGGTCGGATCGGCTGACGAACATGCCGTCAACGAGCGCGACGAGCTCGTCGGCGGTCAGCCCGGCGTCAGGATCGGCGGGCGCGCGGCGATCAGTCACGAGGGTCATTGTCGCATCGGTCCCGATCACCGGTCGGCGGTCGTGGCGTCGGCCCGCGGCGGACGGTCGGCCAGGATGTCGGGCGTGGTGATCGCGTCATGGGCGATCCGCGAGAACAGCTCGAAGGACATGACCGGCATCTCGAGCTGGCCGACCTTGGCGATGGTCGGCTTGCCCTCCTCGATCCGGATGGCGATCACGAGATCCGGGCGACCGGCCTGGCGGGCGACATAGCCGATGAACGAATAGTTGAAGATGTTGACCTTCCAGCCGCCCCGCCCGCCATTGGCCTTCGGGTTCCAGATCTGAGCCGTTCCGGTCTTGCCGCCGACCTCATAGCCCTTGATCAGCGTCCGGTCGGCGTAGAACGGGACCGTGGCGACGACGTGCTTCATCATCCCGGTGAGCGTCCGCGACAAGCTGCCGCTGATCACCTGATCGCCCGCGACGATCTCCCGCTCGACCGTCCCGACCGCCTTCACGACGTGGGGCTGGATCCGCAGACCGCCGTTGAGCATCGTCGAGTAGGCCGTGGCCAGCTGGAGCGGGGTCACGGCGATTCCCTGGCCGAACGCACCATTGGCGAGGTCGATCTGGCGCCACGTGCGCCTCGCCGGATCGTGGACGATGCCCTTCGCCTCGGCGCCGAGATCGACGCCGGTCAGCTTGCCGAACCCGAATCGCTTCCACGTCCCGTGCAGGATCGTCGAGGCGGCCGTGACGTTCTTGTCGAGCCCGAGGGCGGCCTTGGCGAACACGACGTTGCGCGACCAGGCCAGGGCGTCCTCGAAGGTCATCCAGCCCTTGGCCTTCCGATCGGCGTCGTCGATCCGGGTCCGCCCGCCGTCGAGCTTGAGCGTTCCCGTGTCGTTGATCTTCGTCTTGATCGTGACCTTCTTGCTCTCGAGCGCGGCGACCGCGGTCAGCATCTTGAACACGGAGCCCGGCTCATATGCCGCGCTGATCACCGGGTCGATGAAGCGCGTCGGATCCGTGGCCGCGATCGCGGCATAGTTGTTGCCGTCGTACGAGGGGTAGCTGGCCTCGGCGAGGATCTCGCCGTTGTACGGGTTCATGACGACCGCCGACACCGACTTCGCCTTGTCGGCGCCCCACGCGGCCAGAACCTCCTGCTCGACGGCCAGCTGCAGCCCGGCATCGATCGTCAGGCGCAGGTCTTCGCCCGGCGATCCCGGCTCCTTGACGACCGCGGTGTCCGGAATCATCCGGGCCGCGATGTCGCGCTGGGCCTGGACGACCTTCGGGCGGCCGGCGAGCTGGTCCTGGTAATACTGCTCGACGCCGTATTGGCCGACGCCCTCGCGGTTCACGAAGCCGAGGACCTTGGCCGCCAGGGTCGTGTTCGGGCCGCCGCCGGGCTGGGGATAGACGCGGACCGGCTCGGGCTCGAGGGCGACCGCCTGGATCTCCTTGCTTGCGATCGCGGCCCGGATTCGGGCGGCGGTGGCCGTGTCGAGGGCCCGGGCAAGGACGACGTACTTGCGCTCGGACGTCGCCCGGGCGACCAGTTCGTCGGCATCCTCGCCGCTCAGGCCGAGGATCCCGACCAGGGCGTCGGCGACCTCCTGGCGGCGGCCAGCCGTGATCTGGGACGGGGTCGCGATCAGGCGCTCGCGCTTGATCGTCGTGGCCAGCACGACGACGCCCGAGCGGTCGTAGATGTCGCCGCGCCGGCTCGGGGTCTGCTCGCGGAAGGTCGTCTGCTGGAACGCTTCGTCGGCGAGGCGATCGCGCTGACCGATCTGCCAGTAGGCAAGGCGCGCGAACAGGGCCGAGCCGACCACGGCGAACGCGACCAGCAGGAAGAGGGCGCGGCGGCGCGAATCGGTCCGACCCATCAGCTCGTTCGGCCGATCAGCGGCCGACGACGATCGGCGTCGACAGCTGGGTCAGACCGGAATCGATGGCCAGCTTGCGAACGGCCGGCTCCTGGCCGAGTCGATTGAGGTCGGTCATCAGCTCCTGCTTGCGGACGAGCAGCTCGTCGCGCTCCGCGGCGAGCCTTGACAGGTCATAGCCCGTCGCCGAGACGCGGACCGTCTGGGCCAGCGAAAAGAACGCGAGCAGGAAGGTCAGGACGATCCCGCCGAGGATGATCGGCATGCGGTTCGTCTGGCGTCGAGCACGGACAGCGCCGCGGACGCGCCGGCGCGGCAGGGTCGGCGCGTCGACGACGCGCGAGCGCTGGGGCAGGAACGAGGAGCGAGGGCGGGCCCCCGAGTAGACCGCCATCTACTCCCCGATCGAGAAACGGATGCGCGGCGCGCGGGGGTCATGGAAGGCGAGCGGATCGGTCTGCGAGGCGGCGCCGAATCCGTCGAGGTCGAGCTCCTCGGACAGCTGGCCCTGGCGGCGGTTGCCCTCGCGCTCGTGCAACTCGTGCTGACGACGACCGTATGACCGGCGGCGGCTGGACTGGTGTCGCTTGCTCACGGTGACTCCTCCTCTCTGCGGTGACCGATGGATGGGGGCGGCTCAGGCGGCGAGGCGTTCGGCGGCCCGCAGGCGGGCGCTCCGGGCGCGGGGATTGGCGGCGATCTCGTCGGCCGTCGGGGTCAGCGACGGACGAGTCACGAGACGGAGACGCGGGTTCTTGCCGCAGACGCAGACCGGGACCTCGGGCGGGCAGACGCAGCCGCGTCGCTCCGAGGCGAAGAAGCGCTTGACGATCCGGTCCTCGAGCGAGTGGTAGCTCAGGACGACGATCCGGCCGCCCGGCCGGAGCAGGTCGATCGCCGCGGACAGGGCGTCCTGGAGCGCGTCGAGCTCTGCGTTGACGGCGATCCGGAGGGCCTGGAAGACACGGGTCGCGGGATGGATCCGGCGGGACCGCGGACTCCGCGGATTGCCTGGAGCGACCCGCTCGATCAGGGCGGCGAGCTCCTCGGCGGTCGACACCGGTGCGGTCGCCCGGGCAGCCACGATCGCGTTCGCGATCCGGTTCGCCTGGGGCTCCTCGCCGTAGCGCTTGAACAGGGCCGACAGCTCCATCCGGTCGAGCGTCGCGAGGAGCTCGGCGGCCGGGACGCCACGGGTCGTGTCGAAGCGCATGTCGAGCGGCCCGCCGGCCCGGAAGCCGAAGCCGCGCTCGACGTCGACGAGCTGGAAGCTCGACAGGCCGAGGTCCAGGAACATCCCGTCGACCGCTCCGAAGCCGGCTGCCGGGGCGACGGCGCGGAGCTCCCGGAAGTTGGCCTGGCGGAGGACGAGCCGGTCGCCGAAGCGGGGCCGGAGACGATCGTCGACTCTGGCGATGGCCGCCCCATCGGCATCGAGACCGAGGAGGCGGCCATCAGGGTCGATCGCCTCCAGGATCCGCTCGGTGTGCCCACCGCCGCCGACCGTGGCGTCGATCTGAAGGCTGCCGGGAGCAGGCGCGAGCATCGACATGACCTCCTCCACCAGCACCGGCAGGTGCCCTTCCTTCATCTCTCCTCCAACCGTTGACGACGGATCCCGAGCGGATCCTGGAAGCGCATGTGGTGCGTCCGGCGGGCGATGTGCCCGGCGAACGGTTCCGCCTAGATCCCGAGGCCCTCGATCGCCTCGGCCAGCGCGGCCGGGTCCTCGAGCTCGCGGCGGTAGGCCTCCCACGTGGCGGGAGCCCAGATCTCGGCGTGATCGCGTGAGCCGACGACGACGGCCTCGGAGGCGAGTCCGGCCATGTCCCGGAGATAGCCCGGAACGAGGACGCGGCCCTGGCCGTCCAGGGTCGTCTCCGAGGCGCCGGCGAAGATGAAGCGCGAGAAGCGGCGGGCGTTGGCGTCGGTGATCGGCAGCTGGGCGACCTTCTCGGCGAGCGCGTCCCAGCCGGCCTTCGTGTGGATCGCCAGGCAGGAATCGAGCCAACGCGAGACGACGAGACCCGCGTCCAGCTGGGCGCGGAATCGCGACGGGACGGCGAGCCGTCCCTTGTCGTCCACCGAGTGCCGGTACTCGCCGGTGAACACCTGTCGGGCTTCCCCACTGTTCGGGTCGATGCCTGGTCGTGGCGTGCGCGATGGCGCGGAGGTGACGCTCTGAGTCCCCACTTTGGGCCACTTCACACCACTTCAAGGCATCATAGCGCGCAGCGACGGCCCGTCAATGGTCAAATTCGCATGAGCCGTCCGCCCGACGACCGTTCCAGTTGAGGCGTCGATCCTCGAGCGGGCGGTCGTGGCAGTCAGGCTCTCGAGCGTGAACCAGCTGACCCGAGGATCGCGGTCGATCGCGGGTGCCTCCACCCGGCGCGCTTCGACACGATCTTTCCGAAGGGTTTTGCCACCGCGGCGGTCGACCGGCTGCTCCACCACGCCCAGGTCATCGTCACCGAGGGGCGGTCGCATCGGCTGGCCCAAGCCATTGATGGTCGAGGCGTCGCGCCGCTCGAACCGGCCAAGGCTCCGGATGCGCCTGGCACCGAGGGAGCGAGCGCCGATGAAGCGCGAACGCTCCTTGACAGTCGGGCGTTTCGGCTAATAATGAT
>JBKJOK010000045.1:0-8409 GCA_046595595.1 Candidatus Limnocylindrales bacterium
GGGCACGGTCGCGATCACCGGCGGCGGGACGGGCCTCACCTACACCCCGAACCTGAACCAGAACGGAGCCGAGTCGTTCACGTACACGGTCATCGACGGCAACGGCGGCACGGACAGCGCGACGGTCGACGTGACGATCACAGCCGTCAACGACGCGCCGACTGCGGCCACGGACAGCGCGACCGTGATCGAGGACCAGGCCTCCGCATCGAGCATCGCCGTTCTGGCCAACGACACCGACGTCGAGAGCAATCCGCGGACCGTCACCGGCGCCACGAGCGGCGCCAAGGGCACGACCACCTTCTCGACGACCGGGGTCACCTACAAGCCCAACGCGAACGCCTTCGGATCGGACTCGTTCAGCTACACCGTGAGCGACGGCCAGGGCGGTTCGGCGACGGGCACCGTGAACGTGACGATCACGCCGGTCAACGACAACCCGAACGCGGTCAACGACGGCAGCTCGGTGCGCTTCGTGGCCTGGGTCGGGGGCGGCCCGTCGGTCCTGCCGGTGCTTGCCAACGACACCTCGGCGCCGGATTCAGCCGAGACGCTGACGATCACCGGCGTCACGCCGGGCACCCTCGGAACGGTGGCGATCACCGGCAACGGTACCGGCCTGACATACACGGCGTCGGGGAGTGCAACCGGCATCGATGTCTTCACCTACACGATCAACGACGGCAACGGCGGCACCGACCAGGCGACCGTGCAGGTATTCATCGGCTCGGCGCAGATCGATCGGATCTGGTTCACTCGCCTGCCGCGCCAGCCCGTGTCCCGTGTTGCTGTCGCCTGGACGATCACCACAGGAGCGGCCGGAATCGCCGCCCAGACCCTCCAACGGCGCGTGGACGGCGGCGCCTGGACCAGCGTCCCGCTGGCGTCGGTGAGCACCCGGGTCGCGGCCATGGGTGCGGGTCCGGGCCACACGTATGCGTTCCGGGTCCAGGCCGTCGCGCTGTCGAGCGCGGTCAGCCCGTGGGCGACGAGCGCGAACGCCCCGAGCTGACGCCGCCAATCTGTCGGCGAGGCGCGGGTAGAGGGTAGAGGGCCCTGCCCAGGCGCGCCTCACAGGCGCAATGCTCCCACCAGGCGCATATCTGGCACAGATCTCTCTTGAACCCTCGACCAGACTGCAAGCGCTGTCGAATCTGGCGATCAGCCGAGCACGTTCGTGCCAAGTTCGCGCCTCACAGGCGCAATGCGTCCACCAGGAGCGCGATCAGCGCGTGGGCAGCGAGCGCGATCATCCCGAGCTGAACGTTCCGCGGCGCTCCGCGGCGCTCCGCGGCGCTCCGCGGCCACGGGACCGAACCCGCGACGCCATGGACTCCGGGCGGCGACTGACACCGGGCGGCGACCGTCGCGGACCCTCTGCTATACTCCGCGCGCTTTGTCAGGACGCCCATGATCGAGCCCGGTCGAGCCGGGGCATACCTCGCCCTCTTCGGTGAAATCGGCCTCGTCCTCCTGGTCACGACCCTGGCAGGCGTGCTCGTCGGATACTGGCTGGACCAGCAGCTCGGGACGCTTCCCGTGTTCGTGCTGATCGGCCTGCTGACGGGAATGGGAATGGGAGCGCTCGCCGTTCGGCGATTGATCAACCGGTTCCTGGCCACCTTCGACGACTGATCCCCAGCGCGAGACCAGCGACACGGCGCGAGCCGCGAGGCGCGCACCTCCAGGAGCACACTTGACCGACCGACCCGACCGCGATCGGCAGACCGACGCCGAGCGGAGGATGCAGGAGGCCCTCGGGCCGGACCTTGCCAGCGACGCCGTGGGCGCCGCGGGTGCGGTCACGCAGCCGGCCACCAGCATCCGCAAGCCACTGATCCTGATCATTCTCGCGATCGTCGCCCTGACGGTCGTCAGCTTCATCGTGAGTCCGCCGCTCGGCGTCAACGCCGAGGGCGAGTCGGACCCGTCCGTGCCGTTCTCGTACCCGGCCCACGCGATCAAGGCCAACTTCGAGCTTCCCGCGCCGCACGTCGTGTGGCCGGTCAACCATCACCGCCCGCCGGGCATCGCGGTCTTCGACGTCTCCATTCCGTCCACGCTCTTCACCGGCTGGATCGTCATGGCGGTGATCATCGTTGTCGCGTTCGTGCTGTCGCGCTCGATCCGCCTGTCCCCGTCGGGGCGCCAGAACGCCCTCGAGTACGCCTACGAGGGCCTCGCCAACTTCGCGACGTCGCTCGGCGGCCCGAAGGCCCGTCGCTATGTCCCTCTCTTCGTGACGTTCTTCCTGTACATCCTGCTGAGCAACTGGAGCGGGCTCCTGCCGGGGGTCGGCCGGACCCAGCAGCTTCGAGCGCCGACCTCGGACGTCAACATGACGATCGGGCTCGCCCTCGTCAGCTTCTTCCTGTTCCACATCGAAGGCGTCCGCGCCCTGGGCGTCGGCGGCTATCTCGGCAAGTTCTTCAACTTCAGCGGGTTCAAGGACGGGGCCGCAGCCGGCGTCATCGGCCTGTTCGTCGGGATCCTCGAGTTCTTCCTCGAGTTCATCAAGCCGGTGACGCTCTCGATGCGACTGTTCGGCAACATCTACGCCGGCGAGATCGCCCTCGGCGTGATCACCGGCCTGACGTTCGCGATCATCCCGGTCGCCATGGTCAGCCTGGAGTTCCTGTTGAACTTCATGCAGGCCCTGATCTTCTCGGTCCTCACCCTCATGTTCACGATCATCGCGACGGAGGGTCACTCGGAGGACCACGACAAGGAGCACGCAGCCGCTGCGGAGCACCATCCGGAAGGCACCACCGCCCCGGCGCCCGCCCACGGCTGACGCCGCGGACGCGTGACGGGAACCACCACCCAACCTCGGCCCACCACCCGGCATCGACCGGGCAATTCAGGAGGATGAACGACACATGGAGAACATCGGAGCCGGCCTCGCGGCCCTCGGCGTCATTGGACCCGGCATCGGCATCGGGATCCTGACCGGCATGTCGACCAGCGCGATCGGACGCAACCCCGACGCGGCCGCCCAGATCCGGGCCACCTTCATCATCGGCGCGGCGTTCGCCGAGGGCCTCGGCGTCCTCGCGGTCGTCGTCGGCATCCTCGCGATCTTCCTCGGCGGCGGCGCGGCCTGATCAGGCGGCTGAGCTGATCACAATGGACCTCCTGTCGATCGCCGGCGCCGTCGCCAAGGGCAGCGTCGCCCTGGCCGCGGAAGAAGGGGCTGTCGTCGCGGAGCCGGGCTTCCAGATCAACTTGTTCTGGATCCTGGCCCAGGCGCTCAGCTTCCTGCTGTTCTTCGCGATCCTGTATCTCGTCGCCTTCCGCCGGATCGGAGCGACCCTCGAGGACCGTCGCTCGAAGATCGAGCAGGGCCTCAAGGACGCCGAGCAGGCGCGGCATGACCGCGAGCAGGCCGAGGCCGAGCGGGCCGCCACTCTGGCCGAGGCGCGGCGCGAGGCGAATGACATCCTGACCCGGGCCCAGAAGGTCGCCGACGAGTCGCGCGAACGCGACATCGCCGCGACCCGCGAGGAACTCGAGCGGATCCGTGTCCGGGCCAGCGCCGACCTCGAGTCGGAGAAGCAGCGAGCGATTGCCGACCTGCGCAACGAGGTCGCCGACCTGGCCCTGCGCGCGGCCGGCCGGGTCGTCGGCGAGACGATGACCGACGACCGCCAGCGTCGGCTCGTCCAGGAGTTCCTGGCCGAGGCGGCTCCGGCTGCCGGCGGCACCATCCCGGACCGGAACGCCTGACATGGCCAAGCGCGACAGTGCGCCGCGGCGCTATGCCGAGGCCGCGTTCCAGCTCGCCGACCGCGACGGCTCGATCGAGACGTGGCGGCGTGAGCTCGAGAGCGCGGTCGGGACGATCGAGGGCCAGCTGATGCCGGTCCTGGCCAACCCGTCGCTGCCGCTCCACGACCGGCTGAAGACCGCGGACCGCGTGTTCGCCGGTCTTGGCCAGCCCGTCCGCAACCTGATCCTCCTGCTCGTCCGGCGTCACCGGATCGAGCAGCTCCCGCGCGTCGCCGCCGAGTTCGCACGACTCGACGATCGGCGCAACGGGATCATCCACGCCACCGCCACGAGCGCGGCGCCGCTGACCGACCTCGAGGTCAAGGCCCTCACGGCCCGCCTCGAGCAGATGACCGGCGGCACGATCGCGCTGACAACCGACATCGACGAGGACCTGCTCGGCGGGCTCGTCGTCCGTGTCGGCGACCGACTGATCGACGGGAGCGTCCGGGGCCGCCTCGAGCGGCTCCGGAACCAGCTCGCCGCCGGAACCGTTTAGACCGCCCACCCGCCCACCCTCACGCACCGCCTCCGCCCTCCGGGAGAATTACATGGCCATTCGTTCCGACGAGATCACCAGCATCATCAAGTCGTCGATCGACTCGTTCGACGCCGCAGCCGAGACGCGCAGCGTCGGCACGGTCGTCGAGGTCGGCGACGGGATCGCCCAGATCTACGGGCTCGACGGGGCGCTCGCGTCCGAGATGCTCGAGTTCCCGGGCGGGGTGATGGGCCTGGCCCTGAACCTCGAGGAGGAGACCGTCGGCGCGGTCATCCTCGGCGACGCCCGGGCGATCAAGGAAGGCGACACGGTCAAGACCACCGGCAAGGTCGTCGAGGTGCCCGTCGGCCAGGCGCTGCTCGGACGGGTCGTCGACCCGCTCGGTCGGCCGCTCGACGACAAGGGCCCGATCGCCGCGACGAAGACTCGACCCGTCGAGCGGATCGCCCCCGGCGTCATCGTTCGCAAGTCGGTCGACACCCCGGTCCAGACCGGCATCAAGGCGATCGACGCCCTGATCCCGATCGGTCGCGGCCAGCGCGAGCTGATCATCGGCGACCGCCAGACTGGCAAGACCGCGATCGCGATCGACACGATCATCAACCAGAAGGGCAAGGGCCTGGTCTGCATCTACGTGGCGATCGGCCAGAAGCTCTCGACCGTCGCCCAGACCGTGGCCATCCTCGAGCAGAACGGGGCGATGGGCCACACGATCGTCGTCGTGGCCGGGGCAGAGGATCCGGCACCGCTCCAGTACCTCGCGCCGTACTCCGGCGTCGCGATCGGCGAGGAGGTCATGGAAGTCGGCGTCGAAGTCGAGGGCGAAGGCCTCGTCAAGGACGCACTGTGCGTCTACGACGACCTCAGCAAGCACGCCTGGGCGTATCGCGAGATGTCGCTCCTGCTGCGCCGCCCGCCGGGCCGCGAGGCGTACCCGGGCGACGTCTTCTACCTCCACTCGCGGCTGCTCGAGCGGGCCGCCCGCCTGAACGACGACAACGGCGGCGGCTCGCTGACGGCCCTGCCGATCATCGAGACCCAGGCCGGCGACGTGTCGGCCTACATCCCGACCAACGTGATCTCGATCACCGACGGCCAGATCTTCCTCGAGACCGACCTGTTCAACGCTGGGCAGCGGCCCGCCCTGAACATCGGCATCTCGGTGTCGCGCGTCGGCTCGGCGGCCCAGACCAAGGCAATGAAGAAGGTCGCGGCGCCGCTCAAGCTCGACCTCGCCCAGTACCGCTCCCTGGCGGCGTTCGCCCAGTTCGCGTCCGATCTGGACAAGGCGACCCGCGACCAGCTGACCCGGGGCGAGAAGCTGTCCGAGATCGTCAAGCAGGCCCAGTACCAGCCGCTCGCGGTCGAGAAGCAGGTCGCGATCCTGTACGCCGCCACGAAGGGCAAGCTCGACGACATTCCGACGCCGCGGGTCAAGGAGTTCGAGATCGGCCTCTACCGCTTCCTCGAGACCGAGCAGCCGGAAGTCCTCGACGAGCTCGGCAAGACGCAGGCCCTGACCGACGAGCTGTCGGCCGCCCTCGACAAGGCCATTGACGCCTTCCGCGAAAGCTTCAACGCCTGATGATCACGGCTCGACGCCCCGGATCGCTGTGGGCGGCACCCCGCGTGGCGGCCCGCGTCGCCGCTCCGTTGCACGCCCAGCGGGCGTTGCGACGGCCGAGCCGCGCGGTCGGTGCCGGCGAGGCCCTCTCGTTCGTCGCATTGTCCGCTGAGCGTGCAGATCGACGTCCGAGCGGGCGGACCCAGGGCCCGTACGGGCCGTCGTTCGTCGTAACGCCCGCCCAGCGCGCATCGGTCACCGGCGTCGGCCCGCTGTCAGAGGGCGCGCGCGCCGCGGAGGCGGCCCATGGCTAGCCAGCGCGACATCCGCCGCCGGATCCAGAGCTCGAAAAACATCAAGCAGATCACTCGGGCGATGCAGTTCGTGGCCGCGTCGAAGCTCAAGCGCGCCCAGGAGGCGACCCTCGCCTCTCGGCCGTACGCCGAGAAGCTCGACGAGGTCCTGGCCGACCTCGCAATCGTCCTCGATGGCGAGGACCACCCGCTCCTCGTCAGGCGCGAGGGTGGCAGGCGGCTGATCGTCCTGATCACGACGGACCGCGGCCTGGCCGGCGCCCTGAACACGAACACGATCCGGTTCGCCGCCCAGCAGATCACCGGCCACGAAGGCGACCTGGCCGTCGTCACCGTCGGTCGCAAGGGGCGCGACGCGATGCGCCGGGCGCGCGTCCCGCTCGAGGCCCACTTCGAGGGCTTCGGCGACAAGCCGGCCTTCGCCGACGTCCTGCCCCTCGCGCGGCTGATCACCGACGCGTACCTCGACGAGACGTACAACCGGGTGGACATCGTCTACAGCTTGTTCGTCTCGACGCTGACCCAGAAGCCGTCGATGATCGAGCTCCTGCCGGTCGAGCCGCCCGAGGACACCGAGGGCATCCCCGGCAACCAGATCATCTTCGAGCCGAGCCCCGGCGCCGTCCTCGAGAAACTCCTGCCGCGCTACGTCGCGACCCGCCTGTTCCAGGCGGTTCTCGAGAGCAAGGCCAGCGAGGAATCGAGCCGGATGGTCGCGATGAAGAACGCGACCGAGAACGCCGATGAGCTCATCGAGGACCTGACCCTTTCCTACAACAAGGTTCGTCAGTCCAACATCACCCGCGAGATGATCGAAATCGCGTCCGGCGCCAAGGCCGGCTGACGCGAGCAGGAGGCAACATCCCCATGGCGAGCGCCGCACCGGCCGCGATCGGTCACGTGATCCAGATCACGGGCCCCGTCGTCGACATCGAGTTCCCGTCCGGCCGGCTGCCGGCGATCTACAACGCCGTCGCGATCCAGCGTGAGGGTCAGCCCGATCTCGTCTGCGAGGTCCAGCAGCACCTCGGCAACAACTGGGTCCGGGCGGTCGCGATGACGACGACCGACGGCCTCGCCCGAGGGGTCAACGTCCTCGACACCGGTGGACCGATCTCGGTCCCGGTCGGCGAAGTGACCCTCGGCCGCGTGTTCGACGTCCTCGGCAACGCGATCGACGGCAAGGAGCCGGTCTCGCGCGCGAAGGTCCTCCCGATCCATCGCTCGGCCCCCGCGTTCGACCAGCAGACGACCGAGGTCGAGGTCTTCGAGACCGGCCTGAAGATCATCGACCTGATCTGCCCGTTCAAGAAGGGCGGCAAGATCGGGATCTTCGGCGGCGCCGGCGTCGGCAAGACCGTCATCATCCAGGAGCTGATCAACAACGTCGCTCAGGAGCACGCGGGCGTGTCCGTGTTCGCCGGGGTCGGCGAGCGCTCCCGCGAGGGCAACGACCTGATCCACGAGATGACCGAGTCCGGCGTCATCAAGAGCACGGCCTTCGTGTTCGGCCAGATGAATGAGCCGCCCGGCGCACGCCAGCGGGTCGGGCTGACCGGCCTGACCATGGCCGAGTACTTCCGCGACGAGGAGGGCAAGGACGTCCTCCTCTTCATCGACAACATCTTCCGCTTCACCCAGGCCGGGTCCGAGGTGTCGGCGCTCCTCGGCCGGATGCCGTCCGCGGTCGGCTACCAGCCGAACCTGGCGACCGAGATGGCCGCCCTCCAGGAGCGAATCACGTCGACGAAGAGCGGCTCGATCACCTCGCTCCAGGCGGTCTTCGTCCCGGCCGACGACTACACGGACCCCGCCCCGGCCACGACCTTCGCCCACCTCGACTCGACGATCCGCCTCGAGCGTTCCATCGCCGAGCTCGGCATCTACCCGGCGGTCGATCCGCTGACCTCGACATCGCGCGTCCTCGACCCGAACGTCGTCGGCCAGGAGCACTACGACGTCGCCCAGGAGACGAAGCGCGTCCTCCAGCGCTACCGCGACCTCCAGGACATCATCGCCATTCTCGGCGTCGACGAGTTGTCGGCCGAGGACAAGGCCGTCGTCGGCCGGGCGCGTCGCCTCCAGCGGTTCGCCAGCCAGCCGTTCACGGTTGCCGAGGTCTTCACCGGGCGCCCCGGCGCCTACGTCTCGATCAAGGACACCGTGGCGAGCTTCAAGGAGATCCTCGAGGGCAAGGTCGACGACCTGCCCGAGCAGGCGTTCTTCCTGGCCGGCGCGATCGACGACGTCCGCAAGAACGC
>JBKJOK010000291.1:0-1941 GCA_046595595.1 Candidatus Limnocylindrales bacterium
AGGACGGGCTGGGGTAGGCTGGCAATCCCTACCAGTTTGCTCGGAGATCCCCGCGCCGCGATGCCCACCGAGAGCCCGTCGCCGTCCGTCAGCCCCGGCCTCGGTTCGCTCCGTCCCGCGCCGGCCGGCCTGCCCGAGCCGACGCTCGCGCCGCCCGTCGTCGCGGAGTCCGGGGACCCGTTCACGACCCACCGGGTGATCGCCCTGCTCGCCCGCCTCGAGCGCGGACATCCGATCCGGTTGGCCGACGTCGTCGATCGGTTGAACGCGACCCACCTCGACTGGCTGTTTCCGGCCGCAGTCGTCGCCGATGTCGCGGTCGGCCTCCAGGCGAACTGGTTGTCCGATTACCGGAACAGCTCCGGGATCGTCCTCGAGGACGGACCGTACGGCGCGACGATCGAGATCGAGGACAGCAGCCGGGTCGACCCATGGATCGTCCGCCAGGCGGAGCGTGAGGCCGCCGCCTGCCGCGAGCGGCTTGCCGCGTTCAGTCGCCTCGATCGAGCGACGGGGGAGGGCTGACCGTGAGCTGCGCGTGTCTCGAGCGGGCTCGATCGGACTGATCGGCGCCCGCGAACCTCATCCATTCCGCCCGTCACCAAGCCCCGAAGGAGCATCCCGATGACCGTTCCCGGATACGCCACCGACGTCCTCGTCGACTCGGATTGGGCGAGGGCCCACCTCGACGACCCCACAGTCCGCTTCGTCGAGGTCGACGTCGACACGACCGCCTACGACCAGAGCCACCTGCCCGGCGCGGTCGGCTGGAACTGGACCAGCCAGCTCGCCGACGGCGTTCGTCGCGACATCGCCAGCCGCGAAGAGTTCTCCGAGCTCCTCGGCGGGTCGGGCATCGAGCCCGACACGACCGTCGTTCTCTACGGCGACAACAACAACTGGTTCGCCGCCTGGGCCTACTGGCAGCTCAAGCTGTTCGGTCACCGCGACGTCCGGATCCTCAACGGCGGGCGCAAGTTCTGGCTCGACAACGGCCTGCCGCTCTCGACCGACGCGCCGTCGGCCGCGGCGACGACCTACGACCTGCCCGAGCCCGACTTCAGCCTCCGCGCGTTCCAGTCGGACATCCTGCCGCGTCTCGGGGCGAGCGACTTCGTCCTCGTCGACGTTCGCTCGCCGGCCGAGTTCAGCGGCGAGGTGATCGCCCCTCCGGGCATGTCCGAGTCCGCCCAGCGGGGCGGCCACATCCCCGGCGCCGCGTCGATCCCATGGGCCCAGACGGTCCGCGAGGACGGCACGTTCAAGAGCCACGATGAGCTGGCCGACCTGTACGAGGCGAAGGGCGTGACGCCCGACAAGGACATCGTCGCCTACTGCCGGATCGGCGAGCGCTCGAGCCACTCGTGGTTCGTGCTCCACGAGCTCCTCGGGTACCAGCGAGTCCGCAATTACGACGGTTCGTGGACCGAGTGGGGATCAATGGTGGGAATGCCGATCGAGAAGCCCGTCCCGGCCGCCGTTTGACGATCGCTGTGGGGCTCCGCCTCGAGTACGAAGGGGAAAGCCGCACCCCTGATGGACGGGAGGTCGAGTGCGCGTCCAGTGAGCGTTACGACGAAGGGGCGCCAGGCAAGGGTGGCCGCGTGCTGTCACCTCGGCGAGAAGTAGTCGTAAACGGCTAATTCAAAAGGTGATGCTCGCACGCGATCTGTCGCACATGACGCCTCGATCGTCGTAGCGCGCGCCTGGCGCGCAGCTGGCAGGCTGCCTCGCCGAGCTACAGCAGGCCGGGGCTCGGGACGAGGCGTTCCGGGTCAACCAGATCGCGATCGGATGCCATGAACTGATCGCGATCCACGACGTGGAAGCCCGCGTCGAGCAGCGGCCGGAGCACTGGATGCGGCCCGAGCAGGCAGACCAGCACGTCGCCCTCGCCTGCCGCGCGAGCCATGGCCGCGATCGTCGTCGCGGCCGGATCGG
>JBKJOK010000334.1:0-1654 GCA_046595595.1 Candidatus Limnocylindrales bacterium
GTCGTGATCGTCTGGCCGGCCTGCGACAGCTCGCAGTTGCCGCCGAGGGCGGACGCGGCCATGTCCACGATCACCGAGCCCGGCTTCATCCGGCTCACCGCGTCGGCGGTCACGAGGACCGGCGGCTTGCGGCCCGGGACCTGGGCAGTGGTGATCACGATGTCCATGGCGCCGATGACTTCGTTGAGCTCGGCCTGCTGGGCGGCCCGCTCCTCGGCGGTCAGCTCGCGGGCGTAGCCGCCGGAGCCGGTCGCGTCGATCGTGGTCTTGAGCTTCACGAAGCCGGCGCCAAGGCTCTCGGCCTGCTCGCGCGTCTCCGGCCGGACGTCGTACGCCTTGACGACGGCGCCGAGGCGGCGGGCCGTGCCGATCGCCTGGAGCCCGGCGACGCCGATTCCCAGGATCAGGACGTTGGCCGGTTTGGCCGTTCCGGCCGCCGTGGTCAGCAACGGGAAGTAGCGGCCGTACTCGTTGGCCGCGATCAGGACCGCCTTGTAGCCGCCGACGTTGGCCTGTGAGCTGAGGGCGTCCATCGTCTGGGCTCGGCTGAGCGTCCGCGGGATCGCGTCGAGGCTGATCGCCGTGACCCCTTGCTTCGCCAGCGCCGCCGCGGTCTGGGGATCGATCAGGGGCTGGAGCAGGCCGAGGACCGCCTGGCCCTGGTGCATGACCTTGACCTCGGAGTCCGACGGCTTCTGGACCCGCAGGACGACATCCGACTGGCCGTACAGGTCGGCGGTCGAGACAACGGTCGCGCCCGCATCGACCCAGGCCGAATCGGGGATGGAGGCGCCGCTGCCGGCGCCTTGTTCGACGAGGATCTCGAGCCCGGCCGCGGTCAGCTTGCCGAGCACTTCGGGTACCAGGGCGACGCGCCGCTCGCCGGGCGCAGACTCCTTGGCGACGCCGACCTTCATGGGCACCACCTGATGTCGTGATTACGGATCGATGACGGGGATCGCATGGGACGGTGGAAGGATACCGATCGTCGCGATCACGCGTGGGCGCTCGAGTGTTGCGGTTCGGTGGCGGCTCAGACCAGTGGCGCAACGCTCAGAGGCCGCCAGCCAGTCGGGCGCCACCGCCGGCAGGCCCGGCTGAACATCCAGCGCAACCTGGACGGCGGCACGTGGCAGGATGCGTGGATCCTGGTCGGGCCGGAGTCGGTCGCCGCGGTGACGGCGGACCCGGACAGCCGCAACCAGCCAACCCCCGCAGCCGGAGCCGAGTCGATCCCGATGAGCATTCCCGTCGCCCGCCTGAACCACGCCGTCTTGTTCGTTCGCGACGCCGAGCGCGCCGCCGACTTCTACACCCGGATCTTCGGGTTCGAGGTCGTCGGCAGGGAGATGGGCGGGCAGGCGATCTTCCTGCGCAGCCCGCTCGAGGAGAACCACCACGACCTGGGGCTGTTCTCGGTCGGGCCGCAGGCCCAGAACGCGCCGCGCGGCTCGGTCGGGCTGTACCACCTCGCCTGGGAGGTCCCGACGATCACCGACCTCGCCGCCGCGCGCGATCTGCTCGCGGAGGCCGGTGCCCTCGGCGGGGCCAGCGACCACGGCGTCTCGAAGTCGCTCTACGGGCGCGACCCGGACGGCAACGAGTTCGAGGTCATGTGGCGGGTCCCGCGCGAGGCGTGGGGTGAGGACGAGCA
>JBKJOK010000338.1:0-1939 GCA_046595595.1 Candidatus Limnocylindrales bacterium
GTCGTCGACCATCCGGCTGACCGTGAACCGTTCCTCGGCCGCCGCCCGGCAGGCGCCTCGATCGAGCGTTCCGATCCGGCCGATCGCCTCGGCCATTCCCTCGATGTCATCGACGACGAACCCCGTCCGTCCGTGGTCGATGACCTCCGGCACGCTGGCCCGGCGAAATCCGATGACGGGCGTCCCGGAGGCGAGGGCCTCGACCATGACGAGCCCGAACGGCTCGTCCCACTCGATCGGGAAGAGGAGTGCGTCCGCTCGGGACAGGAGATCGCGCTTGGTCGCCCCGTCGGCCTCGCCGACGTAGCGGATGCGGTCTCCATCGAGCATCGGCTCGATGGTCGACGCGACGTGGGCCGCATCGGCCGGGTCGATCTTGCCGGCCAGGATCAGCCGCCGACCGGCCCGGGTGGCCGCCTCGATCGCGCGGTCGGCGCCCTTGGCCTTGCTGAACCGGCCCAGGAAGAGCAGGAAGTCGTCGTCCGGTCGGGCGCCGAACCGGAACGACTGGACATCGATCCCGTGGTGGATCGGTGGCCGCGCGCCACGGACCGGAAACGTCGCCGCGCTGGCGGCCGAGACCGCGTGATGGGCCCACGGATACGCGTCCCAGACGGGCTGGGTGGCGGGCACGAACGGGTTGTGCATCGTGGCGACGACGGGCGTCCGTGACGTGGCCCCAAGGACGAGGCCCTCGATGCCGGCGTGACTGTGGACGAGATCGAAGCGGCCCTCGGCGGCGGCCAGGAACGCGGCCTGCACGTTCGCGAGGTGGAGGTACTCGGCATGGGCCGGGCCGTGGCCGGACGGCTCGCCATAGCGCTGGGCGACGGGCGTGACGCTGCACAACGTCGCGGCGGTGGCGGAGTCGCCACTCGCGAACAGCGTGACGTCGTGGCCGCGGGCGACGAGCTCGTCGGTCACGAGCTGGACGATCAATTCGGTTCCGCCGTACGTCCGCGGTGGGACCCGCTCATACGTCGGCGCAACCTGCGCGATGCGCATTGGACTCCCCCTGTGACGCGCTGATCGTAGTCCCCCTGCTACCCTCGGCGCAGATGAGCGACCGACGACAAGCTCAGGCGCGACAGGCCGTGGGCGCGCGCCCCGGACCGCCCAGGACGGCCCACCTCGGCCCGATCCCGATCACGGTGACCGGGGTCCTGATCGTGATAGCCCTGATCGGCTCACTGGTCTACCTCTTCTACGCGGTCACGGTTCGCGATGCGTCGCAGATCCCCCTGCTCGCGTCCGGCGCGGTCGTGCTCGGGCTCGTCTTCACCGCGATCGCGTTCGTCGGAGGACGGGCCGCGTGGCGCTCGAGCGTCGGCCGTCGCGACGCGCGGGCGTTCGGCCACGCCCTCGTCGGCGGCGTCGCGGCGCTGGTCGCGGCGGGCTGCTTCGCCGGCGCCTTGATCCTGTTCATGGTCCGCTCCGGCTGATCGGCCGCACGGTGGATCGGACCCGGCGGCCGGCTCGCGCCCCGATCGAGCGGCGCCGGAGCCCCTGCTACACTCGGCCCGCTCTCGCCCTCATCGTCTAGAGGCCTAGGACGCCACCCTTTCAAGGTGGAGATCAGGGGTTCGAATCCCCTTGGGGGCACTCCCGCAGTTTTTCGAAAAACGGCCGGACCGCGGCCCGAGGAGCGCCTTGCGGCATGCTTGCGAGACGCCTCGTTGCCACCGAGCGAGTTTGTCCCGAGGTACCTGCCGGGGATGTTCAGCGAAGCCCCGACGCGGGAGGTCCGAGAGGAGCTCGGGCACATCATGTCCGAGTTCCATCCGATCGGCTTCAGGCTCATGGCGACGGTGCTGGCGCGCGCCGACACACGTGACCTCCTGCCGACGATCCGGGTCCCCACGCTGCTGGTGTGGGGTGACGCGGACGCACGCTCACCGATGAACGTCGCCCATCAGCTGCGTGATGCGATACGCGGCGC
>JBKJOK010000004.1:0-2348 GCA_046595595.1 Candidatus Limnocylindrales bacterium
TAAAGCCGGCATGAGCGCCGGTACTTTCGTCCCCTGCGTAGCTGCTCCCTGATTGGGATGCTTGGGCACTCTACGACTGAATGGGACGGAAAAGGTACTAGTCCGGATTACGTATGACTAGACCCAATCTCACCGATGTCCACCATTTGACACCCGCCCGGGACCCTCATTCCGTTGCGGGAGCGCAACGGAGGTCCCATGACCGGGTCCGGGGTGATCCTGCAGACCGACCCGCTACCATGGCGGCCGGGTCCGATCCGGCCCCGAATCCCTGCGTTCTGACGTTGCACTTTCACCACCGAGGCCGCCTGACGTGACCGCCCCCAGCCCATCGACGACGCACCCGCCGCTTCGGTCCCAGGTCCGCGACGCGGTTGGGCGGGCGTGGCAGCGGGCCGTCGCGAGCGGTGCGTTGCCGGACATCGGCCCGGAGGCGAACCTGCCCTCGGTCGACCTGGACCGGCCGGCGAACCCGGATCACGGCGACTTCGCGGCCAGCCTGGCGTTGAAGCTGGCCCGACCCTATCGCCGGGCACCGCTGGACATCGCGGCGGCGATCGCAGCCGAGATCGCCGCCGAGGCAGCCGCCGGAGCCGGTTCGTCCCCGATCGCCGCGGTCGATGTCGCCCCGCCCGGATTCCTGAACCTCCGCCTCACCGACTCCGCCCTCGGCGCGACGGTCCGGGCCGTCCTCGCCGATCCTGCCGGCTGGGGCAGGGTTCCGGCGGTCCGCCCGCGCCAGGTCAACGTCGAGTTCGTGTCGGCCAACCCGACCGGTCCGCTGACGATCGGCAACGCCCGCGGCGCCTTCGTCGGTGACCTGCTCTGCCGGGTGCTCGAGGCGGGCGGGCAGGCGGTCACCCGCGAGTACTACTTCAACGACTCGGGAACTCAGGTCAGCAACCTCGGCGCCTCGGTCGTCGCGATCCGGAGCGGGACGCCGGTGCCGGAGGACGGCTACCACGGCGGATACGTCGAGGATCTTGCCGGCGGGCTTCCGGCCGAGGTGGCGAGCGCGGCCGAGGCACCCGGCGCCGACGCCGCCGACATCGTCGGGCGCTGGGCGGCGGCCCGGGTCCGCGAGGGGATCGAGGCCAGCCTCGAGCGGCTCGGCGTCCATTTCGACGTCTGGACGACAGAGGACTCGCTTCACGCCGAGGGCTGGGTCGAGCGCGCGGTCGAGCGGCTCCGGACCGGCGGTCATGTGTACGAGCAGGACGGCGCGCTGTGGTTCCGGTCCACGACGTTCGGCGACGACAAGGACCGGGTGATCATCCGGTCCGACGGGCGGCCAACCTACTTCGCCGCCGACATCGGCTACGTCACCGAGAAGTTCAGCCGCGGCTTCGACCACCTGATCTACATCTGGGGCGAGGACCACCACGGGACAGTTGCCCGGAACCGGAACGCGGCCGAGGCGATGGGCTACGACCGTGAGGCGGTCCAGATGCTCCTCTACTCCTGGGTCCGGTTCATCCGCGACGGCCAGGAGATCTCGATGAGCAAGCGGGCCGGCGAGTTCATCTCGCTCGACGAGCTGCTCGAGGAGGTCGGCGTCGATGCCGCTCGCTGGTTCTTCGCCTCACGGGCCGCGACCACCGGGATCGACTTCGACATCGAGCTGGCCAGGAAGCAGTCGGCCGAGAACCCGGTCTACTACGTCCAGTACGCCCACGCCCGGATCGCCTCGATCCTGCGCAAGGCCGCCGACGTCGGGATCGCCCCGGCCGCCGAGGTCGACGCGCTCCTTGCGGGTGCGCCGGAAGCAGCCCTCGCCCGGGCGATCGCCCGCTTCCCGGAGGTCGTCGAGGATGCGGCCACGTCCGAGGAGACCCACGGCGTGACGGCCTACGCGACGATGCTCGCCACCGAGTTCCACGCCTTCTACCGAGACGCGCGGGTCGTCGACGAGACCGAGCCCGAGCGGTCGGCCAGCCGGCTTGCCCTCGTCTCGGCCGCCCGGGTCACGCTCGCCAACGCCCTCGGGCTGCTCGGGATCTCCGCCCCGGAATCGATGTAGTCAGCCGGCCAGACCGAGAGCGCCGGTCACCAGGGTCAACGTCGCGTCGTCCGAGCCGATCACGATCCAGCGCGTCTGCCCGCCCTGGCCCGGCAGGACTCGACCCGGGCCGGCGGCGGTGGCGACCCGCGGGGCGACGCCGGTCTCGAACTCGGCGGCGTCGGCTTCGGTGTCCCATTCCGTCCGGAAGACGACAGCCCACCGCCCGTCCGGGCCGTCGAGGAGCGCCATCCGATCGCCGCCCCAGCCGACGACAGCGGGTGGTGGCGGCGCGGGCAACCCGCCGGTGGGAACGGCGGCGGAGATCCAGACCCCGAGCTGGTGCTCC
>JBKJOK010000011.1:0-6269 GCA_046595595.1 Candidatus Limnocylindrales bacterium
TCAGCGGGGAGGCACCGTTCAGCGGGCCGGCACCTTGTGGAACAGGGCCGGGTCGGCGTCGCCGGGCAGAACGTGGACCAGAGCGGCCGGTCGGAGGCCGAGCGTGGCCCGTCCGCGGGGCCCCTCGAGGGTCAGCGAGTCAAGGGACTCCGAGCGAGCGAGGACGTTGACCGCGGCGCCCGGCGTCAGCGCCCGGGCCTCCAGGTACGACAGCAGCCCAGCGTCCTCCTCGGCCTCCTCGGTGATCCGGTAGATCGTCGCCTTCTGGCCGGCCTCGATCTCGCTCAATGGCGTGCCGCGCGGTCGGGCGCGCGCGGTCTCGGCGTCGATCGGATTGCCGTGTGGACACGTCGGCGGGTGGCCGAGCATCTCGTCGAGGCGGGCCTCGACTCGCGGCGACAGGGCGCCCTGGAGGCGGGCGGCCTCCTCATCGGACTCGGCCCAGCCAAGCCCGATCACCGACGTCAGCAGCCACTCGAGCAGCGCGTGGCGGCGGAAGATCGCGTCGGCTGCGGCGCGACCGGCCGTTGTCAGCACGAGATCCCGCCCGTCGGCCTGGACGACGAGGCCGTCGGCGACGAGACGCCGGAACATCTCGCTCGCGGCCTGGGTCGACACGCCGAGGTGACGAGCGATGTGGGCGGCTCGGACATGCGAGCCGTCGCCGGCCATCACGCGCAGGGCGAGCAGGTACTCCTGGGCGGCGCTCGAGAGGGCCTGGGCGTCGTGACGGCGGCTCACCGACTCATGGTACGCGGCGCGCGGCTGCGACCCGGCCGGATCGGAGCTGGACATGGCGGACGACCGCATACGCGACGCCGGCGAGATAGGCGAGGGCCAGGACGGTGATCAGGACGGGGCCGCTCGCCTCCGGGACGTTCGAGCCGCCGCCTGCGCTGAGGGCGACCGCCGAGGGAACGCCGACCACGAGGGCGACGATCGAGCCGTGGGCGGACCAGGTGGCGAGGCGCGGCAGGGCGAGGAGGAGCAGGACGAGCACGGCGTTGACGATCCAGGTCCCCGGCGACGAGATCTCCGAGCACGACGCGGCGTAACGGCCGCAACCGGTCGAGTCGTCGATCGCGGCGGCGAGGAAGATGCCGAGCGGCGGCCAGCCGAGGAACGCCATCGCGAGGCGGCCCATCGGGGTCGTCGGCTCGCGCAGGTAGGGCGCGCGGAACCGGCCGGACGGGGGCTCCTCGACGAAGTCGCGCAGGCTTCCAAACAGAGGCGGCGGGGCGGGCGGAGAGCCACCGCCGGCTGCGGGGTCGCGCTGGCGGGCGTCGCCGGCCGGTCGATCCGCCGCCGAGGTCCACGCGGCGCGGCTCGGCGAGGGCCGCCGGGTCCCAATCGGAGCCCGCGCGGCGGCGACGGGGTCGCCGTCAGGGTCGGCGTCGGCGCGAAGGTCGGAGTCGGCGCCTGGCGCGCGGCCCCCTTCCTGCGCGGTCGCGCGCGGCGTCGGCTCGGGGCCGCCGTCCCGTCCGATGTCGGGCGCCGATCCCGGTGTCCGGTCAGCAAGTCCGTCGGGGGCGTCGGGCTCGATCGCGCCGTCCTCGATGCGACCCGTCCGGGCGGCGCGCCGGGCCCGGGCCTGGTACTCGGGGCCGTGCTTGCGCGGATCGGCATATTCCTTCGGGTTGATCGTCCAGTACGTGCCGCTCGACGCGCCGTACCAGGTCGCGCCGCTCCAGCCCGGCTCGAACGGCTCCTGGTCGGCGCCCTCGTAGGAGGTCGATCCCGGGGTCGCCCGGTTCGATGCTCTGCGGCGGCCCGAGGACCGCCGCGTGCCGGGACCGCTGGAGCCGGCACTGCTGTCATCCTCGGGGTCCGCTTGCCCTCGAGGAGCCCCGTCCGTCGGTCGGGAGCTCGGTCCACTCGTCGAGCCGGGCGAACCCGCCGGTCGCGCCCCCGGAGCTCGCCGGCCGTCGGCCCGACCCGACGCCCGCGCCCGACCGGGATCGGCCCGCCACGGCTCGCGCGGATCGGCGGCGGGCGGCGTGCCGGGCGTCGGTCGTCCACCGGTCCGGCGGACCCGACCCGGACCCGCGAGCTGGTCGTACGCCTGCTGGATCGCGAGGAATCGGGGCAGGGCGCCCTCGCCCGCCGCGTCGGGATGGTTGAGCTTCGCCAGGCGACGGTAGGCACGCCGGATCTCGTCCTGGTTCGCGCCCGGCGCGAGGCCCAGGGTCCGCCACGGATCGGCGTTCGGTGCCATCGCCCGAAGCATGCCCTGCTCGTGAGCATCGCGCGTGCGACCGGGACGATGCGCACCCCGGTTTCGGGACGGTCGGCGCGTTGTGCCGGCCGGCGCTCATCGTCGATGATCCCTGCCGAGGGTTGGCGCGGGCGACCCCGGCGAGCAGGACGGTGAGTGCGGCACATGACAGTCAGCGAGGGGCGCCGGCGCGTTCGCCCGATCCGCGTCCTGATCGTCGTGTTGCTGGGCCTCCTGGTCGGGATCGGCACGTACTCCCTGGTGAGTGCGATCACCCAGCCGCGCCGCTCGACACCGGTGTACGACCCGCCGGTCCTGGCCGGCCAGCATCTGTGGGGCTATTGCTCGGGCGGGTTCTATGCCCGCCTCGGGAACACGATCGTCCTCACCTCGACCGGTCATTGCACGTCCGAGGGCACCGTCGCCTACGACCCCGACGGAACCACCGTGCGCGGCGTCTTCGGTCCGGCCGCCCGGGACGCCACGTGTCCGTATCCCGCCCACACGTGCGCCTCGTCCGACCTGAACTACCTCGTCGTCGCCGAGGAGCGCATCCCGTGGGGCCACCTCAACGTCGTCGACCTCGGAACGGGCGGCTACCGGGTCATCCCGGAGGGCACCCGACCCCTCGCCTGTGCCGACGTCGCGATCGGTGACAAGGTCGAGATCGACGGCCGCAACATCTACCGCAGCGGGCCCGTCGCCGAGAAGGGCGAGAACCTCAACTCCGGCGACGGAGCGTACTTCCCGTGCATGATCGCGGCCCGGATCCCGGTCGAGATCGGGGACTCGGGTGGGGCGGTCCTGGTCCGGGGGATCCCGGCGGGGGTCACGAGTCGGAGATTCGGCGGGCTGCTCGGGTTCACGCCGCTGGCCGAGGGCCTCGTCGATCTGGGTCTGGAGCTGTGCACGACGCCCGATTGCGGGCTCGTTCCCCCGGTCGCGGCCGGGTCGTCGCCAGAAGGCCTGCGCCCCTCCCGACGCTCACCGGGCGAGCGTATCGGACAAGGATTCTCTCGCGGTCCAGGTTTGACGCGAATCGGACCCAAATCCGCTCGTCCCGCTCACCCGACGAGGAATCGGGGTTGGATCCGGGTCCAGCCTCCGCAACTCGTCGCCTGCGACCATGGGGTGAGGATCCGGCGCGCGGTCGCGGCCGGCAAGCCTTCGCCTAGATCCGCTCGCCGAGTGGCGCCAGCTCGAAGTCCGCGATCGCCTCGGCCCCGATCCGGCCGTGGGGATCGATGTCGGCCGGGCGGTGGTAGCGAGCGAGAACGCGCAGGGACTGGCCGTCGAGCACGCCCGCCTGGGCGAGGACCTCGATCGTGGCCGCCCACGTTCCGCGCTCGTGGCCGTCGCCGTCCTCGATCTTCAGGGCGATCCCGGACGCCCGCGACGCGCCGGCTGAGCCGTTCGTCGCGGAGCGCGCGCCGGGCAGGATCGCGAGGCCGCGGAGCGCCTCCATTCCGGCCTTGCTCACGAGCCGACCTGGGGCGGCCTTCATCAGCGAGGTGTCGAGGCGATCGCGCGTCCCGCCGACCATCTCGGGGTTGGCCAGCATCGCGTCCCGGATCTTGAGGAGCGCGGGCGCCAGCGACGACCGCGCGTCCGACTCCCCCACCCCGCCAGGATCGGCAAGGAGCGCGTAGGCTCGCGCGATCTCGCGCAGCGCGAACGCATACGTCGGGACGCCGCAGCCGTCGATCGCGGTCCTGAGCTTGTTCGGGGTCGTCCCGAACGCTCGCGCAACGACGGCCCGATACGCGACCTGGGCCGGGTGTGCGTCGAGCCAGTAGCGCTCGGGGTCCCAGCCCTTCAGCCGGGCGAGGAGCAGGAACACCGAGTGCTGGCCGGAGCACATGTGCCGGTTCGGACTCGCCTTCTCGCCGTCTCGGGCGAGCCGCGCTGCCGTCAACGCGTCGAGCGGCATGCCGTCGGAGCCGGTGGCGATCAGCGCCAGGCTGACGCCGGCCCGGCGGTACATCGCCTGGAGCGTCCGGACATGGAGGTCCTCGCCCGAGTGCGAGCTGGCCATCAGCGCGATCTCGGCCGGCTCCAGGTCGAACGCCTCGATCCCGCCGGCCTCGATCAGGGCGACGACCCCGAACGGCTTGACGGTGCTCCGCAGGTTGGCAACCCGATCGGGGTCGCCGAGGCCGCGGATCAGCGCGCCGTCGACATCGACCTCGACGACGTCGCCGCGATGGACGCTCTCCTCGATACCGTTGCGCATCTGGCGGACGAGGATCGGGGCCGGCCGACGAGCCGCCCGTCCGGGAGCCGGCCGGTTGAGGCGCGCCGTTCGCGGCGTGCGCGTCGCCGCGCGCGACGACGGGCCCGGGGCTGGCGGCGGCTGGGCGGCGGGGTCGTCGGTGGTCGTCACGGTCCCGCGAGGATAGCGCCCTGCGCGGCCCGATCCATCACGGTTTCGAGCGGGCGAACAGGAATTGGGCGGGCGAACAGGAATTGGCCGGCCGACCACGAACGACCTCCCGCGGGCACTCGGGGCAGCCATCCGGATCGAGCCAGCCGCGACGGACGCTACACGGTCGGTGACGCGAGCGCGTTGCGCGCTAGCATTCGGGATCGGCGCGCCGATGCGCCCCTTCCGGAGGCCCGTCTTGTCCCTGCTGCCCACGCTCCACGTGTCGAGCCATCCTGCGATCCTCCACAAGCTCGCCGTCCTGCGCGACGAGAAGACCGAGCCCAGGAAGTTCCGCGAGGTCGTCCGGGAACTGTCGTGGCTGCTCGGCTACGAGGCGCTGGCCGACGTCAAGGTCCGTCCGCTCACGATCCGGACGCCGATGGAGGAGATGGAGGCCGATCAGCTCGCCGACCGGATCGGCCTGGTCCCGATCCTGCGGGCCGGCCTCGGCATGGTCGACGCGATGCTCGAGCTGATGCCGACCGCCGAGGTCTGGCATCTCGGGCTGTTCCGCGACGAGCGAACCCTCCAGCCGGTCGAGTACTACAACAAGCTGCCGGACTCGGCGACGGTCGACCTGTGCCTGATCCTCGACCCGATGCTCGCCACCGGCGGCAGCGCGACCGCGGCGATCGACGTCCTGAAGAAATGGGGCGCCGCCCGGATCAAGTTGGTCAACCTGATCGCCGCACCGGAGGGCGTGGCCGCGGTCGCGGCAGCCCATCCGGACGTCGAGATCCACTGCGCGTCGCTCGATCGCCAACTCAACGAGAAGGGCTACATCATGCCCGGCCTCGGTGACGCCGGCGATCGTCAGTTCGGGACAGGCAAGGCCGGCTGACGACTCCCGGCCACCGCGGCGAGGGCCGCGATGAGATCGGGATCCGCGTTGAGCGACCGGATCCGGCGGAAGGCCAGTCGGTTGTCCTCGGCCTGCTCGCGGGCGCCGATCTCGACGTCGTACAGGATCTCCAGGTGGTCGGCCAGGAACTGGACCGGGACGACCAGCACCGAGCGGCCGCCAGATGCGGCGATCTCCGGCATCAGGTCGGCGAAGTCGGGCTTCATCCACTCGCCGGGCTCGTGGCCCGCGCTCTGCCAGCAGAACGTCCAATCCGCCGCACCCAGGGCGGCGGCGGCCGCGACGGCCTCTGCGGTCGAGCGGAGCTGGCCGAGGTAGCCGGGTTCCTGCTCGGCGACGCGCTTGGGCAGGCTGTGGGCGGTCATCAGGATGTGGACCGCCGCGCGGTCCTCCGGTGGTAGCCCGGCCAGGGACTCCGTGACGCGCCCGGCGAGGGCGGCCACGAACGCCGGCCGATCGTGCCAGGCGCCCGCGACGGTCACCTCTGGCGCGCCCGCCCCGAGGGCGGCCCGTGCCGCGTCGATCGCCCGGCCGTAGCCGCTCATCAGGAGGGGCGAGTACTGGGGCGACAGCACGATGGCGACAACCTCGGTCGCGCCCGCCTCCGCGAGGGCACCGAGTCCGGCCTCGATCGACGGGTCGGAGAAGCGCATCCCGACCTCGACCGGCGACCCGAGGACGGCCGCGAGGGCCGCCGCCTGGTCGCGGGTGATCCCGATCAGCGGCGACCCACCGATGACCCGGTAGCGCCGGGTGAACTCGTCGAT
>JBKJOK010000156.1:0-6744 GCA_046595595.1 Candidatus Limnocylindrales bacterium
CGAAGATCGTACCGGCGACGTCTTCCATCGCCTTGGTCCCGGTGTCGCGCGACAGGACGTCGCGGGCCAGGTACAGGGCGAACAGGATCGCGATGATGCCGGCCGGCAGGATGATCAACTGGAGCGTGTCTGCGCTCAACAAGGTATCGGGATCCTCCACTCTCGCTTGGGCCGATCGCGGATCGCGCACCGAATTCGTGCGCGTTTGCCGGGGATCGGAGCCTGTCGACCCGCACGCGGGATGGGCAGGCGGGCCGCCGGGAGTGTAGCAAAGCCGAGACGGCCATCGCCAGACGAGGTGCTGGGCGAGCGTGGCGGCCAGGTTTCCTCGCCGGGTTCCTGCCCGGACCCTATGCTTCGCCGGCCGTGACGAACCGCCGAACCCTTGGCTGCCTGCTCGAGATCGTCCAGACCCTGGTGCTGACGGTCGTCCTGTTCTGGGTCGTCCAGTCGTTCGTCGCCCAGCCGTTCCAGGTCCGGCAGCTCTCGATGCAGCCGACGATCGAGAACAACGAGTACGTCCTGATCGACAAGCTGACGCCGCGCGTCGACACCTACCACCGCGGCGACATCGTCGTGTTCGCCCCACCGCGCGCGGCCGCGACCCAGCTCGGCGAACCGTTCATCAAGCGGATCGTCGGCGTGGCCGGCGACACGCTCGAGCTTCGCGAGGGCCGCGTCTTCGTCAACGGCACCGCCCTCGACGAGCCGTACCTGTTCGGCGTCGGCGGCGTGGGCGAACCGACCGAGCCCGAGAGCGACGAAGTCAGCTGGACGATCGCCGACGGCGAGCTGTTCGTGATGGGCGACCATCGCCAGCGCTCGTCCGACTCGCGGTCGTTCGGGCCGATCAAGGTCGATTCGGTCGTGGGACGGGCGTGGCTCCGGTACTGGCCGCTTGCCGGATTCGGGGTCCTGCCCAGCGCCGGCCACCCCGAGCTGGTCGATCCGTCGGCGTCGCCGAGCGCCACCGGGACGGCCTCGACACCCCGGCCGACGAACAGGCCGACGACCAGTCCGACCCCCTGATCCGCCCGCTCGACCGAGGCCGGCACGGCCGAGTCGATCGGTCCCGACCACCTATACTGCCGAACTTGTGACCTCCCCCGAACCCCTTCCGGCCAAGCGCAAGCCTGCCCTCGGCTGCCTGCTCGAGATCGTCGAGACCTTGGTCCTGACCCTCGTCATCTTCTGGGTCATCCAGTCGTTCGTGGCCCAGCCGTATCGCGTCGAGCAGGAGTCGATGCGCCAGACGCTCGAACCTGACCAGTACGTCCTCGTCGACAAGCTGACCCCGCGATTCGATCCGTACAAGCGCGGTGACGTCGTGGTGTTCAGCCCGCCCGACGTGTGGGCCCAGGGCCAGGGCCAGCCGTTCATCAAGCGCGTGATCGGGGTCGGGGGCGATACGGTCGAGATCAAGGACGGGGGCGTGCTCCTCAACGGGATCAAGCTGCTGGAGAGCCAGTATGTGTACCGGGAAGACGACGGGACAACCCAGGAGACGACCCAGATCGGGACGGAGACTCGCTGGGTGGTGCCCGTGGGCGAGGTGTTCCTCATGGGCGATCACCGCGGTAACTCGGCCGACTCGCGCGAGTTCGGGTCGGTCCCGGTGAGCACGGTGATCGGCCGGGCGTGGCTCCGCTACTGGCCACTCGACACGTTCACGATCCTCCCGACCCCGCGGCACGAGGAGTTGGCGACTCCAGCGCCGTGACCAGCACGGCGTGACAGGGCCATCGTGACGCACCGGTCGTGAACCCGGCCCTGGCCGCGCTTGTCGCGGTGACGATCGGCGGCGCCGTGCTGGCGGTTGCGGCCCGCGACGTCCGATCGTCCATCGTCGGGCTGCTCGTCGTCCTCCTCGGCGCTCCGTTGATCGCCGACCCGTGGCCGACGCCCCTCTCGATCCTCGTCCGGATCGCGGCCGCGCTGCTCGCCACCCGGTTTCTGGTGATCGCATTGCGCGGCGACCCGGCCGGCGCCGGGACGCGGATCGGCTGGCCGACCGAGATCCTGATCGGCGCGGCCGCGGGACTCGTCGGGTACGGAAGTCACGGGCTGGGCGCGGTCGGACTGGGTCCGGCCGAGGCACAGGCCGCCGGGTTCGGCCTCGCGGCCCTCGCGATCGCACCGCTGATCACCGGCCGGGACGTGCTCCGGATCGGGATCGGGGCGCTTCTCCTGCTCGTCGCCGCCTCGCTCGTCCGGTCGGGCCTCGACGCACCGCCCACTGATGCCGAGCAGCTCATCGGGGCGATGCTGACGATCGGCCTGGGTGGTGCGGTCGCGGTCATCTCGATCGCGGCCCGTTCCGCGGGCGGGTTGGCCGCGCTCGATCCGACCGCGCTCGAACGTCGGCGGCGAGCGCCCGATGCCCACCGGGTGTCCGCTGCCCATCGCGCGCCCGATGCCCATCGCGCGCCCGATCCGGGCCGATCGCGCGAACCCGGCCGAACCGGCAGGCGGCGGTGACCGTCGTCCCGTTCCTGGTGATCGCGGCGGTGGCCGGGACCGTCTCGCTCCTTGTTCGCGATCGACGCGGCTGGTCGACGCTGATCGCGCTGGCCGGCCTCGTCCTGATGACGGCTGCTGCCGCGGCGATCGGATCGGCCGCCACGATCGTGGTCGGCGGCACGGTGTTGGCCGGCACCGAGTGGCTGCGGCTGTATGCCCTGCTCGGCAGCGTGGTCGGGTTGCTCCTCGTCGCGATCGACGTCAGCGCCGTTCACGAGCCTGACGTCCCGGGCGTCGTCGTCCTCGGCCTGGGCGCGGCGGTCCTCGCCCTGGCGATCCCCGATCCGGGCGTCGCCGTGGTCGCGGCCACGGCCGGCGGGCTGGCCGGGATTCTCGTCGCGGCCCCCATCGGGGCGGCGGCGCGGGCAGCGTTCGTCGGCATCCGCGAGCTCCGCGCCCTCGCCGTCGCGGGCAGCCTGGCGATCGTCGCGACGGCCTGGCTCGCCCGCCCCCTCGACGATCTGAGCGGGGCGCCGGCGGCGTTCGGTCTGGCCTATCTCGCATTCTCGATCGGGGTCGCCGTCCGGTTCGGGGCGATTCCGTTCCACTTCTGGGCGGCCCGCGTGGCGGACGCCGCGCCCGGCGTCGCGCTGCCGCTCCTGATGGCCTGGGGCCCGGCGGCGTTCGCGGCCGTCGCCCTGACGTGGATCGACCAGTCCGTTGCCCCGCTCGTCCTGCCGCTCGGCACGGAGCGCGGACTGATCGCGGCGATCGGCGCGATCAGCGTCGTCCTGGGGATCGTGGCGGCCTGGATCCAGGACGACCTCGAGCACATCGTCGGCTACACGATCGCCGCCGACGCCGGGTTCGTGGTCCTGAGCCTGGCCGTCCTCAGCCCGGAGGTCTGGGAGCCGGCCCGGGCGTGGCTCCTGATCTTCGTCGTCGGGCGGAGTGCGTTCGCGGCCTGGGCGGTCGCGATCCACGGCGGCTTCGGAACCCGGCGCCTTCCGGAGCTCGGGGGCTGGGTCCGTCGCGCCCCGCTCCTCGGCCTGGCGCTCGTCGTCATCGCGATCGCGGCGATCGGCTGGCCCGGCCTGACCATCTGGCAGACCCGGGCTTCGATCGCGGCCCTCGCCCTGCCCGATCCCCTCGCCACGCTGGTTGCGATCGCACCCTTGGCGTCGATCGCGATCTACGGCCGGATCCTGTGGATCGGGCTGCGCGCCCCGAGCCCGATCGTGCGCGAGGGCCGGGGCGATCGACCCGGCTGGCCGATCGGCGTGCCGCGCCGGCAGATGGTCGGCGTCGGGTCCGTCGAGCGCGGGTTCGAGCGGGCGGCCCACGCGGCGACCGGCGCGCTCGACGTGATCTGGGTCCTGCCGGCGGCGGCGCGCCAGAACCGGATGCCACTCGCCTCCGCTGCAGTCCTCGCGCTCGCCTGGCTCGCCCTCGCCGTCAGCGCCGGCGGGCTCGGCGTTCCGGAGGCCGCCCGAGCGGTGCCGGCGATCTCGCAGCCCGGGCCGGTCGGTCCGGGCGACGGCGGTGACCCCTGATGCTCGGCCGCCACTCGCGACCGCCTGCCGACCGGCGCTACTCGGCGGGAGCCAGCACCCAGCGGTCGATCTCGCGCTCGTAGGCGAACAGCTCATCCGCCGCGAACCAAAGGTCGATCTCGGCTGCCGCGTTCTCCGGGCTGTCCGAGGCATGGACCAGGTTCTGGGCGGTCTCGAGGGCGAAGTCGCCGCGGATCGAGCCCGGCGCCGCTTCGTGCGGCCGGGTCGCCCCGTTCATCGCCCGGACGACGGCGATCGCATTCGGGCCCTCGAGGACCGCGGCGGCGAGCGGCGCGCTCGTGATGAAGTCGACGAGGCCGCGGAAGAACGGCTTCGCGCTGTGGACGGCGTAGTGGCGCTCGGCGAGGTCGGCCGAGACGTGCATCAGCTTGAGCCCGACGAGCTTCAGGCCGCGATCCTCGTAGCGGCCGAGGATTCGGCCGGTGAGGAGGCGCTGGACGCCGTCGGGCTTGATCAGGACAAGGGTGCGTTCGTTCACGGGGTCTCCTGGTGGTGGTCGTCGGAGTCGGAGTGGTCCTGGGGATCGGCCGGGCCTCGCCCGTCGTCGGCCGGGCCGTCGCCGATTGCGCCGGCCGCCGCGGCATGATCGCGCATCGCCTCGGTCTCGTGGCCGACGATCCGCTGCGCGTCGCCCCGGACGAGGACGAGGATCGGGTCGCTCCGGCCGGCCAGCAGGTCGAGGATCGCCGGGGCGAGCCCGGGGGTCGAGCGCAGGGCGAGGATCAGCCCGGTCGCCGCCTCGGCCGTTCGGTTCGCCTCCAGCGCGACCCGGCCGCGGTGGAACAGGATCGTCGGATCGAGCGAGTCGTCGAGTGCCGCGTCGCTGCCGTCGGCGTCATCGCCCCACAGGCTCGGACCGCCGAACACGTCGGGCACGCCCGGCTCGAACGGCTCGTGAGGAACGCCGCCATCCGGTCCCCCGGCAGCTGCCGCTCCTGCGCCCGTCGCCGTACGGGCGAGCGGCCGCGGGCCTGGATGGAGATCGTCGAACAGGACGTCGGTCTGGCCGACCGAGGTGCCCGGCTCGACGGGCCAGATCGCGCTCCGCTGCATCCCGGCGAAGACCGGATCGAGCGACCCGTCGGCGGCCTCCATCGCCCGCCCGGCAAGACGTCGGGCTTCCGCGGGCCGGCCCAGCGCGGCCTGCGCCTCAGCCGCGATGACGAGGCCGAGGATGTCGTCGGGCTGGTGCTCGAGCCACGCGACGGCCGCCTCCCCTGCCCCACCGATGTCGCCGGTTCGCCAGCGCGCCTCGGCGAGGTCGCGGGTCGCCTCGTCGTCGAGCGCGCCCCGGCCGGCCAGCGTCTCGAGCTCGGTCCGGGCCAGCCCGAGGGAGCCGAGCCGGAGATGCGTCCGGGCCAGGACGAGGTCGTCGGAGCGCGGCGCAGCGGACTCCGCCGGCACGGGCTCGGCCACGGTCGGCGTCGAGGAGGTGCTCATGCCGGCAGCTTCAGACGGCGCTCGAGGCCGCGCAGGTGGCGGGCCGGGGCGACGACCGCGAGGCGCAGCCCCTCGTCGGTGAAGAGTTCGCGAGCCAGCCGCTGGACCTCGCCGGCATCGACCGCGGCCACCGCCGCCAGGGCCTCGTCGAGCGTCAGGACGCGATCGTGGAGCGCCTCCTGCCCGCCGATCCACGACGCGAGATGGCGGGTCTCGTCCATTCGCAGCTCGAGCCCGCCCGACAGGTAGGCCTTCGTCTTGGCCAGCTCGTCCGCGGGGACCGGCTCGTCGCGCAGCCGGGCCAGCTCGAGGAGGACCGCGTCGAGGGCGGCCTTGAGGCGCTCGGGATCGACTCCGGCCGAGATCTCGAGCGAGCCCGCGTCGGCGTAGTCGACGAGGCCGGACGAGACGTCATAGGCCAGGCCCTGGGCCTCGCGGACGGAGAGGAAGAGGCGGCTCGACATCCCGTCGCCGAGAACGCCATTGAGGACGGCAAGGGTCCATGCGTCGGGGTGGTCGCGCCGGAGGGCCGGGACACCGACGATCAGCTGGGCCTGGGTCGAGTCGCGTCGGGCGCGCAGGAGGGCCCGCTCCCCGGCGGGCAGCTCCGGCGCCGGGCTGAACCCGGGAACCGCCCCGTTGCCGGTCCCGAAGGCCGCGCCCGCGAGCTCGACCGCCTCGTCGTGTCCGACATCGCCGGCGAGCGCGATCACCGTGTTGGCCGGCCGGTACATCGTCCGCCAGAAGCTCCGGATCGTGTCCGATGGGAGCGCCCGGATCCCGTCCTCGTCGCCGCAGATCTCGCGGCCCAGCGAGCCCGTTCCGAACATCGCCTGCTGGAACAGCGTCTGGGCGTACTCCGCCGGGTCGTCGAGGTACGAGCGGATCTCCTCCACGATCACCGCCCGCTCGCCGTCGATCTCGGCCTCGTCGAGGTTGGGCCGGACGATCAGCTCGCCGACGACATCCATCGCCCGGGTCGCCTCGCGGCGCGGGACGCGGACCCAGTAGACGGTGGACTCGCGGTCGGTCGCGGCGTTGAACGAGCCGCCGACGCCCTCGATCGCCTCGGAGATCGCCCGGGTCGACGGGAAGCGCTTCGTCCCCTTGAACGTGATGTGCTCCATGAAGTGGGCCACGCCGGCCTCCGCGGGAGTCTCGAGGCGCGAGCCGGCGAGGACATAGGCCGCGATGGAGACCGAACGCGCGCCCGGGAGCCTGGCGCTGATCACGCGCGGCCCCGACGGCAGCGCAGTACGTTCGAACATCG
>JBKJOK010000284.1:0-3324 GCA_046595595.1 Candidatus Limnocylindrales bacterium
ATCAGTGATGCGGATCGCCGCTCGGGCGACCGCAAGACACGTCCTTCGTACCTTCGCCGCGGCTCTTGGCGGGACGGTCGAGACGACCCATCCGATTGTCGACACCGCCCCCTCGGGCGCTCTCCGATGACCGCTTGAATCCAAGCTGACCGACGCGCCGAGAACGCCAAATCTCGGAACGCGCCGTCCAGCGCGCAGGCCGAAGATCGTGGTGCGGAAGCGTCGATTCGGGCTTGGCGCCATGTCGGCGATCGCCCTGTCGGGCCCAGCCTCCAGCGTTCGTCAGGCGGGCGCCTTGACCGGCGGGTATTCGACCGTCGAGCGCCGGTTTGCGACGCCGGTCGGACCCGCGGAACGGCGGGCGGTTCGATTGGCCGCACGACCGGGCCCAACCGCTGCTCCGGCCGCGGCACACTCGATGCGGAGGTCCTCAACCGACGCCGGTCGCGCGAAGAGGAACCCCTGGCCAAGGGCGACGCCGAGGGCCAGGGCCGCGTCGCGCTCGGCCGCCGTCTCGATCCCCTCGGCGATGACGCCGCAATCGGCTCGGGCCGCGAAGTGGACGAAGCCGACGACGACGGCCTGGCGGGCCAGGTCCGTGTCTAGGTCGCGAATCAGGCCGGCATCGACCTTGACGAGATGCGGCCGCAGCTCGGCGAGGTGGCTGAAGTTGGCGATGCCGGCCCCGGCGTCGTCGACCGCCACCCGGACGTCTGCGCCGAGCCGGTCGATGGCACTCCGGACGGCCCGATAGTCGTCGATCGGCACATGTTCGGTGATCTCGAGGACGATCGGGCGATCGCGCCGGGCGAGTGCGGCCGCGAGGCGGGAGGCGTCGACGACGAGCTCGGGCGAGACATTCAGGCTGAGCCACGTCCGGGGCGGCAGGTTGCACCCGGCCTGGATCGCGGCCTCGAGCGTGCGGATCTCGAGTTCGAGGCCCAGGCCGGCCTGCGTCGCAGCGGCGAAGACGTGATCGGGGCGGCGGCCGTCCGCGAACCGGGTGAGCGCCTCGAACCCGACCGTCCGGCCCGTCGCGAGTTCGACGATCGGCTGAAGGACCGGTCGAAACGCACCGGTTTCGATGATCGTCGTGATGACCCCACGTCCCGCCTCGTCCACCTGCCGCTTGGCCAGCAGCGGCCCGAGCAGGAGGGATGCGGTTGCCGCGAACTCGGCGACGGCCGGCAGATCGCTCAGGAGGTGGCGGACGTGGGCCTCGGAGCGCGTTCCGATCGCGACGATCCCGATGATCGTGTTGCCGCTGTAGAACGGAGCATAGGCTTGGCCGATGATGCCGGTCGCGCTGAACGCGTTCCCGTACTCCCCGTACGCGGGGGCGTTCACCCAGCGTTCCGCCCAAGGGCCATCGCCCGAGCGGCCGAGCAGGTGGAGCGCCCGAGCCTCCGGCAGGAACGCGCCGGATCGCAGCGGGAAGCCCGGCGGACCGGTCATGGCCAGGATCTCGAGACGATCGTCGGTCCGGGCGAACACACCGGCGATGTCGACGTCAGGAAGCTTCATCAGGGCCTCCACGAAGCCCTCGGCCGTTGCGGCGACCGTCGCTCGCGGCTCGAGCCGACCGATGGACGCGACGATCGTCGTCCGCTCGGCAAAGCTTGCGACGCCGGACTCGAGGGCGAGGTGGAGGTCGGTCACGGACGCCGTCGTCTTGCTGGCGAACTCGAACAGTGCGGCGAGGATCAGGAGGGCCACGCCAAGGAGCGACGCCGAGGCGAACGCGGTCCCGAGCGGCTCCCTGATGGGCGGAAACGGATGGGGCAGGTTGCCGAGCGCGAGGGCGAGGGCGCTGCCGGCGAGGGCGATCGCGAGGATGCCGATCATGTGCCGCCGCGCGCGGCCCGGCAGCAGAAGGACGACCGACACGATGGGGAGCATCGCGGAGGCGGCCGCCGAGCCCGGGATGAGAATCGCTCCCATCAACCCGAGCAGGTACACGCTGGCGGCGAGGACGAGCCCGGCCCATCGCTCACGGCCCGCCCGGACGAGGCCGTTGACGGCCAGCATGGTCATGCCGAAGACTGCGGTCAGGACAGCCGAGCCGAAGAGGGCCGGCTCGCCGAAGAGAGCGCCGGCGAGGCCTTCGGATGCAGCGATCAGGGTCGAGACAGCGACCATTCGCGACATGTACGGCCCGAGCTCGCCGAGGAGCGAGCGCCGCACAATCAGGCTCTCGTCGTGGGCCGGTTGCCCGGCCGGCGTGGTCGTCGCACTTGATCCGGGCGGGGGCGGGCGGCCGCGCGGACGCCGGGTCATGGCGGTTGAGTCAACAAGCACCCGGCCATCGTGTGCTTCGGCCAAGGCATTGGCCACGACCCAGAGGTCATCCAAGGCTCATTCAATTGCACGATGACGGGACATGACGCGCCCGAGGGCGGCCGGGACGTTCCGGCGCGCCAGCGAACCCTCGGCGATGACCCGTTCCGGGCCCCGAGTTGACGATCGACGCCGTCCCTGCGATCGTTATCGCGACAGGTAGCAATAACGAGGAGCAGTGATGTTCGCGGTGGATGCTGCCGTGGTCGGGGCGACCGGGGCCGGACTCGGAATTCTCGTCACCGGGCTCCTGCTCGGAATCCGCCACGGCTTCGACTGGGACCATATCGCCGCGATCACCGACATCACCTCGACGTCGGCGACGACCGAGGTCGGCGCGCGCGAACACGCCCGGGAGCACGAGGCCGTCCCCCACCACCACGACCATGGCGGGGACTCCGAGATTCACGCCCATGCGGCGGACCCGGCCCTCGTCAAGGCCGACACCGGCGGCATCCCGCTGACCCGGACGGTGCTCCTCGCCGAGCAGCGCCGCGCAATCCTCCTCGGCACCCTGTACGCCGTCGGCCACGCCAGCGTCGTCGCGGTGCTGGGGCTGGCCGCTCTCGCATTCGGGGCCCTGCTCCCGGATTGGGTGGACCCGATCATGAGCCGCGTGGTCGGCCTGACCCTCCTGCTGCTCGGGCTGTGGGTGTTCGTGTCGCTCTACCAGTACGCCCGCCACGGCACGGCCTTCCGGCTGCGCAGCCGTTGGATGCTCGTCTTCGACGGTGGGCGCTACGCCTGGCGCCGCCTCGCCGCTCGTCTCCACGGACATGCCCACGTCGAGCCGATCGAGATGAGCGCGTACGGGCCGCGGACGGCGTTCGGGGTCGGAATGATCCATGGGATCGGGGCCGAGACCGGGACCCAGGTTCTGATCATCGCCGCGGTCGGCGGGGCGGCCGGCCAGGGGCTCGGGGTGCCGATGATGGTCGCCTTCATCGTCGGCCTGCTCGTCTCGAACACGATCATCGTCGTGATCAG
>JBKJOK010000295.1:0-7039 GCA_046595595.1 Candidatus Limnocylindrales bacterium
CCACGATTCCCGCGGTCAGCGCAACGGTCGCCAGAACGAGGTTGAGGATCCCCATGGCGACGACCAGCCGGGCGCGCTGAGCAACGGTCACGTGAGTCGTGGGCTCCCTTCCGACCAGCGGCGACGTCCGCGCCACGAGCGACCCCATCGTAGCATCCGGACCCCTCCATTCGCCCGGCGCAGACCGCCATAGACCGCGCCGGACGCCTCCGGACCTCAGCCCAGCGCGGCCTCTGAGCGGGCGACATATCGGGCTCGACCGTCACCGGTGATGCTCTCGAACAGGACGATCCGGTCGATCGTCGACTCGATCGCGATCGTCGCCGCCGCCGCCTTCAGCGCGGCGACGGTGGCCGGCCCGGCGCGTACGCCGTCGGCCCGGGCCAGGGTCAGGTGCGCCCGGAACGGTCGGCGCTCGCGCTCCCAGCCGGCCGTCGCGAGCTCGTCGTCGAGCCGCCCGGCAAGGGCTGCCAGCTCGTCGGTGCCGGAATCGAGATCGAGCCACAGCGTCCGCGGCCGGCCGGTCGGCGGGAAGGCATCCGCTCCGGAGATCCGGACGCCGAACGGCGGACTGGCCGCGGCGATACGGGCCACCGCGGCCGCCAGATCGGCGACACGCGACTCCGGCGTCGGGCCGAGGAAGCGCAGCGTCAGGTGCAGCCCGTCGAGTCGAACCCAGCGGACGCCGCGGCCGGGCGGCTCGCCGGACCGGATGGTCTCGACGAGGTCGGCGACTGCGGCCCGAGCCGAATCGTGGAGCGGGACGGCGACGAAGAGGCGCGGCTCCTCGGTCAAGCCGGCCGGCCGGCGCCGTCAGCCCGGCCGGCGCGTTCGGTCCGCCAGGTCGCCCGATCGGCCTCGAGCACGGCCCGTGCCCGCGCCGCGTCGCGCCAGCCGACGACGTCCGTCTCCTTGTCCTCGAGCATCTTGTACGTGTTGAAGAAGTGCTCGATCTCGATCAGCCGGTGGGGCCGGACCTGGCCGAGGTCCTCGACGTGCGCCTGGTGCGGATCGGCGACCGCGACGCACAGGACCTTGAAGTCCTCGCCCTGGTCGTCGCGCATCTCCAGCCCGCCGATCGGGCGGGCCCAGACCCGGCAGCCCGTGAACGTCGGTTCGTCGATCAGGAGCAGCGCGTCGGTGTGATCGCCGTCGCCCGCCCGGGTGTCGATGATGAACCCGTAGTCGAAGTTGTAGTGGACCGCCGAGGCGAGGACGCGATCGAGGCGGAATACCTCGGCCTCCTCGTCGAACTCGTACTTGTTCCGGCTGCCGCGCGGGATCTCGACGACGACTTCGACCACGCCGGGGAAGTCGTCCGGGCCGGGCTTCATGGCATCCGCTCGCTGTCCATCGGCGGAGTGTAGCCGTGGCGGGCGTGGACCGTGGCGCACGTGGCGGGCACGGAAACGCCCGAAGGAACCGACTGCGAACGGTGGCGACCCCTGGAACGACCAGCCTTGATGTGATCTCGGCCGGCCGGCTCCCGGATCGGCGGTCGCGGCCCGGGCGTGCCTTGCGGCTCGTCCGTTCCGGACCGGCGGCGCTGCGCGGGTCACCCCTCGCCTCGCCTGTCCGTTTGCGTTGGCCCCTTCGGGCAAGACGAACCATATGCCCGGGCCAGGGACACCACAACCGACTTGTCCACGAACTTCGACGGCCCGGTTCGAAACTGTCCACGAACTTCAATCTCGTGTGGATGCAATGTGGAGACAACGGTCGCCCGGGTGTGCTACGCCCTCCAGCCGACACCGATCGATCGTTGGGCTCTCTGTCCCGCATCCGCCGGCATCGGTGGTGCCGCGGGACGAACGGGTGGGGCCGGTCTGACGCCCGGAGCGGCCACCGCGCCTGGCGGCCCTGTGTGATCAAGCTGGCCGATCGGCACGCCGATGAGCACGCGTGGGATGAGTTCAATCAAACCCGCGACGTCGCGCGGGCGAAGGGCCACGCACCCTCGGCTCTGATCTGATCAACCAAGCTGATCAGGGTTCGGGCGCGACAGTTGTCTTCCACCTGCGGCCCGGCGGAGGCGAGAACCGCGGCGAGCGGGACCGCGGCGAGCGGGCCCGCAGGGTTTAGCGAGGACCGCAGCCGACAACGCCGCGATGGCGCCGGATCAGCGGCCGATCAGTCGTTGTAGAGGCGCTCTTCGATGAGCTTCTCCTGCACGGTCCGTCCGTTCGGATCGAAGCAGGAGAACTCGAAGTGCTTCTCGAACTCGAGGTCCACGTTGTCCTGGCCACCACGGTTCTTCTCGACCGAGATGACCACCCAGTCGCGGAAACGCTGCGCCTGGTACGGGTTGAACTCGATGTTGACCTTGGCGACGATGTGGTACTTCTCGTTGAGGATCAGGATGACGTCCGCTTCGTAGTTGATGGCCGACGAACCGCGCAGGTGGTAGTTCCGGAGGCGTGACGCCTTCAGGCCCTCCTTGTCGGCGGCGACGATCGCGATCATCGGCACGTCCTCGGACAGGGCGACGTCCTTCAGCCCGTTGACGACGAACGTGACCTTCTCGGTCTCGCTGGTGGGCTCAGGGATCTGGGGCACCTTCTGGAGGTAGTCCACGAAGACCACGAGGCGCCGGTCGCCGCTCAGCACACGGTGCTGCTGGACGAGCTTGCGGATGTTGTCGACCGTACTGGCCGTCTGCGAGCCGCGCAGCAGGAACAGGTTCTGGCCGTAGCGGGCGATTCGGTCGAGCGACGGACGCAGGCGCGGATTGCTCGCGAGCTGGGCCGCGCCACCGCCGTCGGCCATCCACGTCCCGAGGATCTCCTTGCGGACGTCCTGAATCTTGATCGCGCCGGTCTTGTGCGGGAGGTGGGCGAGGGCCGACTCCATCGCGATCAGGCGATTCAGGAGGTACTGCTCGTCGTGCTCGAAGCAGATGTAGAGAACGTTGGCCTGGCCGCCGGACGCGATGTTGCGGGCCATCTGGAGGGCCATCGTCGTCTTGCCCGTGCCCTGGGCGCCACCGATCAGGAGCAGCTCGCCGGCCCGGAGCCCCGTGCCGATCGTCTTGTCCATCGGGGTGAACCCGAGAGGAACGGGCTGGTACTCGTTGACCTTGCCGCTTGTGACCTTGTCATTCAGGTCGACGAGGACATCGATGGCGGAGCGGGGCACCATGCTCCCGTTGTCGCCGTCGAGGCGCCACGTCGGGGTCGCGGTTGTCGGTTCGGCGGTGTCGGTCACGCTTGCTCGTCCTCCCGGTCAACGAAGTCCCCTGCATCGTAGCACCGCGGTGTGGCCCGACAGGGGCCCGAAAGCGGCGAGCCGATGGGCCGAAAGTCCTGTCCGGATCAGCGACCGAAGTCGGCCGGAACCAGGGCGGCTACCTCGTCCCACAGCCGGGCCACCGTCCGGATCCCCGCCTCGTAGTTGTCGAGGTCCATCCACTCGTTCGGGGCGTGGGCCCGCTGGTCGGGCGGATCGAACCCGAGGAGGACGACCGGCAGGCCGAGGATCTGCTCGAAGCTGGCACACACCGGGATCGAGCCGCCTTCCCGAATGAAGACCGGCTTCCGACCGAACGTCGCCTCGAGGGCCCGGGCGGCGGCTTGCGTCGCGGGGTGGTCAATCGAGGTCAGGCTCGGGTGGCCACCGCCCAGATGGCGAACCTCGACCTGGACGCCGGCCGGGGCGATCGCGACCACGTGATCGCGCAGGGCGGCGAAGATCCGGTCCGGATCCTGGGCCGTCACGAGCCGGCAGCTGACCTTGGCGTGGGCATGGGCCGGAATGATCGTCTTGGCGCCCTCGCCCTGGAACCCGCCCCACAGACCGTTGACGTCGAGGGTCGGACGGGCTCCGCGCCGCTCGAGGGTCGTGTACCCGTCCTCGCCATGGAGGGCCGGCAGGCCGAGCCGCGCGAGATAGGCCGCATCGTCGAACGGAAGCTCGTGCAGCCGCCGGCGCTCGTCGGCCGTCAACTCCACGACATCGTCGTAGAAGCCCGGGATGAGAATCCGGCCGTGCTCGTCCTTCAGGCCGCTGATGATCCGGGCGAGGGCGTTGGCCGGGTTCTCGACCGCGCCGCCATAGCTGCCCGAATGGAGGTCGACGCCGGTCCCGGTCACGTCGATCTGGGTATACAGCAGCCCGCGCAGGGCGATCGTGATCGCCGGGATGTTGCCCTCGAAAAAACCCGTGTCGCTGATCAGGGCGAAGTCGGCGGAGAGCCGCTCGCGGTTCGCCGCCAGCCAGGCGTCGAGGTGGACCGAGCTCGACTCCTCCTCGCCCTCGAACACGATCCGGAGATTGACCGCCAGGCGGCCGCGGGTCGCGAGCAGGGCCTCGATCGCCCGGAGGTGGAGGTGGAGCTGGCCCTTGTCGTCGGCCACGCCGCGGCCGAGGATCCGGCGGCCATCGACGACCGGCTCGAACGGGGGCGAGGTCCATAGCTCGAGCGGATCGACCGGTTGGACATCGTAGTGGCAGTAGACGAGGACGGTCGGCGCGCCCTCTCCATGGAGCCAGTCCGCGTAGACCACTGGACTGCCGCCGGTCGCGCTCACCTCGACGTGCTCCATCCCGATCCGCTCGAGGTCGGCCGCGATCCATTCGGCGGCGCGCCGGCAGTCGGGGGCGTGCTCGGGCAGGGCCGAGATGCTTGGGATCCGGACCAGTTCCTTGTAGGACTCGAGGCGTTCATCGGCGTGGGCCGCGAGGAATGCCTCGAACGCCTGGTCGGTCGCGGTCGTCATCGTCATGCGCCGATGGTAGCCGCCGGGCAGCGGACCAGCCGTCTCGGGACGGAGAACGACCCCGGACCGTGGGTCCGGGGTCGGTGGGTGCGAAGGGGTCGGCGCCGGGCTCAGGCCGGGGCAGGGCTCAGGCCGGGGCCGGGCTCGGGGCAGGCTGGGTGCCCGGGGTCGGCTGGTTGGGGCCGACGATGATCGGCGGCGTGTCGCGTGTGGTGCGCTTCGGGGGCAGGTCGCTGAAGAGGGCCTCGAAGCCTTCCTGGTCGACCGTCTCCTCGGCGACGAGCTTCTCGGCGAGGGCGTTGAGCTTGTCGCGATGCGTGACGAGCACGTCCATCGCTCGCTCGTAGGCGTGGTCGATGATCGCCCGGACCTCCTCGTCGATGGTCTTGGCGACTTCGTCGCTGTAGTCGCGCTGCTCGCCCATCGAGCGGCCCAGGAAGATCATTTCGTCGCGCTTGCCGAACGACAACGGGCCGAGCCGATCGCTCATCCCGAACTCCGTGACCATCCGGCGGGCGAGATCG
This sequence comes from Candidatus Limnocylindrales bacterium, assembly GCA_046595595.1. GTDB lineage: Bacteria > Chloroflexota > Limnocylindria > Limnocylindrales > CSP1-4 > CF-46. The sequence continues at coordinate 5,240 of JBKJOK010000295.1, forward strand.
GTCGCCTTCTCGATGTCGTTGCTGGCGCCGGTCGTCGTGTCGCCGAAGACCAGGCGCTCCGCCGCGTTGCCGCCGAGGAGGCCCGCGATCTTGTCCTCGAACTCGGTCTTGGACTGGAGGTAGCGGTCCTCCATCGGGAGAGCCATCGTGTAGCCGAGGGCCATGCCCCGGCTGATGATCGTGACCTTGGCGACCGGGTCGCACTTGGGCAGGATCCGCTGGACGACGGCGTGGCCGCCCTCGTGGAAGGCGATGATCGCCTTCTCGGCGTCCGAGATGATCCGGGACTTGCGCTCGGGACCGGCGACGATCCGCTCGAGGGCCTCGGTGAACTCCGTGAACCCGATGACCTTCTTGTTGCGTCGGGCGGCGAGGATGGCAGCCTCGTTGACGAGGTTGGCGAGGTCGGCCCCGGAGAAGCCCGGGGACAGCCGGGCGACGGCCTCCACGTCGATCGCCTTGTCGAGCGGCTTGCCCTTCGTGTGGACCTTGAGGATCGCCGAGCGGCCTTTCATGTCCGGCCGGTCGAGGATGACCTGGCGGTCGAAGCGGCCGGGCCGCAGGAGGGCCGGGTCGAGGACGTCGGGCCGGTTCGTGGCGGCGACGACGATCACGTTGGTGTTCGTGTCGAAGCCGTCCATCTCGACGAGGATCTGGTTGAGGGTCTGCTCCCGCTCGTCGTGCGAGCCGCCGAGGCCGGCGCCGCGCTGGCGGCCGACCGCGTCGATCTCGTCGACGAAGACAATGCACGGCGAATTGCGCTTGGCCTGATCGAACAGGTCGCGGACGCGGCTCGCGCCGACGCCGACGAACATCTCGACGAACTCCGAGCCGGAGATGCTGAAGAACGGCACGCCGGCCTCACCGGCGACGGCCCGGGCCATCAGCGTCTTGCCCGTTCCGGGAGGTCCGACCAGGAGCACGCCGCGCGGGATCCGGGCGCCGAGCGAGTTGAACTTCTCCGGGTACTTCAGGAACTCGACGACTTCCTGGAGCTCGGTCTTGGCCTCGTCCACCCCGGCCACGTCGGCGAAGGTCACGACAGTCTTGTTGCCGAGGAACATCCGGGCCCGGCTCTTGCCGAAGCTCATGGCCTGGTTGTTGGTGCCCTGGGCCTGGCGCATCATGAAGAAGATGAACCCGCCGATGATCAGGATCGGCAGAAGGCCGGTGATCAGGATGCTGATCCAGCCGTTATCGGGGGCGGCCTTGGCCTCGAGGGACGGCTTGGCGACCTTGCCGGCATCGGCCGCCTTGGTCATGTCGTCGAGGACCTGGTTGGCGAGCAGCCCGGGGATCACGACGGTGTACTTCGAGCCGTCGGGGTTCGGCGTGACCGACAGGCTCGATCCCTCCTGGATCACCTTGCTGACCTTGCCCGCCTTGACGTTGTCGAGGAAGGCCGAGTAGGGAGTGTTCGCGGCGGGGGTCGACGAGTTGACGACGGTGAACACAACGGCGAGGGCGACGACGACGAGCGCCAGCATGACGATGCCGTTGCGGAAGAACCTGGGATTCAACGGAGCCTCCGGATCAGTGGCGCCGCAGCGCGGCGACCAGCTCATCGAGTATAGCGTCGGTTCGTGACGGTCCCATGAGACGAGGGTCCGGGCCCGACCGGCGATCGACAGGGGTTCGCAGGCCGCGGCGGCCTGGATGGATGGCCCCGGGCGGCACGACGCCCGGCGACCCATTCCGGTGCCGGGCGGTGGTTCGGGATCGAACTGGTAGCGGAGGGCGGATTTGAACCACCGACCAAGGGCTTATGAGTCCCCTGCTCTACCACTGAGCTACTCCGCC
>JBKJOK010000307.1:0-4662 GCA_046595595.1 Candidatus Limnocylindrales bacterium
ATGGCGATCGAGGTCCGCCACGAGCGGGTGGTGGTGGGGTCGAAGCCGGATCGGTCGTCGTCGAGGCCGACGAGGGCAGGGACGGCGGCGAGCAGGCAGTCGGCGCCCGGGCCCCACGTCTCGACCGTGATCCGGTCCCCGTGCTGGATGAGCTCGACCGTGGCCGGGCCGTCGGCCGTGCGCGTCGCCCGGATCACCCGGCCGAGACCGATCTGCATCATGGGGTCGCCGCCGCCACGGTGGTGGATCGACAGGGTCCGGCGCAGATCGAGCGGACGATCGAGGATGAGCTCGCGGGTGGGCATTCGGCCGATTGTGGCACCGTCCACCCACCTCCGCCCACGCTGATTCGCGTTGTCGGACGCACTTGCCGGGCCTTGCGTCTCGTGGACCGCAACGACGTGCGCCGACGCAACGTTCGTGCGTGATCCGTGGTGTGTACGCAGATTCTGCCACGAGGGATTGCCGGCTTGTCGGGTTCCCGCAAGGCTTCGCCACCCACGCGCAATGGCCGGTCCGGGCTTCGACTGGTACTTTCGAGGAGACGTGCGACGCCCCAGAGTCGTCGCGGGACTGGCGCTCATCGCCGTTCTCGCCGCGGCCGCCGTCCCCGGATCCGTCGGATCCCAGGGCCCCAGCCCTGCAGTACCGGTCGATGCGACGCTGTTTCAAGCAGTGGACGCGGCATCGATCGACGGGACAGCGGCGATGACCCCTTCACTCGATCCCGCGTACCGGGCAACCGGTGCGCTCAGCGATACCTCGGTCCTCCTCGATCCGAACGAGCGACCTGCTCCAGCAGGCCGCCCCGACGCGGCGAAGATCCAGCCCGACGCGCCCGTCGGGACGGTGGTCATCCCGACCTGGCATCGAGACGGCAACGTGTCGTGGTACGGCCCCGGCTTCTACGGCAAGCGAACCGCCTGCGGTTTCGCGATGACCGAGTCGCTCCGCGGAGTGGCCCACAAGACGCTTCCGTGCGGCACGAAGGTCACCTTCCGGAACCCGGCCAACGGCCGGACGATCACGACCACGGTCGTCGATCGCGGTCCGTACGTGACCGGTCGCCAGTGGGACCTGACGGGCGGGCTGTGCCTCGCCCTCGATCACTGCTACACCGGCACGCTTCTCTGGAAGCTTCCGTAGCTCGCTGAGCCCGGTCGGGGCCGCCCACCGCGAGGTGAGCGCGGCGTCCGACCAACGCTGCCACTGCGACGACGCTCCGCTTCGGCGGGGCATCGTCGCATTTGCGCGCCCGCGGATCGGTCAAGTTCCCGGTCAGGAGGCGCCCGGCTGCCAGTCGGGTGGGGCGAGCTCGAATCCCGCGAAATCGAAGCCCGGCGTGACCGTGCAGCTCACGAGCGTCCATGGCCCGAGCGAGCGGGCCGCCTGCCAGGCACCGGCCGGGACGACAGCCTGCGGCCGCTCGCCCGCGCCGAGGTCCATGCCCAGGCGGACGATCGTGACCGGCCCGGCGTTGCTGGCGGCCGTCCGGAGTTCGAGCGGAGCCCCGCCGTGGTAATGCCAGATCTCGGTGGCGTCGACCCGGTGCCAGTGCGACCGCTCACCGGCGGCGAGGAGGAAATGGATCGCGGTCCCCGCCGGCCGCTCGGCGCCGTCGGTCGGCTCGCGCCACGTCTCGCCGTACCAGCCGCCCTCGGGATGGGGCCGGAGCCCGAGGAGCTCGATGATCTCCGGTGCGTCCATCGGCCGATCGTAACCCGACGGCGGCGCCGGCGGTACGCTGTGGCCATGTGCCGAAGCATCAAGGTCCTGCGCCGCCCGGACGAGCCGGCCACGACCGGTGAGATCGAGGCGGCCGCCCGCCAGTTCGTCCGCAAGGTGAGTGGTTATCGAACGCCGTCCCAGCGCAACAGCGCCGCGTTCGAGGCCGCCATCGAGGAGGTCGCCACGATCTCGCGGCGACTGCTCGAGGAGGTCGGGGCCGAGGTGGAGGAAGGCCCGGACCGCTGGAAGCCCGGCACGAGCCGGCCGCGCCAGCCCGTCGCCGGCGCGTGATCGTCGACGCCCGGCCGTGGTGGCAGCGGCCCGGCCTCGAGTCGCGCGACGGTCGCGTCTGGATCGCCGGGCATGACGCGGAGTCGCTCGCCCGCGAGCATGGGACGCCGCTGTTCGTCTACGACCGCCGGCGCTTCGCCGACAACGCCGGGCGGCTGATCGCGGCGCTCGATGGGGCAGGCTTGCGCCACCGGGTCCGGTTCGCCCTGAAGGCCAACCCGGATCCACTCGCGCTCGCAGTCCTCCGGCCGCTCGTCGGGATCGACGCCTGCTCGCCCGGCGAGGTGCTCCGAGCCCTCGAGTGTGGCTGGACGCCGGCGGAGATCAGCGTGACCGCCACGAACCTGTCCGACCGCGACCTGGACGTGATCCTCAGCCACCCGGTCCATCTCAATCTCGACGCCGTCAGCCAGGTCGAGCGGCTCGGTCGGCGGCTCGCCGCGCTCGGCCTCCCGCCCCGCCCGATCGGGCTCCGGATCAACCCCGGCGCCGGCGCGGGCTACAACGAGAAGCTGGCCTACAGCGGGGAACGCCCGACGAAGTTCGGGATCTACGAGGATCGGGTCGCCGAGGCGGTCGCGGCGGCGACGCACCACGGGCTCTCGATCGACACGGTCCATGTCCACGCCGGCTCCGGCTGGCTCGCGGACGGGCTCGCGGCGTTCGAAGCGGCGCTCGAGCGGGTCGTCGCCGTCACGCGCCGGCTGCTCGCCGATGGCCACCCGATCGTCGAGATGAACGTCGGCGGCGGGCTCGGCGTGCCCGCCCGCCCCGAGGAGCAGCGGGTTGACCTCGACGCCTATGCCGCCGCGATCGCTCGCCAGACCGCGGGCCTTGATCTGTTGATCGGCTGCGAGCCCGGCGACTACCTCGCGAAGGACACCGCGATCCTGCTCGCCGAGGTCGTGACGGTCGAGGAGCGGGCGGGGACCCGATACGTCGGCCTCGACGCCGGCTGGAACGTGAACTGCTCGTTCTTCATCTACAGGTACGCCCAGGAGCTCGTGGTGTGCCGGGCCGCGGACGCGGCGCGGACCGAACGGGTGACGATCGCCGGTCACATCAATGAGGCGGGCGATCTGTTCGCCGAGGACTACGACCTGCCGCCAGTCGACGAGGGGGACATCGTGGCCCTCCTGAACGCCGGCGGCTACCACCAGGCGATGAGCTCGACCCACTGCCTCCGACCGCACGCCGAGGCGATCTACCTCGACCGCTGATCCATCGGGCGGCCGCCGACTTCCGCTCCTCCCGCTCCTCCTCCTCTCGTCGCCGCCGGCCACGCCGGCGGCGTCGTCATGCCCGGTCGGGTTCGAGCCTGCCCCAGGCGACGACACGGAACACGGTGAGGCGCAGGATCGGGCGATCCTCGAGTCGGTGGGTCGCGTACTGCGGGTACTTGGCGCGGAGTGCGCGGACCGCGCCATGGTGCTCGGCTGCTTCGTGCGGTTCGGGCTCGAGCAGCTCCGCCCGTGTCTCGAGCCGGATCCAGCCGAGCCGGTCCCAGTCCTCCGACCAGTGGTCGACCAGGAGCGTCGCCTCGGGCAGGACGAGGAGGTCGCGGACGCGGGCGAGGTCGTGCGGATCGTCGCTCCGCTTGGGCTTGTCGTCGAGCGGGCTGTGGAGCCGCAGCCGGCCGTCGGGTCCGTCCGGCCCGACGACGAAGCAGATGGGGACGAGGCGCGGACGGCCGCTCGGGGCGATCGTCGCAAGGGTCGCGGTCCGGGCCGCGCCGAGGAACGCGCGCTGGACGTCGTCGAGGAGTGGATCTGCCGGCATCCCCGGATGATGCGCTTCTACACTGGAGCCGATGAAACCCGACGCGACCGCGCCACCGACCCGCCACGTCACGACGACCCGGATCGTGGCCGTCCGGGGCGAGTCGCTCGAATTCCGGGCCGACCGGGTCGTCGGCGAGGAGCCGCTCGAGATCCTCGCCGCCGGACCGGCCCAGGCGCCCGTCGCGGTGGCGGTCACCATGCGCACGCCGGGCTTCGAGGACGAGCTGGCCATCGGTTTCCTCCGGACGGAAGGGCTGATTGACGGGCCCGAGGTGCTCCGGACGACCGCCGGCGACCCCGCCGCAATGAGCCAGCCCGACGACCGGATCGTCGTCCACCTCGCCCGAGCCTTCGACGCCTCACGCGTCGCCGAGCGTCACTTCGCTGCGACCGCGTCATGCGGGATCTGCGGCAAGGCGTCGCTCGACGAGGTCGCCGTCCGTTCGGACCCGATCCCCGAGGGCCCGGTCGTCGCGCGCTCGGTGATTCTCGCCTTGCCGGACCTGCTCCGGGCCGCCCAGCGCGCCTTCGACGAGACCGGCGGCCTCCACGCGGCGGGCCTGTCCACCGCGGCGGGTGAGCCCGTCGCGCTGCGCGAGGACGTCGGCCGCCACAATGCGCTCGACAAGGTGATCGGCTCGCAGGTCCTGGCGAAGGCGATGCCGCTCCATCAGCGGATCCTGATGGTCAGCGGCCGGGTCAGCTTCGAGATCGTCCAGAAGGCCGCGGTCGCAGGCATCCCGATCCTCGCCGCCGTCTCCGCCCCATCGGACCTCGCGGTCGAAGCCGCCGACCGCCTCGGGGTGACGCTCGTCGGGTTCCTGCGCGGCGACGGCTTCAACGTCTACAGCCACGACGAGCG
>JBKJOK010000323.1:0-2063 GCA_046595595.1 Candidatus Limnocylindrales bacterium
AGCCGGAGTCGTTCGGCAAGGGGCGGCATGGCCGCCGTCACGTCGGCCGCCGACAGGTAGCGCAGCGGCGGTTCGTCCGGGGCCATCATCGCCCGGAGTCTAGCGCCGGTACGATGACGACATGGCCCCCGACGCCGCCCAGAGCCTTGCCAACCTGCGCCTCGAGCGCGACGCGATCCTCCTCTATGACGCCCTGGCCGCAATCGAGAAGGATGCCCATCGGGCGGGCGCGTTCCGCCGGATCGCCGCCAACGAGCGGCGCCATGCCGAGGTCTGGGCGACGAAGCTGCGCGAGGCCGGTGTCGATGTCCCGGCGACGCCGACCCGGCCCCGGCCCCGGGTCGCGGTGATCGTGATGCTCGCCCGCGTGTTCGGGACGAAGGCGGTGAGCGACCTCGTCACTGCCCTCGAGGGCGACGAGGAGGAGATCTACGAGGGCCAGGATTCCACACCCGAGGTCGAGGCGATCGCCGCCGACGAGCGCGAACACGCCGAGATCTGGAAGAAGCTCAAGGATCCGGAGTACCAGCCGGAGCTCGACATCGCGGGCCGGGAACGGTGGCACCGATCCGGCCGATCCGGCACGCTCCGGGCGGTCATCTTCGGCGTCAGCGACGGACTGGTCAGCAACCTCGCGCTCGTGATGGGCGTGGTCGGTGCGTCGAGCCAGACGTCGACACCCGACCACTTCATCCTGCTCGCCGGGGTCGCGGGCCTGCTCGCCGGTGCGTTCAGCATGGCGGCGGGCGAGTACATCTCGATGCAGAGCCAGCGCGAGCTATTCGAGCGCCAGATCGCGCTCGAGCGGGCCGAACTGGAGGCGATGCCCGAGGAGGAGGAGGCCGAGATGGCGGCCATCTACCGGGCCAAGGGATTCCGCGAGGACGAGGCCCGGGCGATCGCCCATCGCCTGTTCGAGGACCCGGAGCGGGCGCTCGAGCAGCTGATCCGCGAGGAGCTCGGCCTCGATCCCGGCGAGCTCGGCTCGCCGTTCGGAGCGGCGTTCGGGTCGTTCGTGGCCTTCGCGATCGGTGCGTTCGTCCCCGTCCTGCCGTATCTGGTCGGCGCTGGAGCCGCCGCGTTTTTCGTCGCGATCGGACTCAGCGTGGTCGCCCTGTTCGCGGTCGGGGCGGGAGTCAGCCTCCTGACCGGCCGAGGTGTGCTCTTCTCGGGCGCCCGACAGGTGCTCATCGGCTCGGTCGCGGCGGTCGTGACCTACATCGTCGGGACCGCGATCGGCGTATCGGTCGCCTGAGCCGATGGCCGATGTCGCCGGCCGTCTGCGCGCCGAGGGACTCGCTCCGTCGTCGTGGTCGAACGGGCCGGGCGATCGCTACGGGGCCCACGAGCACGGATACGACAAGGTGATCGCGGTCGTGTCGGGCTCGATCTCGTTCGGCCTGCCAGCCGACGGCCGCTCGATGCAGCTCGAGGCCGGCGATCGGCTCGAGCTGCCGGCCGGAACCGCTCACGACGCGCAGGTCGGCCCGATCGGGGTCACCTGTCTGGAGGCCCACCTGCCGGTCGGACGTCTGCCCGTCGTGGCCCGACGTGCGGCGGGAACCTGGTGACGTCGCACCTCGAGTCGTGATCCCGCCGCTGAACTCGGGCGCCCACCGACATGCGGCAACCTCCTGCATGCGCATCGCCATACGCCCATCACGTGCGCACCAGGCGGGCTGTCTCGGCTTCTGCCGGACTGCGGAGGCCTCGAAGCAGAGAGAATTTGCCGCGGAAGGCTGACAATCGCCAACCCGGCCCGATCTCGCCGGCGACCTCGCGGCTAACGCGCGCCCCATGGGCGGATGGCGAAATCGATTCCGCGGCGAGAGCGGAGGCATGCGCTGCGGCCGCGGCCGGGGGCTCGGCCCGGGGTCCCGCGCCGGACGGCCCGGATCGCCCGCCGCGCCCGATCTCGCCGGAATCGAAACGAGGCCCCGGACGTTGTCCAGGACCTCGTGGGGTAGGCTAGCGCGCCTGGCTCAGCGGATGCCGAAGTGCATCCACAGGCCGATGTCGTCTCGAGGGTCCGTCGTATGACGCGGATCCTCATTGCCCAGCAG
>JBKJOK010000347.1:0-4246 GCA_046595595.1 Candidatus Limnocylindrales bacterium
CCGTCCGCAAGGACCAGGGCCTCGATCTCGGCAGCGGATTCATCACGGTCCGCTGAACGCACCTTCCATTCAGTCATCCCGGTCGACCGCCCAGAGGTCGACGGCCAACCAGGAGGAACGAGAGCACATGGCAGTCCGAATCCGGCTGACGCGCGTCGGCGCGAAGAAGCAGCCGGCGTATCGCGTGGTCGTCGCCGACTCGCGCTCGGCGCGCGACAGTCGAGCAATCGAGACGATCGGTCACTACAACCCTCGCACCGAGCCGATCGAGCTCAACATCGACGCCGAGAAGGCGTCCGCCTGGCTGGCCAAGGGCGCACAGCCATCCGATACCGTCCTTCGCCTCCTGCGCACGGCCGGCATCGTGCCCGCCGAGAAGAAGTAGGGCACCCGATGGCTGCAGCCGATCTCGTCGAATACGTTGCCAAGTCGCTCGTCGACGATCCCGACGCGGTCAAGGTCGAGGTCATCCACGATCAGGGCGGAACCGTCATCGAGCTCCACGTCGCCGAAGACGATATGGGCAAGGTGATCGGCCGGAACGGGAGCGTCGCCAAGGCACTCCGGACCCTGCTGAAGGTCACCGCCGCCCGCGACGGCGAGGCCGTCTCGCTCGAGATCCTCTGAGAGCCTCGATGCCCGAGTCGGCCGATGCCGAGGCCCCGGCCGCCGCGTCGCCCGCGATCGCGCCGACCCGCGATGACCGTCTCGTCGTCGCGCTCGTCCGCGGTGTGCACGGCCTGCTCGGCGCGGTCCGGATCGAGATCCTCACCGATCGACCCGAGGACCGCTATGCCGTCGGTCGGGTGCTGTACCGCGAGGGCTCGGACGACCCGATGACCATCACCTGGTCGTCTGCGGTCGGCGACGGGCCGGGCTGGCGGGTCCAGTTCGCGGAGGTCCGTGATCGGTCCGCCGCGGAGGATCTCAAGGGCACCTATCTCGAGATCGATGCCGGCCCGGACGCGACCCTGCCGCGCGGGGCCTACTTCTGGCACGAGGTCGTCGGCACGACCGTGACCTCGACCGATGGCACCGTCCTGGGCACGGTCCGCGACATCTACCGCTCGGGCGGCGCCGAGATCTACATCGTCGACGGCGGCGACTACGGCGAGTTCGACGTGCCCGCCGTCCGCGACTTCATCCGGATCTTCGCCCCGCGTCGCGGTGAGATCGTGGTGGATACGGAGGCGCTCGACCTCGCTCCGCCGAAACGCCGACGAGCCGCCGACGACCCCGATCGGCCGCGCGCGCCGCGTCGGAAGGCGGGGCCGCGCCAGCGCAAGGCCGCCGGGCCGAGGACGTCATCGGCCGACGGCGATGCTGGCGATGCCGGCGACGCGGCCACGGGGTCCGACCGGCCCAACCCGTTCGACGTCCTCGCCGACTGACCGGCGGACGGCCCGCGCCATGCCTCTCGAGATCGACGTCCTGACCCTCTTCCCGGAGATGGTCTCCGGGCCGCTCGGCGCGAGCATTCCGGGCCGGATCCAGGAACGCGGGATCGCCACGATCCGGACCCACGACCTGCGTCAGTGGGGGATCGGGCGCCATCGCAGCGTGGACGACGCCCCGTACGGCGGCGGCGCGGGGATGGTCATGCGCCCGGAACCGATCGCCGACGGGATCGACGCGCTCCGCCGTGACGACTCGCTCGTGATCCTGCTCGACCCGGCCGGCGAGGTCTTCTTGCAGGGCCGCGCAAACGACCTCGCCGGGCGTTCGCACCTCGTCCTCGTCTGCGCCCGCTACGAGGGCGTCGACGACCGCATCCGGACCCTCGTCGATCTCGAGCTGTCGATCGGCGACTACGTCCTGACCGGCGGCGAACTGCCGGCCCTGGTCGTGATTGACTCCGTGATCCGGCTCCTGCCGGGCGCGATCGACGACCTCTCGACGACCGAGGAGTCCTTCGCGGCGGGCCTGCTCGAGTATCCCCAGTACACGCGCCCGCCGTCGTTCCGGGGGATGGACGTGCCCGCGATCCTCACCTCGGGCGATCACGGCGCGGTCGCCCGCTGGCGCGAGGAGCAGGCGCGGGCGCGGACGGCTGAGCGGCGGCCGGACCTGCTTCTGCCACCCGAGCCCGAGGTCCGGTCGCGGCGGCGGACGTGACCGCGGCGCACGCGGACACCTCCTCCGTGGGCGTCCGGGCGGACGCGGACACCGTGCTATAATCCGCCGCCGGCCGACTGGTTCGGCCCTTCCTGATGCCCCACCCGCAGATACGGCTGCCGACGCATGAAACAAGGAACGCCGAAGTGAACGTCCTCGACGAGATCGTCTCCGACCAGCTCCGCACCGACCTTCCCGAGCTCGCTTCGGGCGACACCGTCAAGGTGTCGGCCAAGGTCGTCGAGGGCAACCGCGAGCGGATCCAGGTCTTCGAGGGCATCGTGATGCGCCTCCGTGGCGGCGGGATCACCCGCTCGATCACGGTTCGTCGGATCGCGAGCGGCGTCGGCGTCGAGCGGACGTTCAAGATCAACAGCCCCCGGATCGAGAAGATCGAGGTGGTTCGTCACGGACAGGTCCGTCGGGCTCAGCTGTACTTCCTGCGCGACCGCGTCGGCAAGGCTGCCACACTCCGCGAGCGGCGGACCGCCCGCTAGTCGGACGTCTCCGCCGCCTCCATCGACCCCGGGACGCCCCGGGGTCGTTCGATTCCCGCGGATTTCGGACTCTCGGATCGGGACCCCAGCAAGCGCATGAGAAGTGCGGGTCCGTCCGGATGATCGGGCCAGGCGGCTTCGCTGACGAAGCCCGCCTTCTCCCAGCCGCGGATCGCGCGTGCGTTGCCGATCGCGGGGTCCACGGTGATGTCCGTCCAACCCCGCGCGGACGCCAGATGGTCGACCAGCATCCGTGCAGCCCGCGGCCCGAGGCCACGGTCCCGGAATGGGAGCAGCAGCATCATGTCGAGACTGGCCTGGCCCGGACCCTCAAGGTGGTACTGGATGTAGCCGATGCCGCGAACTCCGAGCTCGACGATGAACGACTCCACGCGCGGACAGCGTCGACCGATGTACTTGGCCGCCACCTCTTCCAGCGAGAGCGGTCGGCCGCCCCACCAGCGATACACCTCCGGGTCCGCGAACCATCGGGCAAGCCGGCCGAGGTCGTCCTGGCTGGACGGGCGGAGCCGCAGGTCGCCCTCCTCGAGGACCGGATGCTGGTGGTCGAGCATCAGGGAACGGTAGGTAGGCTCGGATCGCCCGTCAACAGCCCGAGGGCCCGCGATGTAAGCATCCCAGCGTCGGTGCTGGCGCGCCCGGAACCAGGCGAGCCCCATCCATCACACTGCCAGGTGGTCTCACCCATCGGTGTCTGGTTGCGTCCGGGGCCTGGGCTCTCGGGTCGGCCTGGCCCTCGGGCGCTGATCGGCCTGGCTGATCGAATTGGCCCTCTGCGCGCTTGGCCAGCAGCCATCTGGACCGCGACGGTGGCGGCATCGGTGGACCGCCCAGCGTGCTCGGGGTCTCGTTGATCAACGTCGCTGATCAACGTTTCCTGGACGTGTCCGTCTCGCCACGGCTCCGACGCGCGCACAGACAACGGGATGCTTTCGCCCGCGATCGGGCTCGGGCGTCGCCCTCGACGACCGGCTACCCTGACCTTCGATGGCCGTGATCGTCCCCACCCTTCGTCACGAGCGCCGCCTCTGGAACGACGGCCTGACCAGGATCGCCGGCGTCGACGAGGTCGGCGTCGCCCCGACCTGCGGCGCGGTCGTGGCGGCCGCGGTGATCATGAAACCCGGCTGCCACCGGATCCCGGGCGTGCGCGACTCGAAGACCCTGTCGATGGCCCAGCGCGAGCGCCTCGCGCCGCTCATCCGTGGCCGCGCCGTGGCCGTCGGCGTCGGCGCCGCGTCGGTCCGCGAGATCGACCAGCTGAACATCTACCACGCCACCCACCTGGCGATGCGGCGCGCGATCGCCCGCCTCGGCGGCCACGAGCACGTGCTGGTCGACGGCAACCGGATCGCCGGCTTCGAGCACCTCGTCGGGCCGTACTCGAACATCGTCCACGGCGACGCCAAGGTCTACTCGATCGCCTGCGCGTCGGTCGTGGCCAAGGTCGTCCGCGACCGGATGATGACCCTCCTTGCGGCCCGCTATCCCGGGTACGGCTGGGAGCACAACCAGGGCTACGCGACGCTCGACCACCGCACCGCGATCCGGGCGATGGGCCTCACCCCGTTCCATCGCCGCTCGTTCCTCGCCCTCCAGCGGACGCTCGCCGG
>JBKJOK010000349.1:0-6767 GCA_046595595.1 Candidatus Limnocylindrales bacterium
GTACGCCGAGGTCAGGGTGTCGTACAGCCGGACGGCCGAGAAGTCGACCCGCTCCAGCCCTGGGAATCGGGCCGCAGGAAGGTAACTCGTCTCGACCACGAGCGGCTCCTCGCCGGCCAGCCGCAAGCGACGCAGCACGACGACGCGCGTCCGTGGCGGGAGGCCGAGCGCACCGGCTACTTCGTCGCCGGCGGCCTCGATGCCCAGCTCGAGGACCGTCGTCCCCGGCGTCAGCCCATGCCGCTCGATCTCCCGGCTGAACGAGTAGAAGCCGCCGATCGTGTGCTCGAAGCGCGGCGTGGTCACGAACGTCCCGGTGCCGCGACGGATCTCGAGCAGCCCCTCGCCGACGAGTTCACCAAGGGCTTGGCGGACCGTCGCCCGGCTTACGCCGTGGCGCTCCATCAGGTCGAGCTCGGTCTCGATCCGGGCACCCGGCGGAAGGTCGCCCGACCGGATCCGCTCGCGGATGTCGGCCTCGATCCGACGGTACAGCGGCATCTGGTCCACGGCCGACGGCGTCATCCCTTGATCCCGCTCATGGCGATGCCCCGGACGAATTGGCGCTGGGCGATGACGAACAGGATGATCATCGGGATGACGCTGACGAGCGCGCCGGCCATGAGCAATGGCCACTTCCCGACGTACTGGCCCTGGAACAGGGACAGGCCCGCGGTCAGGGTGAAGGAGCTCACGTCGCGCAGGTAGATGATCGGGTTGATGAAGTCGTTCCAGGTCCACATGAAGGTGAAGATCGCGAGGGTCGCGAGGGCGGGCTTGGCCAGCGGCAGGTAGATCCGCCGGTAGATCTGCCACGGGTTGGCCCCATCGACCCGGGCGGCGTCGGCCAGCTCGCGCGGGATCGCCAGGAAGAACTGGCGGAGGAGGAACGTCCCGAACGCGCCGCCGAGAAAGGCCCCGACCCACAGCGGCTCCTGCGTTCCGATCCAGTTGCCGCTCGTGCTGAACGGATGCGGGAGCATCCGATACAGGATGAAGTTCGGGACAAGGACGACCTGGAACGGAATGATCAGGGTCGCGATCAGCAGGCCGAAGAGCGGTCCGCGGAACCGGAAGCGGAGGACGGCGAAGGCGTATGCGGCCATCGAGCAGCTGATCACCTGGCCGACGGTGTTGAGCACGGCCAGCTTGACCGAGTTGAGGAAGAACGCTCCGAACGGCAGCGCGTTCCACATGTCGCTGTAGTTCTCCCAGCGCGGGACTGCGGGGAAGAGCGTCGGCGCCACGGCGAATGTCTCGGCCCGCGTCTTGAGCGACGTCGTGATCATCCACAGGAAGGGCACCATCATCAGGAACCCGCCCAAAATCAGGAGGCCGATGAACACTGCCCGACCGATCGTCCGGCGGCGGCGCGGCCACGCTGAGCGCCGGACAGGGGGCGTCAGGACGATCGTCGGCGCCGTCACTGGTAGTGAACCCAGCGGTTCTGCGACCGGAAGTAGATCGCCGTCAGGATCGCGACGATGACGAACAGGACCCACGAGGCGGCACTGGCGTAGCCCATCTTGAAGAACTTGAAGCCGTTCTCATAGATGAAATAGACAACCGTGATCGTGGCGTCCGTCGGGCGCGGCCGGGCCAGGACGAAGATCTGGTCGAAGACCTGGAAGCTGCCGATCAGGCTGAGGATCCCGGTGAAGAAGATGCTCGGCGTGAGCAGGGGCAGGATGACGTGGCGAAACCGGGCCCAGCGCCCGCCGCCGTCGACGCTCGCCGCGTCGAGAAGCTCGCCCGGAATGGCCTGGAGCCCGGCCAGGAAGATGATGATGTTCGTGCCCAGGCCCTGCCACACGGACATGACGACGATCGCCGGCATCACCAGGGTCGCATTGCTCAGCCAGCGCTGCGGGGCGATCCCGAACACCCCGAGGAACTGGTTGAGGAGGCCCGAATCGGGGCTGTAGATCCACTGCCAGACGAGGGCGATCGCGATCGTCGAGGTCACGACCGGCAGGAAATACGCGGTCCGGATCCAGGCGATCCCGCGGATGGTCTGGTTGAGCGCCAGCGCCAGGCCAAGGGCGATGACCATCCCGAGCGGCACCGACACGATCGTGTAGAACGCCGTGTTGCGGATTGCGAGCACGAAGCGCTCGTCCGACGCGAGGTCGAGGAAGTTGCCCAGCCCGACGAACTGCGGGGCTCGGAGGAGGTCCCACTTCGTCAGGCTGATCGCGATCGTCGCGAGCACCGGCCCGGCCGACAGCACGGCCAGCCCGAGGAGCGTCGGGGCGAGAAAGAGCAGGGCCCAGCGGCCCTCGCCGCCGAGCGGCCCTCCGCCCCGCGTGGCTCGCCGGCCGTCTGGCGCCGTCAACGCGCCCTCCGGCCGGCCTGCGTCCGCCTCACCCGCCCGCGAGGATCGCGTTCAGGTCGGGCAGGACCTTGTCGATGGCCTGGCGGGCCGTCGCCTTGGGCTCCATGAAGACGTTGGCATCGAGCTCCGTCTGGAGCGTGGTCGCGAAGTTCTCGTAGCCCTTGAACGACGGCTTGAGGCGGGCGTAGGCGATCGCGTCGGCGAGGACTTTCGCCCCGTCGAACGAGGCCCCGAATGGGCCGGCCAGGACCGCCTTGTTCGCGGGGAGCGACGCGCGCAGCTCCATCAGCTTGGTCTGCGCCTCAGGGCCGGAAAGGTACTTGACGAACTCCCATGCCGCGTCCGGGCTCTTCGAGCCGGCGAAGGCGACGGCCCCCGTCGGGTTGATCGAGGTGGCCCGGCCGGCAGGCCCGCTCGGCAGCGGCGCGATCCCGAAATCGAGCCCGGCGGCCAGATGGGTCGCGACGAGCCACGAGCCGTTGACCTCCATGGCCGCCTTGCCCTGCTCGAAGGCATCGCCGGTCTCGGCGAACAGCGCCGGATCGGGCACGATCTTCTCCTTCCAGATCAGGTCCTGGAGGAACTGGATCCCGCCGACGGCCTGGTCGGTCCCGAGCAGGGTCGATTTCCCGTCGGCGGCGATGATGTCGCCCCCGTTCTGCCAGACGAGGGAGGACCAGTAGTTCTCCATGTCCGATGTCTCGGTATAGAGGCCCCACTGGTCGGTCTTGCCGTCGCCGTTGCTGTCGAGGGTCAGCTTCTTGCCGACCTCGACGAGCCTGGCCCAGTCCCACGTGTCGTCTGGGTAGGGCAGGCTCGCCGCGTCGAACATCTTCTTGTTGTAGAAGAGGGCGACGACGTTCAGGTCGCGCGGCAGGCCGAACTGGCCGCCCGGCGTCGTGAAGTCGGCGACGGCCTGGTCGGCGAGCTGGCCCAGGTCGTACCCGGAACGGTCGATGTACGGCTTCAGGTCGAGCAGCACGTCGCGCGACTGATAGTCGGGGAAGAGCGGGCCATCCATGGCGAACACATCCGGGGCGTCGCCGCCCGCGATCCCGGTCTGGAGCTTGTCCCAGTAGGTATCCCAGTCGGACACGGTGACCTTGACCGTGATCTTCGGATTGGCGACATGAAAGGCGTCGACGACCGCCTGCTGGCTCTTGATCTCGGCCGGGTCGCCCCAGATCGAGTAGGTGATCGTGGCGTCAGGTCCCGTGTATCCGGCATCGGAGGGGGCGGCCGATGGCACACCGCCCGACGAACTCGCCGTGGCCGCCGGCGTAGACGGGGTCGTGCCGCTCGGACCGGCCGGGGTCGGCGTGCTCGTGCCGCCGCAGGCGGCGGCAAGGAGAACAACGCCGGCCAGACCGGCGATCGTCCGTCGGGTGCGCCCGATCGGCTGCCTCGTGTCGTTCGACATGGGTCCTTCTCTCCTCCTCGTGTTCCCGTCTGGTGAGATGGCCGGTCAGTCGGTGGCGGCTCCGCCGAGCCAGCCCGGCAGCCACTCGGCCCCGGCTTCGATCATTGCGTCGGTCAGCTGCCAGGCCTGGTCGAGCGTCAGGTGGGACTGGACGATCGGATCGGTCATGACGGCGTGACCGATCGCGTCCCGGTCGTGCTTGAGGGCCGCCAAGACGGTCAGGCCCTGCATGTCGACGGCGCTCCGGACGTACGCCGCGAGGTGCAGCGGCAACGGCCCCATTGCGACCGGCCGGACGCCCAGTCCGTCGGCCAGGCAGGGGACCTCGACACACGCGTCGGCGTCGAGGTTGGGAATGAGCGCGCCGCCGTTCATCACGTTGCCGACGATCCGGGCCGGTACACCGGTCGCCATCGCGTCGGCGATGGTCGCCGCGTACTCGCCGCTGCGCTCGATCTCGAACGGCTCGCCGGCGTCGAGCATCCGGACCGTTTCGGCGTACTCCTCGAGGTTGTGGCTGACCCGGTCGAGATACTCGCCGATCGGGACGTGCAGCCGCTCCACCGCGTCGCCGCGCTCGTCGCGCTTGCCGATCACCCACGGGTTGTACTCGGCGTGGTGCTCGGACGACTCGGTCGGGTAGAAACCCATGCGGAGGAACAGCTCTGACCGGACCAGGTTGTCGTCCGGCGTCTTCCCGGCTTCCACGAATCGGCGCAGATCCGGGTACAGATCTCGGCCGTGGTGGCGGAGCTTGAGCAGAAAGGCAAGGTGGTTGATCCCGACCGACTCGTAGTCGACCTCCTCGCGCGGGATGCCGAGGTAGCCGGCGATCGTGTCGATCGTCCAGAAGACCGAGTGGCACAGGCCGACGACCTTGATCGACGTCGCCTCCGACACGGCCCGGACGAGGATCGCCAGCGGGTTCGTGTAGTTGAGGAGCCACGCCTCGGGGCAGACCTCCTCCATGTCGCGGGCGATGCCGACCACGACGGGGATCGTCCGCAGCCCGCGGAACACGCCACCGACGCCGATCGTGTCGGCGATCGTGTAGCGCAGGCCGTAGCGTCCGGCGACCTCGAAGTCGACGCGGGTGGCACGGGCGCCGCCGACCTGGATCGTGTTGATCACGAAGTCCGCGCCGCGGAGAGCCGCCCGCCGGTCGAGATGGCTGGTGATCGACGGCTTGGCTTCGAGGGCGGCGGCGGTCCAGCGGGCCATCCGCTCGGCGGTCTTCAGTCGCTCGGGATCGATATCGTGAAGGACGAGGTCGGCGTCGTGCAGGGCGGGCGACGACAGGATGTCGCCGAGCAGGTTCCGGGTGAACTCGACGCTGCCGGCGCCGACAAGAACGATCCGGGTCATGGGGTCCTCTGAGAGTCGGCGGACGACATCCGGACGTACGGACGTCCGGATGACGCACACGCTACCACTCGGCCGCGGCACGCGCAATCTTGACCGCGGACGACGGGCGTGTCGGATCGTTCGGTCGTGCCGCCCGCCCCCGTCGCGCGATACGCAACGCCGGTTCGTCTGATGGAACGGAGGAGGCATTGGAATCCCGCCGTGTGACGATCCCGTCATGGCCGACCGCATCCCTCAAGCTGTCCCAGACACGCTCATCTTGACCGCCGCCGAGCTCGATTCGATCCGTCGCCCGTACCGCGGCGCGCGGCTCCTGCCGCGCAAGGCGTACCACGAGCCGACGATCTTCGACTGGGAGCGCGAGAACGTCCTGCGCAGGGACTGGGTGATCGTCGGCCGCGTCGACGAGGCGCCGGATCCCGGGACCTATTTCCTGACCGAGCTCGACGGCGAGCCGCTCCTCGTCGTCCGCGGCCGCGACAACGAGCTCCGCGCCTTCTACAACGTCTGCCAGCACCGCGGCACCGCGGTCGTCGAGGAGCCGTCCGGCAAGGCCGCCCGCTTCCAGTGCCCGTACCACGCCTGGATCTACGACCTCGAGGGCAAGCTGGTCCGGGCCAAGCACACCGACGATCTCGACGACTTCAGCTTCGAGGGGTACGGACTCCGGCCGGTCGGCTGCGCGACCTGGCAGGGCTTCGTGTTCCTCAACCTCGATCCGGGTGCGGCGCCGCTGGCCGACCAGCTCGGCGACCTCGACGAGCACCTCGCCCGGTTCGAGTTCGGCGATCTCACGTCCGCCCGCACGATCACGTACGACGTCGCGGCCAACTGGAAATTCATCGCCGAGAACTACTCGGAGTGCTATCACTGCCCGCCGCTCCATCCCCAGCTCAACAAGCTGACCCCGTACGACGTCGGCGGCGACTACGCCCCGGAAGGTGCGTGGCAGGGCGGCTGGATGGAGCTCGTGGCCGGGGCCGAGACGATGGCCCTCGACGGCGGCCAGGGCTCGAAGCATGGCCGGCCGCCGATGTGCGGGATGACGACCGAGGACGAGCGCCGGATCTTCTACTACGTCCTGTGGCCGACGGCCTTCCTGTCGATCCACCCCGACTACCTGCTCGTCCATCGCCTGATCCCGGTCGCACCGGACCGGACGACGGTGATCTGCCAGCTCCTGTTCGAGCCGGCGACGATGGCAGCGCCGGGCTTCGACCCGTCCGACGCGATCGCGTTCTGGGACCTGACGAACAGCCAGGACTGGCACGTCTGCGAGATGCAGCAACGCGGCACGAAGTCCTCGTCGTGGGTCAGCGGCCGATACTCGAACCAGGAGGCGTCGGTCCACGCCTTCGACCAGATGGTCGCCGAGCGTTACGCCGGGCTGCCGTTCAGCGCCGCCCGAACGGTTCGCGAGCGGTACGACGTGCCGCCGCCGAAGGAGGCTCCGATCGGCCAGATGGACGCCGGCGCGCGGGCCCACGAAGCGGCCCACGCCACAGGCGCGCTCGACGCGAGCCATGACGCCGCCGAGCGCGACCCGCACGAGCATGACCACCCGACGACCGGGCGCGGCTCGCACGAGCACGCCTCTGCCCGCGCGACCGCCCGCTCGAAGGCGACGACCCCGCACTGAGCCTCGCT
>JBKJOK010000032.1:0-8423 GCA_046595595.1 Candidatus Limnocylindrales bacterium
GTGCTGACCTCGATCGTCGGCCGGGTCCGGGGCCGGATCACCCCGCGCGTCCTGACCTGGATCAACCGGATTTCGGGATCGATTCTGCTCGTGTTCGGGCTCGTGGCGATCGTCCACGCGATCCTCGTCGCGGCCGGCCGGGCATGACGCCGACGTCCGATCGGAGCCGAAGCCCTAGCATTCGACGATGCCCGAACCCACCCTGCCCGACCGCTCCCACGTGATCGCGATCATCCCGGTCGGGATGCTCGACGGCGCGAAGTCGCGGCTCGGCGCGGTTCTCGACGCCGAGGAGCGGCTCGACCTGACGCTCCACCTCGCCCGGACGACGATCGCCGCTGCGGTGGCGACACCCGGGATCGCCGAGACGATCGTGGTCACGCCCGACGATGCCGTCCGACGGCTGGCTGAGGAGCTCGGCGCGCGTCCGCTGCGCCAGCGCAAGGGCGGCCTGAACCGGGGCATCGACGCCGGCCGCAGCGAGGCGCTGGCCGCGGGGGCGACCGCGGTCCTGATTCTGCCGATCGACCTGCCCGAGGTGTCGAGCACGGCCATAAGCGACGTACTCGCCGCGCTCGACCGCCCGCGACGGCCGCTCGTGGCCATCGTCCCGGATCGCCACGGCCGCGGCACGAACGCGCTGCTCCTCGCGCCGCCGGACGCCATCGACACCTGCTTCGGCGGGGACAGCCGATCGGCCCACGTCGCCGCGGCCGCAGCAGCCGGCGCCGAGCTGATCGAGCTCGATGGACCCCTCGCGCTGGATCTGGACACGCCCGACGATCTGTTGCTCGCCGAAGCCAGCCTGCGCCGCAACCGCCGGACCGTCGATGTCGGCTGAGACCCCGGCGGGTGCCCCGCCGCGGCCGCACCCGACGCCGGCGGCCGGCGCGACCGCGGCCTCGTCCGATCCCGACCCCCGCCGGGCCGACGATGGTCGGGTCGAGGCGATCGCCCTCGTCGGCATCCCGGAGATCGCGGCCGGTGACGACCTGGCGGCCCGGATCGGCGACGCGCTCGAGGCCACATCCGGTGTCCTGCCGCTTCGACCCGACGACGTCCTCGTCGTGACCCAGAAGGTTGTCTCGAAGGCCGAGGGCGCGATCGTCGATCTCGAGACCGTCGTCCCGCGAGCCGAGGCCGTCGCCTTCGCCGCGCGTTGGGATCGCGACTCGCGCCAGGTCGAGGTCGTGCTCCGCGAGGCCCGCCGTGTCGTCCGAATGGAGCGCGGCGTGATCATCACCGAGACCGAGCACGGCTTCGTCTGCGCCAACGGCGGCGTCGACGCCTCGAACGTCGGACCGGCGAGCGGCCAGATCGTGACCCTCCTGCCGCACGACCCGGATGCGTCGGCGGCGGCGATCCGGGCCGCCGTCCGCGAGCGCTTCGGGGTCGACGTCCCGGTCATCGTCTCGGACTCGTTCGGCCGGCCGTGGCGCTGGGGAATCACCGACGTCGCGATCGGCGTGTCCGGCCTGATCCCGATCGAGGACCTGCGGGGCGTCGCCGATGCCGATGGCCGGGTGATGAAGTCGACGATCCGGGCCAGCGCCGACGAGATCGCCTCGGCCGCCGAGCTCGCCCTCGGCAAGACCGCCGGACGGCCCGTGGCCCTCGTGCGCGGCGCGCGACCGCTCCTGGGCGAAGGCTCGATCCGGGACTCGCTGATGCCACCGGAGTTCGACCTCTTCGCCTGAGCACTCCGTCCGGGGTCGGGCGGGGTCCGCTCCGTTGTCACGCGAATCCCAGTCGGACGTTACGCAGTTCGTTTCCCGGCCGCCGCTTGAGCGTGAGCGTAGCCCGGGCTCCCAACTACGCTACCCAGTCTGTGAAACCTCTCGGCCACCCCGCGAAAGTGCGGAAGAGTGTTGGTATTCCGTCGGGCTGGTGCTTGCCAACAGTTCGCTTGCCACAGACTTGTGTTCGTGATCGTCCGAATGGGCGTTGATGAGGGATCAAGTGAGCGGGCGGCACTCCGACATGGCCGTGGAGGGAACATGGGAACTCGGTGGAGGGTGGTGGTCGCGGCAGCGATCGTGCTGGCCCTCCCGCTCGGCGCTTGTGAGGGCATTGGCCAGCCATACGTGGATCTCCCCGTCGGAACGTGTGTCCGGGTGTCGGATGAGGGCACTGCCACCGTTTCTTGCGCCGAGCCGCACACCCACCGGGTGATCGCCATCGTCGGCGAAGGCGAGGCTTGCCCGCCGGAATCGAACATGTTTTCCCAACCCGCGGACCCGGATGATGGCCTGATGACCACGTGCTTTCAGGCAGACGCCGCAAGCGAGTAGCCCTCGGCGCTCGAAAGGCCCGGCACGCTCACTTCAATTACTCGGAGGTCTCACGCATTCGGTGATGCAGTTGCCGGGCTCGATGCGTTGACAGTCGTGTCCTGAACGGATCGGTAGACGAGTCGGCCGCGCCGAACGTCCGGATGAGATTCGTTTGACAAGTCGCCGCCGCGGCGCGACGCGCGCCGGGACGCGGAGCGCGAGGCGGACGTGATGGCCACGACAATTGTCCACACCGCCTGTGGATTGTCAGGCAGACGCAATGTCCCCAGCACCGCCCGTCCACCCCGATCAGCCCGGACGCGCGCGATTGCAACGCCGTGATCGCGGGATGATTCATCGCGAACACGGGCGATCGAGTACACCTCACTGGTGAGCACATCGATCTCTGATCGACCTGACGGACGGGCGTCCGCGCTCGATTCGGTCGGCCGCCTGGCCGTCCAGCCGCCGGCCTGGCTGGATCGAGCGCTCGACGTCCTGATCGTCGCCGCCAAGGCCGCGACCATCGCCTGCGCGATCGATGCCGTCATGCACGCCGACTCGCCGCGGCTGCGGGGCAAGGCGATCCGGACCCGGGCGATCGGCTACACGGGCGGCCTGTTCATCGTGCCCGTGCTGTGGCGACTCCTGCCGGACCGCGGTCGCTATCCGCGCGGCCTCGACCTGGCGGTCACCGTCCCGCTCCTGATCGATGCCGGCGGCAACGCCCTCGGGCTGTACGAGGAGGCCCACCTCGACGATGTCGTCCACTTCCTGAACGCCGCGATCGTGAGCGGCGTGGCGGGCGCCCTCTTCGCGACGCAGACGGACGAGCCGTGGCAGGCCGCACTCGCCGGGACCGGCACGGCGATCGCCGGCGAGACGGCCTGGGAGATCGCCGAGTGGCTCGCCCAGAAAGCCGGAGCCGACGGAATGAACCTGACCTATGACGACACAATGGCCGATCTCAGCGAGTCGACCCTCGGCGCGCTGGTCGGCGGTCTGGTCACCTTGCTCCGGATGCCGCGGGCCCGGGCGGACCGGAGTCGCGGCTGGCGCCATGCGGTGGCGGGCTGGCGGCGAGCCGACGAGCCGATGGCCCTTCTCGGCGGACGCGGCACGGTCGCCGACCGGACGATCGCAGCCGCCACGTGACCGACCGCTCCCACCGCTCCGAGGCGGACATCGGGCTGCGCTGGCTCGGTCACTCGACCGTCATCCTCGACCTGCCGGGCTTTCGCCTGATGACCGATCCGTTCCTGCGCGACCGGCTCGGGCCCCTCCGCCGGCACGGGCCGATCCCGCGACCGGGCGCGATCGGCCCGGTCGGCTTCGTGGCCATCTCGCATGCTCACCCGGACCATTTCGACC
Source organism: Candidatus Limnocylindrales bacterium (assembly GCA_046595595.1). Classification (GTDB taxonomy): domain Bacteria; phylum Chloroflexota; class Limnocylindria; order Limnocylindrales; family CSP1-4; genus CF-46. The sequence continues at coordinate 3,645 of JBKJOK010000032.1, forward strand.
GCGGCTCGCTCGCGGCGATCAGCGGCGATCCCCTCGTGATCGTCCCGCGCGGCCTCGGCGGCGCCGTTCGGCGGAGCGGCCTGCGAGCCCGCGAGGTGGGCGTCGGCGAGACAGTGACGCTGGTCGCCAACTGGACGATCACAGCCCTGCCCGCCCGCCACTGGCGCTGGCCGGGTGCGCCGCGCGCGGCGGCGATCGGCTACCTGATCGAGGGCCCGGGCCGGCGCGGAATCTACTTCGCCGGCGACACGGCTCCATACCCCGCGATGCGCGACTTCGCGAGTCGGGTCGATGTTGCTCTGCTGCCGGTCGGGAGCTGGGGGCCGCATCTCGGACCCGGCCACCTGACCCCGCGCTCGGCGGCCGGGGTCGCCGCGGAGCTCGGAGCCCGGGTCGTCGTCCCGATCCACTGGGGCACCCTCTATCCGCCGCGCTTCGAGCGCTGGTTCGGCGATCGCCTGACCCAACCCGCGGTCCGCTTCGCCGAGTGGATCGACCGGCTCGCCCCCGGCACGGACGTCCGCGCTCTCGAGATCGGGGGCGCGACCCGGATTGAGCTCTGACTGCCGCGACCGCGGTCGCTTAGAGAGGCGGTTGACCCGACCGTGCGCCCGACCGTTCGCGGGGCGCACGATCCGCGGCCCTTCCACGAACCAGTCCGAACCACACGAGGACGCCGCCGATCAGGTAGCCCACGCCCGCGATCCAGAACAGGGTCGGCAGGCCGAACTGGGCGCCAATCGCGCCGCCGATGATCGAACCGCCGATCTGGCCGACGCTCTGGGCGGTCCCGGTGAAGACGCCCTGGGCGGTCGCCTGGACGCTCCGCCCGACTGACCCTGACACCCACGTCACCGTCCCGATGTAGAAGAACGCGAAGCCGACCCCGCCGAAGGGGGCGACGAGCACGATCAGTGCCGGATCCTCGACCACCGCGCTCGCGAGCGCCCGGGCCGCGAACGCGACCGCCCCGACGAGCATCAGCCGCTCGGCTCCGAACCGCCGGGCGAGGGCCGGAAAGGCGTACATCAGCGGCACCTCGACGATCGCGCCGAGCGACCACGTCGCCGCCACCAGGGTCGAGCTGCCGCCGAGCTCGACCACGCGCAGCGAGATGAAGCCGAGCAGCGCGGAGTGGGACATCCAGACAGCGACGGACGCGACGAAGAAGATCCCGAGCCGCGGTGTCCGGAGCACGCCCAGGATCGTCGCCGGTGAGATCGCCGAACGGCCGGGCCGTGAGCCCGATCGATCGCGCCGGTCGCGGACGGGGGCGGTGCGCGAGCCGGGCAGGCGCAGGAGGAGCCAGGCGCACAGCCCGGTCAGGACCACGAGCGGGCCGTACACGAGGAACATGCCGCGCGGACCGGCCACGGCCAGGACCGCGCCGGTCGCGAAGGCGACGACGACGAACGCCCCCGAGCCCGGCGCTCGGGCCTGGCCGAAGCGATCGCGGTGGCCGACCATCCGGACCGCGCGGCTGTCGATCATCGGGATGACCCCGGCCCACGCGGCGGCGAGGAACACCGTCGCGAGCGCGATCAGGACCGGCCCGATCGCGAGGGCCAGGGCAAGGACCGCGACGCCTGACAGCAGGCCCGCGACCAGGACCGGCCCGCGGATGTCGCCGCTGGCGTCGGCGAGCGCACCCCACCACGGGGCGGCGACGACGCTGACGACCGCGAACAGCGCGATCAGCGCCCCGACGGTGCCGAGATCCAGGCCGGTCGAGGCGAGGTAGATCGAGATGTACGGGAGATACGCGCCCTGCGCCCCGAACAGGATCGAGTAGACGATCGCCGGCCGCAGGACGGCCAGCGGGATCGGGTCAGGGGCGGACGGCGAGCGATCGTCGGGCATCGGAGGCAGCGTGCCTGATCCGCCCGGTTCGCGTCACGGAACGACGACGGGCGGACCGTCAGACGGTCCGCCCGGGGGCGTGCTGGGCGCCGGGTCACCCGGCCGCGGAGATCAGTTGACGATGGTGTTCGTCGTCGCGCCGTTGGCCGCGTTGTAGGTCTGGGTGGTCGAGGTGTTGAAGATCGGGCCGTACATGAACGACTGGCCCGAGTAGCCGTACGAGTTGAGCGACTGGATCGTGCCCGTGTCGCCGGTCGCGGTGTCGAAGCCGGACAGCCACGGGCCGCCGGACGAGCCTCCGGTCATGTTGCAGGCCAGCTTGTAGTTGTTCGTGCCGGCATTGCCGTCGCGAGTCGTGGGGCCCTGGCAGTACGTCAGGTCATTGCCCCTGTACTTGCCGGCGGCGGGATAGCCGAAGGCGTCCGCAACCGTGTTCAGCGCCATCTCGGACGCGAGGTGGTTGAACGTCCCGACGGTGGCGTCGAGCTGCGGGCTCGGCGCCCCGGCCTTCCCGCCGCTACCGACGACGGCGAACGCCCAGTCATACTGGACCGCCTGGCTGTTGAAGCCGCCGGCCCGGGCATAGCCGCCGTTCACGACGAGCGCCGCGGCCGACCAGCAGCCGTACGCGGTGCTGCCGCACGTGAAGGTCGGGTTGCTGTCGAACTGGGGGATGAACAGCCAGCTGGTGGCGAACCCGCTCAGCGAGCCGCCGGCCGTCTCGTCGTACGCGCAGTGGCCGGCCGTGATCACGAGCGAATAGCTGTTCCGACTGTCGCCGAGGGCCGTGCCGCTGCACACGTAGCCGCTGCCGCCCATCTCGAAGTAGACCTTGCCGACGGCCCGGTAGATCTTGCCGCGGCCATTCGGCCACGAAGCGCCGGTCGTGTTCCCGCCGCCGCCACCGCCGCCCGGCTTGGCCTTCGGGTCGAGGTGATAGCCGCGCACGGCATCGAACAGGAAGTCGCGCGGGATCGCGGCCTTCATCCGGGCCGGCGTCCAATGCCGAACGATGGCCTGGTGGCGGGCGGCCCGGGCGGCCGCGTCGGCGCTTGCGCCACCACCCGCGGAGACGCCGGCGATGGTGACCGGCAGGGCGACCAGGACGAACGTGGCTGCGATTGCGGCCGAACGCCGGATGCGCATGACGACTCCCCATAGGCGACGCTGGTGATTGCCCGCAGCAAACCGCACTTCCACCGGCCGGGTCAAGTCCTGCGAACGGCGACCGAGCGTGAACCCGGGCGGCGACCGGTGCGGCGAAGCACCGATCGGCCCGTTTGCGATGGTTCTGCAACCCGCTCCCGCACGGCGCCTCGAGGCCTGCTCCCTTCGATCGGCGACCATGAGAGCATGGAGCAGACCGTCCTGTTCGATCGCTACACCCTCCTTGAGCCGGCCGGCGTCGGCGGCTCGGCCGAGGTCTGGCGCGCCCGCGACGAGACGACCGGCGAGATCGTCGCCGTCAAGCGCCTCCACCCGGTCGTCTTCGGGGACGAGGCCGGGAAGCGCCGGCTCCAGCGCGAGTTCGACGCCCTGCGCAGCCTCGACGAGCCGCACATCGTCCGCGTTCGCGATCTCCAGATCGGGGAGCGCGAGGCGGCCCTCGTCCTCGATTTCGTCGACGGCGAATCGCTCGCCCAGCGACTGGCCGGCCAGACCCCCACCAAGCCCGCGGTCAGCGCCGAGGCGGCGGCCGCGATCGTCGCCGACGTGGCGGCCGCCCTCGCCGCCGCCCACGCCGCGGGGATCGTCCATCGCGACGTGACCCCGGGCAACATCCTCCTGACCGGAGACGGCGAGGCGCGTCTGACCGACTTCGGGATTGCCCACGCGAGCGGTGACGCGACCGCCGTGACCGCGACCGGACTCTTGATGGGCACGATGCGCTACCTCGCCCCGGAGCAGCTCCGCGGCGGGACGTCGACCCCGGCCAGCGACCTCCACGGATTGGCGGCGGTGACCTACGAGATGCTGGCCGGCCACCCGGCATACGACGCGACCTCGCCCGTTGCGCTCGCCGATGCCCAGGCCGCGGGCCCGGCGCCGATCGCCGGCCTGCCCGCAGCCCTCGACGGCGCGGTCCGCCGCGGTCTCGCGCTGGATCCGGCGGACCGGCCGGCGGATGTCCGTGCCTTCGCGGCATCGATCGAGGCGGCGCTCGGCGACCAGGAGACGATGGCGATTCCGATGGATGCCCAGCCGGATCGGACGGCGGCGATCCCGCTCGTCGCGGCGGCCGCGGCCGCCGGCGCGCTCCACGCCGATGACGTCGGCGTCGCCGTTCCTTCTCGAGCGGCCGCCCGCCACGGGCCCGTACCCCGCGGCTTCGACCCCGAGGACGCCGACATTCGCGCCGATCCGGAACCCGGCCGGGCGCCGGTCGCCGATCGTGCTGGCGGAAGCAAGCGCGGCCGACGCGTCCCCGCGCCGGTTGCCCTGGCGCTTGGGCTCGTCGTCGCGGTCGCCGCCCTTGCCGCCGCGAGCGGCGCCGATCGCCCGTTCGGCACCGGTGCCACTGCCGCCGATGCAAGCGCCGTCCCGTCCGCGACCCCGAAACCCACCGCACTCCCCAGCCCGACCCCGGTCCCGCAGGTTAGTCCCGGCAGGGGGGACGGCAAGGGCAAGGGCAAGGGAAACGGCAGTGGCAACGGCGGCTGATCGTCGCTCCGGGCTCAGCGACCGCGAGCCAACCGGCCCGGTCGGCTTGCCGGCGCCGGTCGGATCATTGAACGAGGTCGGGCCCAAGGTCGTTTGATGAATGGGCGGCCGGCTGGACCAGTGCGGCCGTGGCCACGATCGCGAGGATGGCGGGGCCGTATTTGTCGAGCTTGGCCGGGCCGATGCCGTTGACCCGCTCGAGGCCCGCGAGACTGCTCGGGCGGGCGGCGGCGATCGCGCTCAACGTCGCATCCGACG
>JBKJOK010000097.1:0-3220 GCA_046595595.1 Candidatus Limnocylindrales bacterium
CCGATGAAGTCGGCCAGCTCGAGCGGGCCCATCGGATGGTTCAGGCCGACCTTCGCCCCGGTGTCGATGTCGTCGGCCGTGCCGAGGCCCTCCTCGTAGGCCCGCATCGATTCGGCCAGAAACGGCATCAGGATCCGGTTGACGATGAAGCCCGGGCGATCGGCCGAGACGATGACCTTCTTGCCGAGCTCGGCGGCGATCGAGCGGACGACGGCCTCCGTGGCATCGGATGTCGCGCTGCCCCGGATCAGCTCGATCAGGGGCATCACCGGGACCGGGCTGAAGAAGTGCATCCCCAGGAAACGAGCCCGGCGTGGCTCGCCGAGCGCGGCGGCCAGCACGTCGATCGCGATCGACGACGTATTCGAGGCGAAAATCGCCCGTTCGGGCGCGTGCCGGTCGATCTCGGCCCACAGCTTCGTCTTGACGGCGAGGTCCTCGAACACGGCCTCGACGACGAGATCGGCACCCGAGGCGGCCCCGGCGAGATCGGCGGTCGCGCTGATCCGACCGAGGATCGCGTCGCGCACCTCGGACGCGAGCCGGCGCTTGCGGACCGATCGATCGAGGGTTCCGGCAATCCGCTCGCGGCCGGCCTCGGCCCGGGCGAGATCCGGCTCGTACAGCGCGATCGACCGCCCTGTGGCGGCGAACACCTGGGCGATCCCGTGGCCCATGAGCCCGGCTCCGGCAACGACGACTCGGTCGATGGACATCGTGGCAGAGCCTACGTCCTGACGGCCGGCGTCGCCGGATCGAGCTGGTGGCGACGGGCGACGAGCAGTGCGCCGGCGATCGCGGCGAGGACTGCCGACACGAGGAACACGGCGGCATAGCGACTCGGGCCGCTGCCGGCGGCATCGGCGACATAGGCCAGGGTGACCGGCGCGATCCCGAAGACCAGATCGAGAAACATCGTTGCGGTCGCGACGACGCTGCCGCGCTCCGTCGGCGGGACCCGTGATACCGCGAGAGCGAGGATCGCCGGCATCGTGAAGGCCACGCCCGCGGCGAACACGATCGTGCCGAGGTACAGCCCGAACGGCGAGACGACCGCGCCCAGCAGCCCGAGGCCGATCGCCGACAGACCGAGGGCGGCCCCGGACAATCGTGCCGCCCCGAATCGGTCGGGCCAGGTCGCCCCGACGATCCGCAACCCGACGACCGTCAGGGCGTAGAGGGTCAACGGCAGGCCCGCCCCGCTCAGCCCCACCGCCGGCATGTAGAGGGGCAGGAACGTCAGGTATCCGGCCATCCCCCACAGACCGAGAAGGATCACGACCCCTGGAACGATTCCGGCCGGATGGATGAGCGGGCCGCCTGGGCCGCGGCGGGCCCGGCTTGCCGGCGGCCCCGCGACGCCGGGCGCCGACTCGGGCACGAGCAGAGACAACACGGCGGCGATCGCCGCGATTGCGGCGGCCGCGATCCAGACCGCGGCATAGGACCCGGCCTCGAAGATGGCTTCGGCGATCGGCGGGCCGATCGCAATCCCGAGGTACAGCGACAGCGACAGGAAGCTGATCGCCTCGCCCCGGCGAGCCTCGGGCGCGATGTCGCTCGCGGCGGCCAGGGCGGCCACGAAAAAGAAGCCCTCGGCCGCGCCGAGGAGGGCGCGGGCGAGGGTGAAGGTCGTGAGGTCCGTCGCCGCCAGGTGCAGCGCAAGAGCGACCACGGCGAGGACCGAGCCGCCGATCAGGAGGGGCCGCCGGCCGAACCGGTCGCTCGACCAGCCGACGGCCGGACGGAGGAGGAGGGATGCCACGCTGAACGACCCGATCGCGATCCCGAAGCCAAGGGCGTCGGCGCCGAGGGCCAGCTTGGCGAATCGTGGAGCGATCGGAAGGACGACGCCGCCCGCCACGAAGAACGCGAGCGTCGCCGCCGCGAGGGCGACGAACGGGACGGTCAGAAGGCGCGGCCGATCGGGTGCCGGCAGGGAACCGCGGCTCACATCAGGAGCCCCGTGCACCGCTCCGCGCGCCCGGGTTGCCGGCGCCGTCGCCGATCTCCTCGATGAGCCGGTCGGCTGCCGCGTAGGGATCGAGGTCGTGTGCCGCAACGGCAAGCAGCGTCCGGGTCGTGCGCTCGAGGGCCGCCGGAGCGTGAAGTCGCGCGCGCAGGCGGTCGGCGACGATCGCCCAGACCTGGGCCTCGGCTCGGGCGAGACGGGCCTCCTCGGTCGAGCCAGCGGCGCCCGTCGCGCGGTGGCGGTCGATGGCGGCCAGCAGCTCGGGGACGCCGGCCCCGGTCGAGGCCGTCGTGATCAGGATCTCGGGTCGCTTCGGGCGTGGGCGTTGGGGAGACCCGTCGGAGTTGCCACCCACGACCGGTCCGCCGCCCGCGACGAGCATCGCCCGAAGCTGAGCCGCGGTTCGTTGCGCGCCCGGCTTGTCGCCCTTGTTCACGACGACCAGGTCCGCGACCTCGAGCAGCCCGGCCTTGATCGCCTGGACCTCGTCGCCCATCTCGGGCGCCTCGAGCACGACCGTCGTATCTGCCGCGGCGGCGACCTCGACCTCGCTCTGGCCGGTCCCCACGGTCTCGATCAGGATCAGGTCGAACCCGGCAGCGGCGAGGACGGCCGTCGCGGCGCCGGTCGTCGAGGCGAGGCCGCCGGCGTGGCCACGGGCCGCCATCGAGCGGATGAAGACGTCGCGATCGCCGGCGTAGCTCTGCATCCGAACCCGGTCGCCGAGGAGGGCGCCGCCGGTGATCGGCGACGAGGGATCGACCGCGACCACCGCCACGGCCCGGCCGGCCTTGCGGATCTCGCCGATCAGCGCCGCGACCAGCGTCGACTTCCCTGCCCCGGGCGGGCCCGTGATCCCCACGACGTGGGCCCCGCCCGCGAGTGGGTACAGCTCCCTGAGGGCCGGCTCGGCGAGCGCCGTCCGGTTCTCGACCGCGGTCAGGAGGCGGGCCAGGGAACGACGGTCACCGGCACCGGCCGCGGCGACGAGCTCGTGCGCGCGCGTCGCCGGATCCGGCATGTCGGTCGGTCCGGCCACCGTCAGTCGCGCGGCCGGGCGTTCGTCCGGAGGTACTCGGCGACCTCGGCGATCGTGGTCCCGGGGCCGAAGACCCGCGCGACGCCGACCTCGGCCAGCGCCTTCACGTCGTCGTCCGGGATGATCCCGCCGGCGGTCACGAGGACGTCGTCGAGGCCTGTCTCGCGGAGGAGCTTCGTGATCCGGGGCAGGAGGGTCATGTGGGCGCC